>JAWXBB010000568.1:0-10720 GCA_034439795.1 Planctomycetaceae bacterium | reverse complement strand
CCCCCCCAACCAATGCGCCGGCGCGCTTGAATATGCCGCCCAACGTCGCCACGAAATCGCTCTTGCCCGCCCCCCCCCCCCCCGCCTGGGGGGGAGAGGTTTAGGGTGGGGGGGCCGAACGCTTCGCAGGGTCACGAGCAATACCAACCCGAAGCGTGAGCGAGGGCGAGCGCTCCCATGAGTGACCCGGACGCTCCAAGCGTCCGGGTCACTGGGCCGGACCGCCCTCGCTCACGCTTCGGGTGAGTGTTGAACACGGCAGGGAGCGCTCCGCCCCCTCACCCCGACCCTCTCCCCCGAAGACGGGGGCGAGGGGGCCAAAACAGATCAACCGTTATCCTTCCCGGACCGTCACCGCATGCGTTCCCTCACCAGCGCTGAAGTCCGCGACATCGACCGCCGGGCGATCGAGCAGTACGGTCTGCCCGGCGTCGTGCTGATGGAGAACGCCGGCCGCAACGCGGCCGCGCTGCTGGAGTCGCAGGGCCTCGCCGGCCCGGTCGCCATCGTCTGCGGCAAGGGAAACAACGCCGGCGACGGCTTCGTCATCGCCCGGCATCTGGAGAACCGCGGCTGTGACATCCGCGTGCTGTTGGCGTGCGACCCGCAGCAACTCACCGGTGACGCTGCCGTCAACTACCGCGTCATCGCGTGGGCCGGCACCCCGATGAGGCACATGGCGACGGCGTCGCGCCCCGAGTGGCTGCAGGCCCTGAACGCCGCGGACTGGATCGTCGACTCGCTGCTGGGAACCGGAACCACCGGCGAAGTGCGCGAGCCGTTTGCGACGGCCATCGCAGCGATCAACGACTCCGGCCGCAAAGTGTTCGCGGTCGATTTGCCGTCGGGCCTGGATTGCGACACCGGCCGACCGCTGGGCAGTTGCGTGCGGGCCACGCTGACGGGCACGTTCGTCGCCCGCAAGATCGGATTCGACACGCCGGAATCCGCGACATGGACCGGCCCCGTTCACGTGCTGGACATCGGCGCGCCACGAGCGCTACTCGATGAACTGGATCGCGCCCGTTAGCCGCGACCCGGAGGCTCTGCGCAGGGGAGCGCTTCGTGGAGCGCGCATCACGGGTTCTGTGCTTCACCCAGCGCTCCCCTGCGCAAAGCCTCCGGGTCGCGGCTAACGAGATTGCGCTGGGAGATCGCATTCGTCGCCGAAACAGTTTGCCCCTCGGACCGCACCCTGCTATCATGCCGCCGCGTGTCACGGACGGAGCTAACCTGCACGGAGGTCGGCGGTGCAGCAGATTGAATTGGAACTCGCGGCGGGCGATGTCGTCCGCATCGGCGATCACTGGTTGACGGTCGTCGAATTCGACGGCGACGAAGTTCTCTTCCGGCTGTCCGATCTCGACAGCGACCCCCACGCCGACGGATCGACGTTCGACCCGCGGCCGCGGTGATTCGGTCGTGGTGGTTCAACCGATCTGAGTTGACACGTGTCGGGGAGGGGTGCCACTGGCGGCAGCTTTGAGCCGCCAGTGTCTTAACCCCCGGCGGGAAGCGCACTGGCGGCCGAAGCCCGCCGCCAGTGGCACCCTCGGTGAGTTCACTCCGCGGCATCACAGGGGGCTGACGCCCCCCGCTCGCCTTCCAGAATGATTAACGCGCCCAGCAGCGTGGTCGCGTACACGCCCGGCGGCAGGGTGAAGTCGAGCCTGACGCCGTCCGGGTCCGCAGTCAGCAACAGTTCCCCCGGCCGGATCGCATACGGCCGCCGCGTCCCCGACAGCAGATCGGGGAATGTGCGGAACGACTCCATCGTCAGCCCCGATTGCTCCAGCAGTCGCCCTTCGCGCTCGGCGACCGCGCCCGTCGGCAGCCGCATCTTGGGACCGAACAACGGCCCGGTGATCGCGGTCTCGCCGGCGTCCCTCCGCGGTTGCTCGACGGTGGCATCCTCCGCGGTGAACTTGCCGCCGCTGGCAACGACCTCCATTACATCGCCGGGGAGGACCGTGTGCAGCAGGCCGTCCACGATCCGCCGCTTCAGCGCCTGGTTGAACAGATCGGACTGCACCGCCGACAGCGACAGCTTCAGCAGGAACCGCCTGCGCGAATACGGAATATCCCGCGGCGTCTTCCGCCCGGCGAGCAAATCCAGCCCGAGTTGCAGCGTCTCCCCCTCGCGGCCGAAGCGCTGATCGCCGAAAAAGTTCGCGAACCCGAACTGCCGGATTTCATCCACCAGGGGCGTGAGTTGTACGACCGCTTCCGCGGCATCCATCGGTCCTTCGGATGAGGCGACGTCGCGGACCAGGATCGAGAACCGGTTGCCGGTGAGGTGCCCCGTCCGCAGCTTGTTGCCGTGCCGCGACTGCGACAACACGCGGATGCGGTCGGTGTCGATCCCGGCGACGCGCTCGTGAGCGCGGGCCGGGACCGACATCCACTGCCGCGTGACCCCCCGGCGGTCCTTCATCCCCGCGGCCCCAATGTCGCGCTGATCGACCTCCAGCGACCGGGCGACGTGCCGCAGCAACTGCTCGGCGGGGACGTCCCGCTTCTCGATCCACAGAAACAGATGCTCCCCCTCGCCCGACGGCAGATACGCGGGGAGCTCCTCGACGATGAAGTCCTCGGGCTCGGTTTTGATGCGGCCGGTGAGGCGCGGCGCGGGGCGGGACATGGGGAGCGGGTCGGACATCGTGAAATTGTGACGGATCAAACGAAGAATCGCGAGGGCTTGGGTTAGCCGCGACCCGGAGGCTTTGCGGAGGGGAGCGCTTCGTGGAGCGCGCATCACGTCATGCGCGCTCCACGACGCGCTCCCCTCCGCAAAGCCTCCGGGTCGCGGCTAACGGGCCATCCTCGACCCCGTCCACCGCGGCATCTATACTGGGCGATTCGGATCGTCGCGGAATTCACAGCCCACGGACTTTGCCATCGCCATGGAAATCGTGCCTTACCCGCATCCCGCGCTGCGGTGGAAATCGCGGCCGGTCCAGGAAATCGACGCCAGCCTCCGCAAAACCGTCGACGAGATGTTCGAGCTGATGTATGCCGCCAAGGGGATCGGCCTGGCGGCGAACCAGGTCGCGTTGCCGTACCGGCTGTTCGTGCTCAACCTCGCCGGCGAACAGGACGCGAAGGATGAGGAACTGGTGTTCCTCAACCCGGAAATCCTGAAGCGCAAGGGGACCACCGAAGGGGAGGAGGGCTGCCTCAGCTTCCCCGGCCTCTACGGCGACATCAAGCGGGCCGCGGAGATCATCGTCGAGGCGTTCGACCTCGACGGGAACGTCTTCGAGTACGATCTCGACGAGCTCGCCTCGCGCGCGGTGCAGCATGAATCGGACCACCTCGACGGCGTGCTGTTCATCGACCGCATGACGGACTCGATCCGCAAGACTTCGGAGCCGATGCTGGAGGACTTCGAGACGCAATACCGCCGCTGGCAGACGGAGGGGAAGTTCCCGGACGATGAGGCGGTGAAGCAGCGGTTGAAACAGTTGGAGCCGAAGTAAGGTATTAGGCGCTAGCCGTTAGGAATTCGGACCGTCGGGTGCCACTTAGCGCCGTGAACGAATCGGCTTCGATGCGAGGAAGTTTCTTCCACAGATTTCACAGATGACGCAGATTCAAGACAGAGAGGCAGGCCAAAGTTTCATTTCTTCAGTCCTCTGTCAGCTTTTCAATCTGCGGAATCTGTGAAATCTGTGGATAAATGCACTGGGCATTTTGACTGATTCGTTCGCGGCGTCGGGTGCCACTGACACCCAGCATTAGCAGTGAGGCGTGAGGCGTGTCCCTACGCATTGTCTTTCTCGGAACGGGGCGGCTCGCGCAGCCCGTGTTTCAGGCGTTGTGCGGGAGTCCGCACATCGTCGTCGGGTTGGTGACGCAGCCGGATCGGACGGGGCCGGGGCATCATCGGCACCAGAACCCGCTGAAGGAGCTGGCGGCCGGGCGCGCGATTCCGATTCTGCAGCCGGTGAAGATCAAGACATCGGAGTCGGTCGCCGCGCTGCGGGCCTTGAACGCCGATCTGTTCGTCGTGGCGGCTTACGGGCAGATTCTGTCGCGCGAGATTCTCGACATGCCGCGGCTGGGGACGATCAACGTCCATGCGTCGCTGCTGCCGAAGCATCGCGGGGCGACGCCGATTCATGCGGCGATTCTGCACGGCGACGCGGACGCGGGCATCACGATCATCCGGCTGGTGCCCGAACTCGACGCCGGTCCGATGCTGGGCGTCGTCCGCACGCCGGTCGCCGCCGATGAGACCACCGGCGCGCTCGAAGCCCGGCTGGCGGATCTCGCGCCAACGCTCACGCTGGACGTCATCCACGGCCTGGAAGCGGGGACGATTGACGCCGTGGAACAGGACCACGCCCAGGCCACGCACGCCGGCAAGCTCGACAAGCAGGACGGCCGCCTCCCGTGGACGCGGTCGGCGATCGACATCGAACGCCATATCCGCGGCATGCAGCCGTGGCCGGGTCCGTTCACGCTCTTGCATCAGCCAGACAAGCCGCCGCTGCGAATGCAGGTGCTGCACGCCGTGCCGATGGACAGCGATGATCCCTTACCGCCGGGGACGATCATCGCCGTCGATGCGTCGCAATTCACCGTCCGCTGCGGCGACGGCTCATTGTGCATTACGCAAGTCCACCCCGACGGCAAACGCCCCATGCCCGCGGGCGATTTTCTCCGCGGGCGCACGGTCCACACCGGCGACAAATGCGAGTAGGAGCCGGGGCGTGTCGCCCCGGTCTTCGTTCGTCGAGCGGAAAGCGAAGACCGGGCCGACACGGCCCGGCTCCTACAAGGCATTTACTCGCCGCGCGTTTTCCGTTTCGCGCGCGGCTTCGCCTCCGGTTCCGTCTCGACGGCGGCCGCTCCCTCCTCCGTCGGCGGGGCAAACCCGCGGCGCAACGTGTTTTCGGTGATGTTCACCGGCATCAGGAACTGGTGCAGGTAATCGGGGCCGCCCGCTTTGCTGCCGATGCCCGAGAGCTTGAAGCCGCCGAACGGTTGGCGGGCGACCAGCGCGCCGGTGATGCCGCGGTTGAGGTACAGGTTGCCGACCTGGAACTCCTGCCGGACACGCTTCAGGTTGGCGGGGCTGCGGCTGTAGCAGCCGCCGGTGAGGGCGTAGTCGGTGCCGTTGGCGATGGCGAGTGCCTCCGACATGTCGCGGGCTTTCATCACCGCCAGCACCGGTCCGAAGATTTCTTCCTGGGCAAGCTTCGATTCCGGCGGCACGTCGCGGAAGATGTGCGGGGCGATGTACCAGCCGTCCTCTTCGGTCATCTTGATCGCGAAGCCCGGCAATGCGCACGGGATTTCGAGCTTGGCCTCTTCGATGGTCTCGCGGATGCGGTGATAGGCTTCCTCGTCGATGACCGGGCCGACATCGGTCCCCGGCAATTCCGACGGGCCGACTGAGAGCGCCCTGGTCGCGTCCACCAATCGCTTCAGAAATTCTTCGTAGGCATCGGCGAGCACGATCACCCGCGAGCACGCCGAACACTTCTGGCCCGCGTAACCGAACGCGCTCTGCACGACGCCCACGACGGCCTCGTCCAGGTCGGCGTCGCTGTCGACGATGATCGCGTTCTTCCCCCCCATCTCGGCGAGGACGTGCTTGATGGACTTCATCTCGCCGTGCGGCTGGCTGGCGAGCTCGTTGATGGACAGTCCGACCGACCGCGAGCCGGTGAACGCGATCAGGTCGACGTCGGGGCTGCCGACGAGTTGCGGGCCGATCTCTTCGCCGATGCCCGGCAGGAAGTTGACGACGCCGTCGGGGATGCCGGCCGCGTGGATGATTTCGATCAACTTCGCCGCAATCACCGACGACTGTTCGGCGGGCTTCATGATGACCGTGTTGCCGGTGACCAGCGCGGCGGCCGTCATGCCGGTCAGAATCGCCAGCGGGAAATTCCACGGGGCAATGACCACGGCGACGCCGCGCGGACGGTAGAAGTAGTGGTTCTCCTCGCCCGGCAGATCGACGCGGCGGTCGTCGCTGAGGCGGCGCATCTCCTGGGCGTAGTAACGCAGGAAGTCGATCGCCTCGGCGACGTCGGCGTCGGCCTCCGCCCACGGCTTGCCGACTTCGTACACCTGCCACGCGGCCAGCTCGTATCGCCGGTTGCGCATCTCCTTCGCCATCAGTTCGAGATACTCGGACCGGTAATCGACGGCGACCCGCGACCATTCCGGAAACGCGCGGCGGGCGGTCTCGATGGCGTTGACGGCGTCGTCCACCGTCGCGGACGCCACGCGGCCCACCACCTGCGACTTCATCGACGGATTCAGCGAGGCGAGCAGCGGCCGGTTGTGAATCGTCTTGCCGCCGATGACCAGACCGTAATCTTTGCCGAGATCGTCGGAGATCGCCGCGAGCGCGGTCTGCATCGCGTTGCGGGCTTCGGTGCGGCTGAAGTCGGATGTCGGCTCGTTGACGAATTCGGGCAACGGCAACGGCTTCGGTTGGGGCGCGGCGAGCGCCACGTCGGCCGGTTTCATGAGCAGCGTCTCCCAGGCGACATTGTCGGCGTAACTGTGCCGAAGGAAGGAATCGTTCGAGGTGTTTTCGAGCAGCCGGCGGACGAGGTACGCCATGCCGGGAATGAGCTGGCCGAACGGCGTGTAGATGCGGACCCGCTCGCCCAGCTCGTGAAAGACCTGCGCCAGCTCGCCCGCCATGCCGTACAGCATCTGCACTTCATACGCGCCGCGCGGCACCTTCATCTCCCGCGCGCAGGCCAGCGCGTGGGCCAGGCTCCGCAGGTTGTGACTGCCGAACGCGGGCCGCAGCCAGCGGTGATTTTCGAGCAAAAATCGCGTGTTCCGTTCGTAACCGGCGTCGGACTCCCACTTCTGCTGATAGACGGGAACCGGCCAGCCGTGCGCGGCCGAGACCACGGTTTCGTAGTCCCAATACGCGCCCTTCACCAGCCGGACCCACACCGGAGTGCCGCGTTTTTTGGCCCAGTCGCGCAGCCGCACGAGATCGCGGTCGGCGTCGTGCAGATACGTCTGGATGACGATTCCCACGTCAGCGACGTCGCGGAATTCATCCTCCATCAGCACCTGCTGGAAGATGTCGAGCGTGAGATCCTTGTACGCATACTGCTCCATATCCACGTGGACGTATGCCTGGCACTCGCGCGCGGTCCGCAGGATTGGCCGCAGCCGTTCCTTGACCGCGTTGGCAGTGCCGACGGGGTCAATGGGACGGAAGTTGCTGACCAGCGCCGACAGCTTCACCGACACGTTGAGCCGCGGGATCGGGCCCTGGTGATCGCAGTCGGTCTGCGAATGTTCGGGCCAGCCGTTGACGGTGTCGGCGAGTCCGGTGAGCAGTTCGAGATATTGCCGCTGATACGTTTCCGCCTCGCCGTCGCTGATGACGGCTTCCCCCAGCAGATCGAGCGTGAACGCGAACCCCTGCTCGCGCAGCGTGGTAACCGATTCGAGCACCTCGTCGACATTGCTCCCCGCGATGAATCGTTTCGCCATGCGGACGGCGTTGCGACGGGCGTTGTATGCCAAGGCCCGTGACAGCACCGAGTTGGGCCGAATCTGCTCGACGCCGTACTTCACCAGCTCGACGGCCCACGGCAGATGATGGCGGACCTCGTCGAAGTATTCCTGCAAGTGCCGCGTGACGTCCTCGTGCGTTTTCAGCCGCGGCAGCACGTCCACGAAGCGGAACATCTGCACCTTGACCGATTCGTCGGCCATCGCCACGCCGAGAATGCGGTCGTCCCACCAGCGACGCTCAAACAGCGACGGCTGCCGGCGCTGCCATTTGGTCCACAGCGACCGGCCCAGCGTCTGCGTGGCGGCTTCCACGGCCTCGTCGGAGACCGCAATGGGCGCAGGCTCAACGGGACTGGGTTCGACAGCCAGCGGGGTGTCGGACGACTCCGGCGTCGCGTCCGTTCGACGTTTCTTGGCCAAGGCGGGTGATCCTTTTGGGTCGGATCACGCATTCTGCGCGAAAGTCGCGACGAACGAAAGCCCGCTGCGGAACGCGGTTCACATAAGCCCCGAATGGGGCGTCAGAACGTAGCCCCCGGCGTGAGCCGGGGGGACGGCTCCCATCCACGCTCGCAGCCCCGGAGGGGCGACAGACATGCGTCGCGCAACGAACTTCTGCCGCCCCTCCGGGGCTGCGATTCCCCACGCGATCCTCACCCCCGGCTCACGCCGGGGGCTACGATCTGCCGCCGCTCCGCGGCTGAAGACCAAACCGCGGCGACGGGTCACGTCGGCCACTCGGCGAAGCGCTCGAAGACTCGGCCGACACGCGTAGCACACCGGCGCGCGACCGTCCACGTCTTGGTCTCTGCCTCACCGCCCTGCCCTGCCAACAGGCACGGTGGGAACAACGCGCGACGCAGAGCGTCGAAACGAATGTTCCCAGGCAGGGCCTCGGAACAAGGTGATGCGACGGCAGTCCGTTCGCCCCGCGAAAGAAGTACACCCCGCTGGATTCGAACCAGCAACCTTCGGTTCCGAAGACCGATGCTCTATCCAGTTGAGCTAGGGGTGCAAGATCGTCACTGGCAGGCGTTTAAGACTCACGCCGTGCCGTGGACCCCGTCCGGCACCAGCATCATTCGTAGCTTGTCAGAACCGCCAACGGGACGCAAGCCATCGGAATCGAGACGGAGGGCTCAGTCGGAACGACGGATTGAGCCGGGAATCCGTGTGTCTGGCCGCTCGGCAAAGCGCTCGAAGACACGGCCGACACGGCCGTGGCACACCAGCGCGCGGCACTAACCTCGTCTTCGTGTGCCACGGCTGTGTCAGCCGTGCGGACGCTTCGAGGGACGATCATTTGCAAGAGCGAGGTAGCCGGCCTCGCGTCGCGTGGCGACCCAACCGTGGGGCCACTCGCCGAAACAATGTCTGTAACATCCGAACAGAACGCCTCGGCTTCAGCCCCGAACGGGGCGACAGATCGTAGCCCCCGGCGTGAGCCGGGGGGCCGTCTCCCACCCACGCACGCAGCCCCGAAGGGGCGACAGAACTGTGTGGCGCGACGAACTTCTGCCGCCCCTCCGGGGCTGCGATTCCCCACGCGATCCTCACCCCCGGCTCACGCCGGGGGCTACGTTCTGCCGCCGCTCCGCGGCTGAAGACCAAACCGCGGCGACGGGGCACGTCGGCCGCTCGGCGAAGCGCTCGAAGACACGGCCGACACGGCCGTGGCACACCAGCGCGCCGGACCGGCCTCGTCTTCGTGTGCCAAGGCTGTGTCAGCCGCGTCGGACGCTTCGAGGGACGATCGTTCACGCGACCGGGGCACACGGCCGTTACTTGCCGTCGAGGGACAAGATGCACTGGTCAATCGTCCCGGAACTTTCGTAGCCGGTCCGGCCCACGTTGCATTGGCCGTTGCTGTGGAAGAGGACGCGCGTGCCGTCGGCGCTGGCCGATTGCTGCGGCTGCGCCCAGAAGTTGGCGTCGCAGGTCGTCCCGGTGCGGGCCAGCACTTTGCTCCGCCCGTCCACGAACACTTGCACGATTTCATTGAGATAAGGTTCGTAGCTCGGCGGCAGGCGGCCCGTTTGCGGAAAGAAACTCAGCAGGAACCAGTCGTGCGCCCCCGCCGGCCACGTGATGTGATAGTTGCGCACGTAGCGCAGCTTCTCGCGCGGCGCTGTAAAAACGACGTGGTTTTCGGTGCCGTCGAGGTTCACGACTCGCACTATCATCCCGGGCCCCTGATTGAAATAGCCTTCCACGTAGGCCAGCTTGCCATCGGACGAGAAGTCGTGATGCCCGACGTTGACGGCGTCGTGCGTGTGAAACAGCTTTCCGGTGACGCCGTCGTAGATGCGTGTCAGGGGCGGCATGGCTCGGTCGCCTTGGGGCCGCGGCTGCTTCTGCTCCAGCGTGAGCGCGAAGTAGTCCTTGTGCCCGGTGAGACGCAGCTTGTCCCAGTTGGCGTACCAGCCGTCGGGAATCTCGACCGTGCAAATCCGTTCGTCGTCCAATGCGGGCAGACGGTAGGTGCGGACGGTCTTGTCGGTCATCCGCAGCAGCAGGCGGTCGCCCGTTTCGTTGAGCGAGAGTCCGCTCGGCCCCGTCACGGTCGGCTTCTCGAAGGTCCGGAGCGCCTCCGCCCGGCCCGCCTCCACGTCGTAGCGATAGACCGTTCCGGTCTTGTGGGTGTAGAAATAGCGCGGGTCGCGCCGGTCCCAGGCCAGGGTCCAATCGTATTCCTTCTGGGTGAACAGCTTTTTCAGGAACTGGCCGTCGCCGTCGTACAGCGTGACCTGGTAGTCGGTCGTCCCCTTGGGCGTCTCGATGCCGAGCAGGCGGGAGTTGTCGGCGTTGAACACGCAGCGGTAATGGTAGAGGTCGTGCTCGTCGCCCGCCGGATTGAAAATCTGCCGGATGCGTCCGCCGTAGGTGGGATCGACGAAGTCGATCATCCTGGCTCGACGATCGCTCGATCCGGACGGGTCATTCTTTGGCGGCTGAGCCCGCGCGGCGGTCGAGACGGAGAACACTAGCAACAGCATGATCGAGGTACGCATCTCAGCATCTCCCATTCTGCAATCGAGCCAAGTGCCGTCGGGCAGGCTCCTGCCTGCCATTGCTGATGGGCATCGCTCGGCATCTATCAATCAGCGGCAGACGGGAGCCTGCCCTACTAGTCCGTCTATCGCTAATTGTCAGGATCGATTAGATGGTTTGCGGAGTCGATTCCGCAAGTTAACGCTGAGGAGGCAGGGAT
>JAWXBB010000567.1:0-5296 GCA_034439795.1 Planctomycetaceae bacterium | reverse complement strand
GGGGCGGGGCGCGGGTGAAACACCCCGGGGGAATTCGGAGGGCCTTCGATCACCTCGCCAGAAGCAACGGACCAAGCGGCTGATTTAACGGACGGTGGCTCTCCGAAATATACTGTCAATTGAAATGAACGACCTGATCGATCATTTCATCTTGCACTCTGCGACGCCTTTCTTTTTACCTCCTTCAGCCGCATCCGGCCGCTGCCGAATGTCCCTGCTTTTACCCCACTTCGAGCCGCAGCAGTTTCCCTTTACCCGATGGAAAACAAGGTCCTCATTATTGTCGGCGATGCCACTGAGACGGTCGACACGCTCTATCCGTATTATCGTCTGCAGGAGGGCGGCTACACGCCGGTCGTCGCGGCGCCGGAGAAGCGGAAATACCAGATGGTGCTCCATGAAGTGAAGCCCGGCTGGACCATCACCAAGGAATGGGAAGGCTACACGATCGACGCCGACATCGCGTTTCGTGACATCGTGCCAGAGCAGTACACCGGGATCTTTTTCAGCGGTGGCCGCGCGCCGGAGTACATTCGCGACGATCCGGATTTGATCCGCATCACGCGCTGGTTTTTCGCCCACGACAAGCCGATCGCCAGTGTCTGTCACGGCTGCGAAATTCCCGCTCGCGCCGATTGCATCCGCGGCCGGCGCATGACGACGGTCGCGAAGTGCCGCTTCGACATCGAGGTCTGCGGCGCGACCTATGTGAACGAACCCTGCGTCATCGATCGCAATCTCGTCAGCGGGCGGACGTTTCACGACCACGGCAAATACATGGGTGCGTGGATGCGGCTGCTTGACGAGGAACGGCAGCGGCGCGCCGCAGCCTGAGAACACCCGCACAAACCGCCTTTTCAACCGGTTCACCCCGCCCGGACGATGCACCCCACTCGCCGCCAGTTCCTCAGTCTTGCCGCCGGCGCAGCCGGTCTCGCCGCTCTGCCCGCGACCTCTCGCGCTGCTCCTACCAAATCGTTGAGCTTGGGATTCAGCCTCTACGGCATGAAGACCCTGCCGATCGATCGTGCGCTGGCCGAGTGTTCACGAATTGGATACCGCAACGTCGAACTCTCGCTGATCGCCGGCTTCCCCACTGAGCCCGCGAAGCTCACGCCCGCCGTCCGGGCCAACGTTTGTCAGCAGATCAAGACCTCCGGGCTCGGCGTCTCGAGCCTGCTGGTGAACCTGAACCTGACATCTGACGAGAAAGGTCATGCCGCCTTGATCGACATGCTCCGCACCTCGGCCATTTTTGCCGCGGAGATTGACCCGAAAAATCCTCCGATCATTCAAACCGTGCTCGGCGGCAAGCCAGCCGAGTGGGAGGAGAAAAAGGCGCTGATGCTGGCTCGGCTGCACGAATGGAACGCCATCGCGCGCGAGCACGGCGTCATTGTGGCCATCAAAGCGCACGTCTCGAGCGCGGTGAACACGCCGGACCGTTTGCTTTGGTTGTTTCGCGAGGCCGCCGCCTCACATCTCGCGATCGCTTACGACTACAGTCACTTCGCGCTCGCCCACCTTTCGCTGGAGGAAACCCTGCGCCCGCTCGCACCGTACACGCGGTTTGTCCACGTGAAGGACGCCCGGTGGGAAGGCGACCAGGTTCGCTTTCTCCTTCCCGGCGAAGGCCAGACGGATTTCAAAAAATATTTCCGGCTGCTGCGGGAATTCGGCTATGAGGGCCCACTGGTCGTCGAAGTGAGCAGCCAGATTTTTAATCGTCCCGGCTACGACCCCATCGCCGCGGCCGAGAAGTCGTATGCTGTGCTCGCCCAAGCACTGAAGGCCTAACGACGCCCAGTCTTTTCCGTTCGCTCCTTTTTACCCCCACGGTCGCCTCGCCCCTTTAGTCTTGGATCGTTCCACCGCTCTTTTGACCGCGGTGCTGCCGCTTTGGCGCTGGCGCCTCCCCATCCCTTCAGTTCTCACCCCCCAAAAAAACCCATGCCTCCCTCCCCACGCTTCGCGCGGTGCATTCGCCATGCGTCCGCTTTGTTGGCCCTCCCAGTTACACTTCTGGCGCAGACCTCCCCGTCCGATTCCGGCAGCGCCTCATCCACCGGATCTACGATCAAGCTCTCCCCGTTTGAAGTCCGATCCGACTCATCGACCGGCTACGGAGCCGACTACTCGAGTTCGTCCTCCCGGCTCAATCTGCGCTACATCGACGTCCCTCAGTCGGTCGGCGTCATCACGTCCGAGTTTCTGAATGACGCGTTTATCTTCGATAGTCGCGAATTCACGAAGTTCGTGCCCAACGTCCAGCCCCGCGCCAACACCCACCAGCCGGAAATCTTCTACGTCCGCGGTCTCCAGATCTCCAATACTTACGTCGACGGCTACATCGCGCCGCTTACGGTGAACCGCGACCGCGCGCTGTACGACCGGATCGAATACGTCAAGGGTCCGGCCTCCGCCGCCATGGGTCGCGGCGAAGCCGGCGGCCTGGTCAACTTCATCTCCAAGACCCCGCTCAGCACCAACCGCAACATCGGCGACCTCACATTTGGCTCCGACTCGTTCTACCGGGCCGACTTCGATCACAGCGCCCGGCTGACTGCGAATGGCCGGACCGCTTATCGCATCCCGATTTTCTACGAGGAAGGCGACGGTCCCCGCGGCGGCAAGCTGATGCACTCGCGCAAATACGGCATTGGACCTTCGTTTCGCTGGGACATCGGCCCGAAAACGAACCTGCTCGTCAACACTTCCTTCGCTTACAATCAAAGCCCCGGCCCGGTCGGCGAAGCCTATTGGCAGAACAACGAACAATTCCGTCTGCAGGTCTCGCTCGGACAGATTAACCCCAACGTGAATTGGAACCCGTTCCGGGGCGACGCCTACGTGCCGAAGGAACGAGTCTACGGTTGGGCCGGCCGCGGTCGTGAGAGTGAGATCACCACTCTCTCCGCGTTCTTCACCCATAAATTCAGCGACTCGCTCTCGGTGCGCCAGGGCATTGCGCGCAACGACGTCGAAGAGGAATACCGCCGGTTCGCCATGTCGCCCACGGCCCTGCGTCACCCTACGTTGCCCAATGATTTTCAAGTCGGCCTGAGCTACATGCACGACTTTCGCAATATCGACAGTACCCGCATTCAAGGCGACGCCCTGTATGACCTTAAGATTGGATCGAGTTCCCACCAGTTGCTGGCGGGCTACGACGTCGTGCGCGGCCACAACGACACCCGCTCCGGTCAGCGGGGCGGTCTGACTCAGAGCCTATATAATCCGGATTATACCCTGCCCGCTGGTTTCAACCCCGATACTTTCGTCTCCGTTTACACCACCGACAGCAAGAACAAGAGCGACGGCTTCGGCTACTTCGGCCAGTACTCCGGCTCATTCTTCAAGAATAAACTCAACGTGATGTACGGCTGGCGCAAGGACAAGAGCGGCACCGAAACGCTCAACCGCCGGACCAACGTCAACACGACCCCCGCCGATCTGGAAACCGACGTTCCCCGCTATTCCGTGAGTTACAAACCGGTAGACTGGGCGACCATCTACTACGTCCACAGCGAACAGGCCGATCCCCGGATTACTGCCCGAGTGTACAACAATATTCTGCCCAGCGCCGGTGCCGTCGGTTGGGCCGCCAACGATCCCCGCTTCAACGAAGTTATCACCTCTCAAGTCACCGCCCAAATGGATGAAATCGGCGTGAAGGGCAGTCTGCTCGACAACCGGCTCACCGCGTCGTTCGCCCTGTTCAAGATTCTCCGCGATGGATTTATCTTAAACGATTTCAAGTCCGAGCCCGGCTCCAACGGCGTCGGCAGCGTCTCGTTCAATCGCAACTACGTCGCCGATGGCGAGAACGCGCGCGGCTTCGAACTCGAACTGAACGGCAAACTCACCAAGCAGCTGACTCTGCTCGCGGGTGTCAACGGCATCAGTGGCGACAAACGCGCATCCGACGGACGCATCGTACCGATCGAGGCGATGATCAACTCGGCGATGATCAATGCGCGATATGACTTCCGTGACACCAACCGCAATGGCTTCGAACTCACCGCCGGCGGCAAACTGATGTTCAAGGGCTGGGTCATGGCGCCCGGCACGTACGAGTCGTTCCGCGGCGACCAATACTTGATCGATGCCGGGGTAAACTACTCCTGGCAGAATGGCCGCTATAGCGTGCGCGTTCGCTGCAACAACATCATGAACGACCTCGTATTCATTTCCGGCAACTCGCAGTACGCACTACGCCGGATCTTCGTGTCGCTGCCCATTCGCTTCTAATTCGCCCTATCCGCCGCACCCCGGTGGCGCCTCTCTGTCATTATTCGCTCGCGAGCTGGGCGATCGCGATCGCCCTTGGCGCCACCGGATTTGCCGCGGACGGCTATCGTCCCGCGGACACGCAACCGTCCGGCCAGCCGCTGGCGCCGCGGGAGGCGGCCACACGCTTTCACGCGCCACCCGGTTTCAAGATTACCCTCGCCGCCGCCGAGCCCGACGTGCGGCAGCCGATCGCGATCGCCTACGACGATCGCGGCCGGCTGTGGGTGGCGGAGAGCTACTCCTACGCCGGATCGAATTTCACCGACGAACGACACGATCGCCTGCTGATCTTTGAAGACACCGACGGCGACGGCGTCTTCGATTCGCGGAAGGTGTTTCACGATCACCTCAACCGGCTCACCGGTTTGACGATCGGTTTCGGGGGCGTCTGGGTCACCACGGCGCCCACGCTCGCGTTCATTCCCGATCGCAACGGTGACGACGTGCCCGACAGCGAGCCCGTCGTGCACCTCGACGGCTGGACGCTCGACGCCGAACACAACAGCGTCAACGGTCTCACGTGGGGCCCCGACGGATGGCTCTACGGCCGGCATGGGATCAAGAAAGCGTCGCTCGTCGGCGCACCCGGCAAGGCGAAATCGGATCGAACGGAAGTCGCCTGCAGCATCTGGCGGTATCACCCGATCCAGCACACGTTCGAAGTCGTCGCCGACGGCACGATCAATCCGTGGGGACTCGATTTCGACGAGTACGGTCAGGGTTTCGCGACCACGAGCGTGGTGGAGCATTTCTGGCACGTCGTGCCCGGCGCACGCTGGGAGCGATGGAAAGACCGCGGCGGGCATCCCGATCCGTACACGTATGAACTGATGGCGGCGACCAGCGATCATCTGCATTGGGGCGGAGGCATGTGGGACCAAGGCGGTCGAATCAGCGGCGGCAACGACGCCCTCGGTGGCGGCCACTCCCATAGCGACGCCATGATTTACCTCGGTGACCGCTGGCCCAAGGAGTACCGCGGCACCGTCTTCATGAGCAACAT
>JAWXBB010000566.1:0-11339 GCA_034439795.1 Planctomycetaceae bacterium | reverse complement strand
GCTATCCGCTGTACGACGTGACGGCGAGCGGCATCACCGAGACGTGGCCGAAGATCGAGCCGAACAAGTTCCGCCTGGGGGACGCCGTCCCGGAGAATCATTTCAGCGAGATCGAGATCGACTGGACGGCCGCCGACCCGGTGCTGCATCTGCGGGTCATCAACCGCATGGGCCAGGTGCGGATCGACCATGCGGTGGCGGTGAGCGCGTTGCGATTTCCGTAAATCGAGAAGATCGCGAAACCGCAAGCGTTGACCGGCGATCGCTTGCGCCTTCGTGAGTTTTCAGTCGATCTTCGGTTCGATCGTCAGCAACGGCGTCAGTCCGCCACGGGCTTCGGTCTGCTCGGCGATCTCGGTCAGCCGGCCGATGAGCCGCCGCCACAGCGACCAGTAACTGTCGGCGAACCGCCGCAAATCGCCGTAGACGGCATAAGGATTCGCCCGGTCCGCGAAATGCGACAAGAGCGCCTGCGCCAGGTGTTCCGTCTCGTAGGGCAAGTCGAACGGATAGGTCACTTCGGAGAGGTGCCCCCAAATGCGGTTCATCTCGTCGATGCCACGTTTGGCGATCTTCTCCAGCAGCTCACTGGCCGCCGTGTCGTTGGGTCGCTTTGCCAGACGCCGAAAGAGCCATTCCAACTGGTTCAACGTCGGCTCGTGGTCTTCCATGAGGAGCGTCGTCGGTAACAGCCGTTGAAAGGCGGGCCAGAGTCGCTGCAACTCGGCCGCGACGGCTTCCGCCGAGCCGGATGACCGTGGGGCCAGTTGCAGCCCGCGCAGCAGCCGTCGGGAGCAGGCGTTCTCAAACGAGGTCAGCCGCAGCCGGATGGCCTGGTAGCGCTCGCCCACGGTACTGGCGAGGGTGTTGATCTGCTCGTTGGTTTCGAGCCGCTGTCCCAGGAGCGGATGCTGACGCTGATCCACTTTGTCTCCGAAGACCACCGGCAACCGGGCGGCCTGCAGCAAGTTGCCGGCGGCGCTGCACTCCTGCCACTCCCGCGCGGCGGTCCGGTAGGCGGCCAGCTCCTGCTCCATCGTCTGACGGGCGGTCCGCAGATCGGCCCACAAGGCATCGTGGCTTTCATCGGTCGGCAGGTCGCCACGGTCTTCACCCCACCGCACGAGGGCCAGGTCGGCGAACATCACGAACCGTCGCGCCGCCTCGTAACGTCCGCGCCGCCGCTTCTGCTCGGCGATCAGTTCGTCGACCGACGTCAGTTCGTCCAAACCGACGGCTTCGCCGCTGCTCTTCGAGTACCAGCGGCGCGTCAGCTCGCGACTGACGCTGCGGAAGTCGCGGAACAGCACGGTCGCCGGGCAGTCCAACGTGTAATTGCCTGTGGCCCCCATCCGCTCGGCGGCGGCGCCCCGTTCGCTGTCCGACGGGTGCGTGCTGATCCACGGCGCGGGTTGATTGCGGACCGCCTCCAGGACCGGCTGCAGTTTGTCCCGCGGCAACTCGTTCGCATGGTACACGACGAACCGTGCGAAATCGTCGATCGCCTTCCCTTCGCGCAGGAACTGCCTGGCGGACCGCTCGGCCACGTCGGCGGCAAGGTCCAGCACCGCCAGTCGCTCGAAGATCGCGGCGAACGTGCCGCTCCCCGCCACCAGGATTTGAGACCGGTCGGCATCGAACTCCATCTGTCGCGACAGCCGCCGGCTGAAGAACAGGCCGACGCAGCGAAAGCCCGTCAGGATGTTCCGCACCAGCCAGACGAAGAACTGCGCGACCCACAGCACCCAGCCGATGCGGAAATCGACGGCCTGCGACGACTGTTCCAGCCAGTCATCCCAGGTGTCCCGTTCCTCGACGACGCGTTCAAACCAGTCGTTGACCGTTTCGATGACGCGGCCCAGCCGCATCGCCCAGAACTGCGAGAAGTGCCCGAACTCGTGCGCCATCACCCCCGTCACCTGCCGCAGGTCCATCCCGCTGACCAGCGGCAGTCCCAGCGTCAGCACGAGTTGATTGCTGACGAACGACCAGTTCGACGCGAAGCCCGCCGAGGCGTTCACCGCGTTGTCGTAGTCGATCCGCACCGGCCGCGGCGCACCGAGCGCGTCGCACAGACGGTCGACGTAGTCGTACAGCAGCGGCTCGTCCGCGCGCGACAGCGTCGGCCGTTGACCGCGGAAGCGACGCCAGCTCAGCAGCGGCTTGAACATGAACAGCACCAGAATCGCCCCGATCACTCCCGGTGCGGCCCACGCGATGACCAGCAGGATCACCCCCTTGCCGCGGACGCGACCGGCGCCGAGTGAATCGAACAGCCATTGCCCGTGGGCGAAGTGCCAGTAGACGCCGTAGGCCACCAGCAGCGTCAGACCGAGATACAGCAGCGGCAGCAACACGAGCACGGCGGCCACCACGGTCAGTGCCAGCGTGTAACCCGCCGACGCCCCCGCCGGCGCGACGCGCTCCGGCAACGCCGCCAGCAGTTCCTCGCGCGACCACATCCGCGGTGCTATCGGGCCGGCAACGGGAACACTGGCGGGAGCACCATTGGATGACGAAGCCTCCGGCATTGGCGATTCCGCGGCGACATCGTTGCCGTTGGTGGAACCGTTTGCTGCCGGTATCCGGATCTTGGTCTGACAATTCTTGCAGGTGGCGGATCTCCCGGCCCACTCGGGAGGGACGCGGAAACTCTTCGCGCACTGCGGACAGGTCACCCCCAGCATGTTGTCACCCGCTCACGATGGGAACCGAACCCCCGCCGAACGGCGGGCCACGAGCGGATCAGTGTACAACTCGCGCGGAACGCGAGAAAGTCGGCGCACAAGCGGCATTGCCGAACGGAGGGCGTCGACATCGGATGTCACAACGATGAGCGACCGCCATGCCTCTCTGTCCCTCCAAGTTCGTTGCGCCCGCGGAGCGAGGGCTACGTCTACTTCCGCTCCACGAACTTCACCGGCAGCGGGGCGTCCAGCGTGTCTTTGTTGGGGCGGAAGCCGTTGCCGTCGGTGTCGATGAAGATCGGGTTGGACACCGCGGCGGGTTGCATCGTCTTGCCTTGGTCGCCGTAGACGCGGGACAGGTTGCCCCCTGCGTCGCCGGTGACGACGATCACGTGGGCGTCGCCGGGAAGCGTGAGCTCCAACGTGCGGTCGAACTTCACCGGGCCGCTGCGGAAGACGTCGGGGTTCGACATTCGCGTGTAGTGGTGCTGCGGGTCGATGCGGCCGTTGACCAGCACGCTCACGCGGTCCACGTCCAGCCAGTTCGGACATTCCACGCGGACCATCAGCGTGACGTGCTTCGACGTCGCGACGAGATCCTGCCCCGCCGTCACGCGCGCAGACTTGAGCTGCTCCGTGGCCCAGACTTCGAGGAATGGCCCGCTGGACATCACCAGCCGGCCCTGCTCGGCGGCGTGGACCATGTCCATGTATTTGATCTCACTCGGCTCGTCGGTGGCGGACTGAATCCAGTTCCGCGCCCAGCCGGAGCCGTGCAGGTTGTAATGCGAGTCGGTGTTGATCGTGTCGTAGATGCGGTAGCCCTGGTTCAGCAGCTGCAGCCAGCGGAACACCGTGTTGTGGAACCCGCGGCCGTCGGGGTATTTGATGTACGGCGTGAGGTCCAGCGCGTGATCGACGGGGTGGATTTCCATCACGTCCATGAACGGGAACGCCCGCTCGTGCCCGGCGTCGGGCTGCTGGTCGCCGTTCTTGTCGTAGAACATCCAGCCGAGGTCGGGATGGTTGACCTGCAGCAGCTTCTCGCTGCGGTCGTCCCACAGCGCGATCCGTTCGATCTGCTCTTCCAGCGAGTCCGCCGTCACCGGGCCGCCGCCGTCCTGCGTGCGCGGCTTGTGCTTCATCGGGAACACGTTCTGATGATTCAACAGCAACGGCGAGCCGGTCAACGCCATCCCGCTGACCGTGGAAATGTGCTTCGCGATGCCGAGCCGTTCGATGTGCGGCAGGTACGTGCTGATGCGGTTGTGCTCGGTGCAAGGGGCGAATTCGAGGTGCTCGCAGACCAGGTTCAGCACGCGGCCGAGCTGGCTGCTGGTGTTGTCGCCTGACGGACTGGAATGACTGTGGAAATCGCTGCTCACCCAGCCCTTCGTATTGACCGACCGGTTGAGCTTCGCGACCAGCGGCGTGTCGGCGAACGGCGCGATCGTGATTTCCTGCTCGACGATGTCGTACTCCGGCCCGTGACTGATGACGACGTTGTACTTCCCCGGCGGCAACGCCTGCTCCACCTTCCCCAGCGGGGCGTAACACAGATTCCGCACCGCGAACTCGGCGGTCTCCGGCCCGAAGTTCGGCTTAGGCGTCTCGCCGAGCGGCTGGAATTCGAGCTTGCAGGGAATCGGTTGGGCCTGGCCGTCGGTCACAGCGGCGACGACGCGGCCGAAGTTGAGGTCCTTCAGCGAGAACAGTTGAGCATTGTACGAGCCGGCTGCAACCTTGATCTTCAGATCCTCTCCCACCGGCACGCCGAACGCGGTCGCGCTGGCGACATAGTCACCGGCGGGCAGCATGCCGCCGATCACTCCTTGCGCGTTCGTTGTCGCAGTTCCCCAACTGTTGTCCCCCCGTTTCAAAGCCACGCGAATATTGGAGGCCGGCTTCCCGCGCCCGTTCTGCAAGACAAGTTTATGCGGCCAGAGATCATTACCGCCGTGGAATGCGGCAATCGCATGGACATACCAGGCACTCTCCCCCGGATAGACGCGACGCTTCAGCGTCACCGACTTGCCTGGCTCGAGCGTCACCTTGGATTCGCCCGCGGCGTCGACGTATTTGATCTGCGTCGTGCGCGTATCGCTGTTGAGTTGCAGCGTGCGGCCGTCGGCGTCGAGGCCGTACGCCTGCCCCCAATACTGATCGTGCAGCCAGAACCGATCCGCGGCGCCGTTCGGGCTGCGGACCATGTCCTCCTTGCCGCCGTCGCAACGGAAGTCGTCTTCGAGGGAGACCGCGAGGGATTCGTTGCCGACGTTGCGATACGTCGTCTCGACAGTCAGTGCGTCGTCGTTCACGCCGAGGCGGTATTTGGTGACGATCTCCGGCCGCTGGTCGGAGCCGTCGGCCTTCACGATGACCGCGGCGGCGTCACCGGTGGCTCCCTTGGCCGGCAACGATGCGATCGCCGATTCCGTGCCCCCTTTCGGTGTCACCGCGAACTCGGCCTGCCGATACGCCCCCTGCTTCTTGCCGGGGAAGAACGCGTTCAACTGATCGCTCTGCGGCGCGTTCACCGTGAGGTCGATGAGGCAGCCGCCGACGTCCTTAGTCGTCATGTTGGCGTTGCGGGTCGCGAGCGGCTGCGCGATGACGGCGGTCAGGTGCGCGTTGCGGAGCACGAAGTCGCCGAGGATCGCGTCGACCTCTTTCCCCACGGGAACCGTCTGCTCTCAGTTGTCGTCGGTCAGCACGGTCAGTTCGACCGGCTGCGTCGGCGTCTGCTGTAACGCCGCCCCGAGCACGAGCGCCGCCAGCAATAACCCCGCCGTCGCCGCCGTCAACGCCATCGCCCGCATGGTGCAACCTCCCGGATGTCGGACCTTCCGCGACGGTCAACGTACCCGGTGCCGATGCGCGGAGCAACAAATGGGACGATTGGGGTTCGATGAATCCGTCCCGGTTAGCCGCGACCCGGAGTCCGCGGAGGGGAGCGCTGCGCGGACCGCGCGAGACGAGTGGCGCGTTCCAACCAGCGCTCCCCTGCGCAAAGCCTCCGGGTCGCGGCTAACCAAGAGATTACTCGGAGGTTTGCCCGCGTGTCGTCCGCCCCGCGGCTTGCACGTCGGGCTTCAGCGTCGCCGCATAGGCGCGGAAGCGGTCGTCCGCGGCGGGAAGGGCGGCCGTCAACCGGTCGGACAGTCGGCCCGGTTGCGCGGTGTCGCGGAGTTCGTGGAGATAGCCGAGCAGCACGTCGCGGCCGGCGTCGCCGTCGTGTAGCAGGAAGTGGACCCACGCCCACGCCTCCAGGTAATCCCCCTTCTGCATCTGGCTGACGGCGTCCATCTGCTCCAGCCGCCGCATGTCCGGTTGCCAGCCGTTGCCCAGCGCGTCCGCCAGCCGCGTCACGTACTCGCCGTTCAGGCCGCGCGGCTGCGACGTCACCTCGAAGTATTCCGCCAGCCCTTCATCGAGCCACAGCGGCACATCCTTGAGACTCGCGTGCAGCACGCCGTGCGTGTATTCGTGCCGCAGGTCTTCCTGAATCTTCTCGCCCCAGAACGTATAGACGGCGAGTTCGTCCGGCGTGCCGACGAAGTACGCCCGCCGCGGCGGCAGGTTGGGGAACGCCACCTGCAGATATTGGGCGTACCGCAACTCGTCGGCGAACAGGTACACCGTGACCGGCTGCTCCTGCAACGGCAGCTTGAGCGTCGTGGCGATCTCCTGCCGCAACGCCTCCAGATCTTTGATGAGCGGATGATTCTTCGGCAAACGGATGTCGCTCTGCACGACGAGCTGTTCCGCCTTGACGGTGTGCCGATCCGGCAACCCCGTCGTCGGCTTGCGGTTCAACCATCCGCAACCGGACAGCATTAAGAGCGCGACGGCGAGCCACACCGCGGCCACGCGCCGCCGCAACGGATTCGATTTCGCGGGTTGAACGAGTTGTTCGACGGTCGCGATGCCGGTCCAGCGGCCATCGGGCGTCGTCAGCCGGTCGGTTCCGGCGAGCGGCACGGCGTCGTCTGGCTGACAACAGACGAGGTAACCCGCGTCGTCGGTCTCCACGCACAGCCAGGGCACAACGGCTGGAATGCCGCGCCGCAACGCGGCATGCGTGGCGTCCCAAGTGTGTCGCGCGGTCGTGGGTGATGATGCCGGGAAGCGGATCACTCGGAGCTTCCGCGGTCCGAGCGGTGTTTCACGAATCACGAGGCGATGGTCTGGGTGCCATGCTTGCAGCTTTGGGCAAGCATGTGACTTTTTCTCATGGTGTTCCGAAGCCATGCTTGCCCAAAGCTGCAAGCATGGCACCCCATCAGCTGATGAAACGTGCTCCCACAGTTCCGGAATCTTCCCGGCGAACTCCGTCAACCACTCGCGCCCGAGACCGGCAAGGCCGACACCGCCCGGAATGGCGATCACCTTGCGATGCCCGCGCGACCATGCGGCATCGACCTGCGGGCCGACCCGATCAATGAACCGCTGTCGGGCGTGTTGAAAACTGGCCAGCGCCTGTCGCCGCGTCATCGCGACCAGTGAAGCGTTGAGCGACCCGCGTTGCGACCAATACCGCCGATAGAACCGCCGGCGTTCGGCGTCGTTCGCGGTGAACAGCAGTGAGTAGTCGATGCGGGCCAGGTTCTCGAAGCCCGCCGCCGCGGTGACGCCGCCTATCGGCGTTCGCAACGTCGTCAGGTCGATCAGCCACGCCCGCCAACCGTCGGCATCATGTCGCACGACGACGTTCCCCGCGTGCAGATCGCCGTGGACCAGGCCGCGACCGTGCAGCTTCGCCAGCAGATCGGCGACAGCGTCGATCAAACCATCGCGATCGACAATCGCCACCGCTTCACCCGGCACCTCATATCGTGCCCGCAGCCGACTCAACGGCAGCACGTCGGGCAACCCGCGCGTCACCAGTACGCTGTCGGGGGACCGGATGCGGTCGTCATTCCAACCGACCGCGACGATGGCCGCCGTCGGCACACCGTGCGCGATCGCGAGCGCGATGCGGTTCGCCTCCCAGCGCGCATGCGGACCGCGCAACAGTTCCCGCAACCGTTCGGCGAAGCCAGTCGCTCGGAAGGTCTTGGCGTAGTAGTCGCAGCCATCGACGGTCCATCGCTCGACCGTGCGGGACGCCGTCTGCTTGAGAATCTCTGTCTTGGTCCCCTCGCCCCCGCTTCGGTGGAGAGGGTTAGGGTGAGGGGGCGATCGCTTCACCGACTTTCCAAGGTCACGCGCGGCCAGTAGCAACCTCCGGAGAAATGCCTGGTACAAACCGAGGGGTTTCACGAGCGCTCGCCCCCTCACCCCGACCCTCTCCCCCGAAGACGGGGGCGAGGGGGCCGGAAAGGAAGCACCGCCCGAGTGAGAATCTTCGCGATCCGAATGACTGTCGTCGGCACCGAGGGGGCTGGAACCGACAACGTCCTGCAACTCCGCGGCGATGTGCCACGTCCAGCCGTCTCGACGGAGCGTCAGCCAGCCCGATGCCGCAGCGGCGGCCGGGCGGCGGCCGGACAGCCATCGAATCCACGCGGACGACATCCGTGAAGTCCAGCAGGTTGGTCACGCCCGAAGCGGTGTGCGACCTGCTACGCAGCGCACACGCTCCCCCCTTCGGCGGCCCGACGACCGCCCGTCGCGGGGAAATGCTCCCACAAACTGGCAATCCGGGCAAGATGCGTTTAAGAAGCCCAGGGATTGCTATCCCTGGGCTTCTGGGTGCGATGTTACAGCGAATCCGGCGCGAACCGGTGCGGCGCCCGCATGAATTGCTGCTGGCGGGTGCGGTCGGCGAAGAACCACAGCTTCCCCTTCCACTTCACTCCCACTCGCGGGTCGCCAACTTCCTGGGCATGCTGTTCGCGGCTGGTCACCAGGCAGTTGCCGTTCGCGACCGGCCAGTATTTCTGCGGCTCCCGGACGAATCGGTCCCGATGTTCGGCCGTGTGGAAGCAGACCGTCACCCCCTGGTGCTCGGCGGTGAATTCCCCCTCGCCGCGACGCAGGATGTTGTTGTCCAGCAGGCTGACCAGACAGAAGCCGGCGAAGCCGAACCGATGCGAGTTGCTGGGGTAGATCGCCGACACCGGGGCGAACTCGTCCTGCGGTTGCGGCTTGCCCCCCGTCGCCAGCCCTTCCAGATCGCGGGCGAACGACGCGGCGTCCTGGAAGCCGGTCCAGCGTTTCACCGGTTCGCTGCCGAGAATCACCAGCGTCGTCGGCAGGGCGGAGACGCCGAAGGCCGACACCACATCGGGGTGCTGGTCAGAGTTCACCGACACCGCGACGAACCGCTCATCGACCAGCCGCCGCACGCGGGAATCGGTGAACGTCAGTTGCTCCATCTGCCGGCAGGCCCCGCACCAACTGGCGGTGATGGTCACCAGCAGCGGTTTTCCCCGCGTTTGGGCATCCTCCTTCGCCTGCGGGTAGTCGGTCCGCCACGAACTGGCCGAAGCCGCCGCCGGGCTGAAGGCGGCGAGGCACACAATCCCGAGGCTGAAGAGACACGATCCGCGTGACGGCCGTAGGCCGCCGTTCGACATCCGTTGCATAGTGATCTCCAGAGACGCCGTTCTCTGCGAGGGCCCACCTGTCACTAACCCACTGGCCCGCACATTGAGGAATCTGCCGCCACTTTGCCGGTTGGGAGAACCATGCGGGCGACCCGATTCGGCCAACACCGTACCGGCTTGGAGGGTCTCCGACCACTGTTCAGACGGGTTGCAAACCAATCTGGCGGGATTTCGACCAGAAGAATAGGATGACTGCAAAGACTGCGCGTTTTGATTATTCTCCCAGATTGACACGCAGCAAAGTAGACAGCGTGAAACGAAGAAGCCCAGGGATCGCAATCCCTGGGCTTCCTGCGCTGTGTCATCCATCGAGAACACTGAGCCGGCCGGGACTCGAACCCGGGACCTACGGATTAACCTGCCGCACGGGCTTTCACCCGCCGATGCGGTCGCCAGCGACCGCGTCGTTGTGGTCTGGACTTTACCATCTCCCTCGGACCCGCCTTGTGGCGAGGTGGGCCGGTGGGGAGCCGCACGTCAAGTCTCTGAGGAGCCCGTTCCGGTCTCAGAGCGAGTCCCGGTCCGGTTTCCTGCTGATTGCCCAATCCGTCGGATTGTCACGTCCCGCGGATCGCGGGGCCGTACCGCCGGCTCTCAGGGGGTTCCAGCATATGGTGCGGTTCTACGTCCGGCCTTCCGGCCGGGGCACTCCTATTAAAGTCCGTTGCTCTACCAACTGAGCTACCGGCTCGCCACCGGGAACTTCCCGGCGACGGGATTCTACCCGCCCCCCATCCCCGCGAAAACCAACCCGCCAACGTCGGCGCATCTTTTTCCCGATTGGAGAGACCCCAAATGCGGCGACGGGTTCGATCCGCTCGCCCGCCCCGCGAGAAACACGGTTCTCAAGCGGGGCCGTCCGGGTTCTAATCGACAAAGTACGATCTTGGCTCCGGCCCCCTCGCCCCCGCTTCGGGGGAGAGGGTTGGGGTGAGGGGGCGAACGCTCCCCAAAGCACTCGTTGTCAGACCATCCCCTTCCCAGAAACGATCAACAACCCGGTGAACGAAACAAGTCACATCGGATCATCGGAGAAGCGCTCGGCCCCCTCACCCTAACCCTCTCCCCCGCAGAGCCGGGGGCGAGGGGACCAGAATGACAACGTCCGCTGTTGTTCCAATCAACAGCCGGCATCGATCGACAGCCTCCGATGAGAACGCCTTTGGAACCGCTCCCCGCCGAACTCGACCGCTACAGCCGCCAGATTCGCTTCGCCGGCATCGGCGAGGCGGGGCAGCGCGCCCTGCTCGGCAGCCGGGCCGTCCTCTGCGGGTGCGGAGCGTTGGGGACGGTGCTCGCCGAGACGCTGGTCCGCAGCGGCGTTGGGTTCCTGCGGATCATCGACCGGGATTTCGTCGAATGGTCGAATCTGCAACGGCAGGTGTTGTTCGATGAGGACGACGTCCGCCAGCAACTCCCCAAAGTCGTCGCCGCCGCGAAGAAGCTGGCCGCGATCAACTCGACGGTGACGATCGAGCCGGTCGTCGCCGACGTCAACCATCACAACATCCGCGAGCTGGTCGCCGACGCGGATGTGATCCTCGACGGCCTCGACAAATTCGAGACGCGGTTCCTCATCAACGATGTCGCCCTCGACCTCGGCAAGCCGTGGGTCTACGGCGGTTGCGTGGGAAGTCACGGGCAGACGATGACGATCATCCCCGGCGAGACGGCGTGCCTGCGGTGCGTGATTGAATCGCCGCCGGAACCGGGAGCCGCGGAAACGTGCGACACCGCCGGCGTGATCGCCCCCGCGATCCAGGTGGTGGCGTCGCTGGAGGCAGTCGCCGCGCTGAAGCTGCTGTCGGGGCAACGGCACCTGATCGAGCCGACGCTGACGATCGTCGACGTGTGGGAGGGGACGCACCGCAGCATCCGGCTGGACAACATGGGGGACCGCTCAAACTGCCCCGCGTGCGGGCAGGGCCGCCGCGACTGGCTGCACGGCGACGCAACGTCACAGACCACGGTGCTGTGCGGCCGCAACGCCGTGCAGGTGACGCCTGCATCGCCGGCGATGCAGGATCTCGCGGCGCTGTCGGCCCGCTGGCAATCGTTGGGAACGGTGACGGCGAACCCGTTCCTCGCCCGGCTGCGCGTC
>JAWXBB010000565.1:0-2881 GCA_034439795.1 Planctomycetaceae bacterium | reverse complement strand
GGTGTGGATCAAGCTGCTCATCAACGCCGTCCGGATCATCCAGCTTCATCGACTTGCGGCATAGATCGGAAATGTTGTCACGCCTGGGGCTACGATCTGACGCCCCGCCGGGGCTGAGGACCGCACAATCGGTAGCTTCAAGGTGATTCCCACCTGGAATCGACGCCGCCCACTTGGAAAAATCCTTCCGCATCCAACCCCTTTCGGACTCTCCAACTGGATATACTTACAAGTCTCTCCCCGAGGCTGCCGTGGAAGGTGTGCGCCGTCCGACCGTCTGCCTTGTTGGCTTGCCAGCGAAGACCCCGCGCCGATGACCGAACCCGCCTCGTCGATTGCCCAGCCCCTCGCCATCGTCGGCCTGAGCTGTCTGTTTCCCAAAGCGGCGAACTCGGAAGAGTTCTGGTCCAACGTCCGCCGCGGCGTGGACGCCATCACCGAGGTGCCCGCGACTCATTGGAATCCGGACAACTATTTCGATCCGGACCCCAAGTCGCCCGACATGACCTACGCCCGGCGGGGCGGATTCCTGTCGCCGGTGCCGTTCGATCCGCTGGAGTTCGGCATCGCGCCCAGCAACCTGGAAGCGATCGACACGTCGCAACTGCTGGGTCTCGTCGGGGCGAAGCGCGCGTTGGATGACGCCGGTTACGGAACCAACGGCAAACCGTTCGACCGCAACCGCGTCGGTTGCATCCTCGGCGTGACCGGGACGCTGGAGATGGTGATCCCGCTCGGGGCGCGGCTCGGTCATCCCAAATGGAAGCAGGCGCTGAAGGACGCGGGGGTTGCCGATGACGTCGCCGAGGACGTCATGCAACGGATCGGCGAGTCGTATGTGCCGTGGCAGGAGAACTCGTTTCCGGGCTTGCTCGGCAACGTCGTCGCGGGACGGATTGCGAACCGGCTGGACCTGTGGGGCACGAACTGCGTCGTCGATGCCGCGTGCGCGAGTTCGCTGAGCGCGATGCACCTCGCCGCGATGGAACTGTGGTCCGGGCGGTCGGACATGGTGCTCACGGGCGGGGTCGACACGTTCAACGACATCTTCATGTACATGTGCTTCAGCAAGACGCCGGCCCTGTCGGCGACGGGCGATGCGCGGCCCTTCGCCGACGATGCCGACGGCACGATCCTCGGCGAAGGGGTGGGGATGCTGGTGCTGAAGCGGCTCGCCGACGCCGAGCGCGACGGCGACCGCATTTACGCCCTCATCCGCGGCATCGGCACGTCGAGCGACGGCGCCGGCAATGCCGTGTACGCCCCGAAGAAGGAAGGCCAGGTCCGTTGCCTCAACGACGCCTACCGCGTGGCGGGCGTGTCGCCGGCGACGATTGAACTCGTCGAAGCGCACGGCACCGGCACCAAGGTCGGCGATGCGACGGAGATCGCGGGGTTGACGGAAGTCTATCGCGCGTCCGGTCGCCAAGGCCGGTGGTGTGCGCTCGGCTCGGTGAAGTCGCAAATCGGTCACACGAAGGCCGCAGCCGGGGCGGCGGGAGTGTTGAAAGCCGTGCTGGCGCTGCGGCATCGCGTGTTGCCGACGACGATCAAGGTGAACCAGCCGCAGGACGTGCTGTTGGACGCCGACAGCCCGTTCGCCGTCTGCACGCAATCGCGCCCGTGGCTGCCGACCGCTGATCATCCGCGACGGGCGGCGGTCAGCGCGTTCGGCTTCGGCGGCAGCAATTTTCACTGCGTGCTGGAAGAATCGCCGCAAACAAACGCCACGCCCGACTGGGACGGCGAAGTCGTGATCGCCGCGTTCTCGGCCGATTCCGTCGCCGATCTCAAGCGACAACTGAGTGCGTGGAAGACATCCGCGGAGTGGTCCACCATCCGCACCCGTGCCGTCGTCTCGCGGACGACGTTCGCCGCGTCGCAACCGCAGCGACTGGTGTTCGTGCTGGAGCGGGGCAAGTCCGATGTCGCCCAATTGGTGACGGCGGCCGAATCGCTGCTCGACAAGTACGCCGACCGCAACACGTGGTCCACGCCGGACGGCATCCATTACGGCCGCGGCGCACGGGACGGCAAGCTCGCCGTGCTGTTTCCGGGACAGGGTTCGCAGTCCGTCGGCATGTTGCGCGAGCTGGCGTGCCGGTTCCCGGTCATGCAGGACGTGCTGACCGAGGCCGATGCGGCGTACCGCGCGGTCCTGTGCGAGTCTTCGTGTGCCACGGCCGTGTCGGCCGTGCAAGGCATCACAGCGGGTTCGAGCGCTCGCACGGCTGACACAGCCGTGGCACACAAGAGTTTGACGCCGAGACTGTCGGACCTCATCTATCCGCCGACGGCTTACACCCCGGAGGCCCGCGAACAGCAAGACTCCGCGTTGCGAGCCACTGAGGTCGCTCAACCGGCGCTCGGGGCCGTCAGCCTGGGGGCGCTCGCGGTCCTCGAACAATTTGGCGTGAAGGCGGAACTGACCGCCGGCCACAGCTACGGCGAACTGACCGCATTGTGCGCCTCCCGGCGGTTCCGGCCCGAGGTGCTGTACCGGTTGTCGATGCTCCGCGGCCGGTTGATGGCGGCGGCCAAGGAAGTCGATGGCGGGATGCTCGCCGTCGGCGCGCCGCTCGCCGCAGTGGAGGCGGCGATTGCCGAGTGCGCGGTGGATCTCGTCGTCGCCAACCGCAATGGGCCGAACCAGGTCGTGCTGTCCGGCCGGCTGCCCGACATCGATCGGGCCGTCGATCTGTTCGCCAAACGCAATCTCCGCGGCAAGAAGCTCGCCGTCGCCGCGGCGTTTCACAGCCCGCTGGTCGCAGCGGCCAGTCACTCGTTCCGGCCGGTGCTCGATGACGTCGAATTCTTCGCCGGCGACGTTCCCGTGTTCGCCAACAGCAGCGCCGAGGAATACCCGGACGACGCCGACGCG
>JAWXBB010000564.1:0-14121 GCA_034439795.1 Planctomycetaceae bacterium | reverse complement strand
TGGGGCTACGATCTGTCGCCGCTCCGCGGCTGAAATCCAGGAGTACCAACTTGCTCTCAACCCTTTCAACCCAGGATTGAGATGCACACCCGCACCTCCCGGTTTCCATCGGATACACTGCCCCACATGGATCGTTCACCCCACGACATCGCGACGGCGTACCACGAGGCCGGGCACGCCGTCTTGGCGCTCGCGCTGGGTCGGCCTGTGCACCGGGTCAGCATCCTGCCCAATCATTTGCGGCTCGGGCAGTGCGAGCTCAAGAAGGGGGCGGCCCGGCCGTCGCCGGACGTCCTGGAACGAGACGTCCTGATTCTGCTCGGCGGGCCGGCTGCGGAGGCGCGGTACACAGGACGCTACGACTGGGACGCCGCCGATCGCGACCTGCGGGCGATGCGGTCGTTGACCGAGATGCGGGCGGCGAGCCAGCGACAGATCGAGCGGCTCGAACGCCGGATGTTGGACAAGACCGAGCACATTCTCGACCAACCCGGCGTGTGGACGGCCGCCCAACGCATCGCCGACGAGTTGCTGCGCTGCACGACGATCAGCGGCCGCGCGGCCCGGCACCTCTTCGAGGTTGCCATCGCTCAGGCTGAACGGTAAGCCTCAGTCCCGATTAGCTTCCGCGGCCGTCGGACGGTTTGATCGGCTTGTGACAGCTCAGGTAGAGCGCCTCGACCTTCTCTCTGGCCCAGGGAGTCTTGCGGAGAAACGTCAGGCTCGACTTGAGACTCGGATCCTGGGTGAAACACCGGATCGGAATCCGCGCACCGAGTTCGTCCCAGCCATAATGCGCGACCAGCCGTTCGAGCATCATGGCCAGCGTGACGCCGTGCAGCGGGTTGTGGGCTTGAGCGGACGTTTGTGAACTCCTTTGCGACCGGTGACGATCGGCCAATTGTAACACGGTCGATGGCAGTTCAGAGGGCAGGCGGAATCGAATCGCCGGTTGCATTCGGTGCGGCCTCGGGGTGTGATGTGACCTATCCACGCTCACCGAGCGGTCATTCTCCATCACGCCGGAGTCCGTCCCATGCCCCTGCATGTCGCGCCGCTGTCTCGTCGTTCCTTCCTGGCCCAGGGCGCTGCTGCGGCGGCCGGACTGACGATGCTCCGCAGCGGTTGGGGGGCCGACGCGGGAGCCAACCCGCATCTCTGGGCGCTGCTGTCGGACACGCACGTTCCCAACTCGCCGGAGGTGACCAGCGGCGAGACGAACATGACGAACAACCTGCGGCAGGTCGTGCGGGAGGTGACCGCGCTCAAGACCAGGCCGGCGGGCGTCATCATCAATGGCGATTGCGCCTACCTGAAGGGGTTGCCGGCCGACTATGCCAACCTGGCACAATGCGTGGCCCCGCTCAGCGACGCCGGGTTGCCGCTGCATGTGACGATGGGAAACCACGACGACCGCGGTCCGTTGTACGACGCGCTGAAGTCGCAAAAGCCCGAACGGCCGCTGCTGGAGTCGAAGCACGTCACGATCATCGAATCGCCGCACGCGAACTGGTTTCTCCTGGATACGCTGACGCAGGTCGATGTGGTGACCGGCGAAATCGGCGCGGAACAACGGGAGTGGCTGGCGAAGGCGCTGGCGGCCCGGCCCGACAAGCCGGCGCTGGTCATGGCCCATCACACCCCGCAATTCGATCCGCCGGCCGAGGGGAAGCCCTGGGGCGGCATCAAGGACACGGCCGAGTTCATGGACCTGCTCGGCAGCCACAAGCACGTCAAAGCGTTCCTGTTCGGCCATTCTCATAACTGGACGATCACGCGCCGCGGCAACCTGCAGTTGATCAACCTGCCGCCGGTGGCCTACGTGTTCGCGGCCGGAAAACCGAATGGCTGGGTCTTGGCCGAAGTCCGCGAAAACGGACTGACGCTGAGCCTGCGGACCATTGATCCGGCCCACAAGCAGAACGGGGAGTTGGTTAATCTGACGTGGGAGTGAGCGCGGGATCGGCCATCTTGTTCGCGGTCGTTGCGATTGGTAACGGAACATTGACCTGAGATCGAATACGCCGAAGGCGTTCGATCACACAGCCCAGGGTCGCGAGTCTGCGAGCGCACCCTGGGGACATGGCGTCCGCGGCGCATCGACCCTGAAAGGGTCGCACCACGGACGGCCTCCAACCGTGATGAAACCCTTTCAGGGTATGGGGTTCATCATCGATCGCCACCCAGGGTGCGCTCGCCGACTCGCGACCCTGGGCTGTGAGATGCAACGCCTTCGGCGTAAAGACCATGCGGTTTGGAAACAGTTTCTCAGGTATTCTGATCTCACCAATTCCCGGACGCCCTCGGCTGGTTCCCTGCGAAGGAGTCGATTCATGAATCGCGTCAAGGTCTGCCGATTCGCAGTTGCTGCGGCTCTCTGTCTGACTGTCGGAATGACGCCGTGCAGCAGTCGGGCCGAGGAATCACCAGCCGAAGAGGCCTGGTCGCGGCACGGGTTCACCGCGGCGCAGCGGAGTCGCATTCGCGACGCGCTGCAGCGGGGCATCGAGCAGAAGTTCATTCCCGGCGGGGCCTTGCTGATCGTTCATCGGGGCGAGCCGGTCTTTCGCGAAGCCGTCGGCGTGGCGTCGCTGGAGACCGGGCAGCCGTTCGCCGTCGACGCCCCCTGCCGGATTGCGTCGCTGACCAAGCCGCACACTGCCACGTTGTTCGCGATGCTGGTCGAGCAAGGCAAGCTGGCATGGGATGATCCCGTCGAGAAGTACCTGCCGGAGTTCGCGGGGATGACGGTCCGCGGCAAAGAGGCGGCGTCGCGGTCGATCAAGATTCGCGAGCTGCTGTCGCATACCGCAGGCTTTCCGGGACAGGCCGCCATTGATGCCGGGCAGTGGCGCATCAAGTCGGAGGGGACGCTCGCCGAAGCGGTGGCGGACCTCCCGAAGCAGGGCTTGGCCGCTGAGCCGGGGACGGTGTATGCCTACACGGGGCTCGGTTATCTGGTCGCCGGGCGGATTGCTGAAGTCGTGACCGGCCAGGAATTCGGCGGGCTCATGCAGGAGCGACTGCTGGTTCCCGTCGGCGCAGAAACGGCCACGTTCCGGCCGTCCGACGAACTGAAAGCGCGCATCCCGCAAGCCTACGAACGCAAAGACGGCACGCTGGTGAAGCTCGATCCCGCCGGTCGCCGCCTGGCAGCCGCCGCGTTCCCGAATCCAGCGGGCAGCCTGATCTCGACCGTGGACGACGTGGGGCGATTCCTGCTGCTGCATCGTAACCGCGGCCAGGTGAACGGCAAGCCGTTGATCGCCGAACAGTCGCTGCAGGCGCTCTATCGACGCCAACCGGCCACGGGACGCACGGGCTACGGACTCGGCTTCAACGTCATGAAGACGAATGCGGCCGGCGACGGCGTCCGCATCCGCCACACGGGCGCCTCGGGGACGCTGGCGCAACTGGACTTCGAGAATGACGTGATCATCGTGCTGTTGACGCAGGTGCCGCAGATGCAGACCCAACCCTTCCGCGACGGCGTGCTGAAGGCGATTGCGGACGTCTTCGCGCCGCAGAGTGGGAACGAGCCGTGATTCCAGCGATTCCGCCGGTCCCTGGCTGGTATCGCGGAGGCACCTGCACGGCGAAATGTGGGACATGAAGAATCGGGTCGTGTCCTAATTTCGACTCTGTGGAGCGTGACACCATGTTGGTAGTTCCGCCTTTAGGCGGTTCGAGCCGCCTAAAGGCGGAACTATGAGCTGATTAGGACACTATCAAGAATCGGGATCATGGAGGTGAACCGGCATCGTGCCGACGCCGTCTCACTATTGAACCGCTTTGGTGCGTTCTTCCCGCAGTTCGGCCATCAGCCGCTGGGCTTCGTGCTTGACGGCGTCTGTGGTCGAGAGGTGCCGGGCCCGGACGAGCGCCGGTTCTCCCAGGCGGCCCAGCTTGAGCAGTTCGGGCAGCAACGGGCTGGGAACGCCCTTGGCCACGTCGCCGCGGGCGGTCAAACTGCGCTGCACGAGACTCAGCACCTCTTGCTCTTGCGTGGGGGTCATAATCTCCATCCGCCCCACGAGCACCCGCACCTGTTCGGTGGGTTTGGGCGTAATCTCCAGCGGCAGCAGCGTGTCGGTCACACTCTGCGGCAGGATGTAGAACAGCCGCGTCCCTTCTTCGCCGAACCATGAGGTCTGCCAGGTGCTGACCATCGCGCGGGCTTCCTTCTCGTACAACCCCTCGGCGACGAGCGCGCTCGCGACCGCGTCGGAGAGCTGATCCAGCGTCGCGGTTTGGTTCGAGGGCTGGAGGTCCAGCGTCGCCCCGGCGGCGATGCTCGGGTATTGCCGGAATCGAAGCTCCTTGCCGCGCACCGTCACCAGAAACAGCGAGCGGATCTCATCCCGTCCCGAATTCCGCAACGTGCAACTGGCATCCGGGTTCGCCGTCAGCGTCAGGGGCAACTCGAAGTTCCCCAGTCCGCGGTAGAACAGGAACTTCTCGAAGTAATCGGCGGTCGGCACCACGTTGGCGTCCGGACCGGTCTGCGGAAGATGCCGCACCTGCACGATGGCGGAATCGGTCGCCCGGGCGGCCGCGTAGTGCTGATACGTGCCGGCGTCGGGCAGCATCGTCTGTTCGACGTGCCGGCCGATCCGCCGCGACAGCTCGGCATCCTCGACCTTGGCTTGCAACGACTCCGGCGGAATCAGATGCACGCGGCCCCAGTCGAGCCAGGAGTCCTTCAGTGGCGGCGATGTGGTCTCCACAACCGGCGAAAACAGAAACCCGTTGCCTTCCACTTTCGGACCCAGCGAACGGACGGGGGGATAGAATTCCGTCAACAATCCCTGCGGGAACGACACCCGCACCGTCACGTCCCGCTCGACCGGCGTATAGAAGTACGTCACCGGCGTCTCCATCCGCTGGATCGCCGGGATCGAGTTTTTGGACAGCGACGGCAGGCTGTGCCGGGACCGATTGAAGACGAATCCCGGCAAGTCCCGCTCTTCCAGAGGTCGAAACTCCAGTTTGACGCCGTCGGACCCGGAGAAGCTCGTGAACGTGCCCCACTCGTGGACGATCAGCGGCACGGCCTGGTCCGGCGTCGCGTCGCGATCGGCCGCCAGCAGGGCCGTCGTTGCGGCGGATTCCCCGCGGCCCGACCACGGCAGCCAGCCGGCGGCCCAGCCGACGCCACTCAACAGCAATGCAGACAGCCCGGTGATGTGCCAGAACTTCATCGGAGACCTCCTGACGGCGAAAGCCGCGCGGTATGCTCGCGGTCCGACAGCAGACAGCGTCGATCAGAAACCGCGAGACAACCGTGACTCAGTCGTGACGACCGGCGAAGGCGACTGGCTCATTTCTCTCGATTTCCCGATTTCCCGACGGATTGGCAGAAAATCGGTAACCTAGTCGGTGTGTCGAAACGACTGGTGATTGAACGGATCTGAGTTGACAGGGATTTGGGTGCCACTGGCGGCAGCTTTGGGCCGCCAGTGTCTTTGTTCCGAATCCAAACCAGCACTGGCGACCGAAGCCCGCCGCCAGTGGCACCCCCGATCGCTGCTGACACAGCCGTGGCACACAAAACATGCGGTGAGCGGATGACCGACGCGGAACTAGTCTGCCTGGCTCGGGGCGGACAGCGAGCTGCCACGGAACAGTTGGCACGGCGCTGGTCGGCGCGCGTGCTGGCGGTCTGCTGCGCCCGCATCGGTTGTCGCAGCGCCGCCGAAGATCTGGCGCAGGAAACCCTGTTTCGCGGCTTGCGGGGTCTGGCGACGCTCGACAACCCGGACAAGTTCGGGCCGTGGTTGCGGGGCATCGCCATCCGCGTCTGCGGGGATTGGCTGCGATCGCGCGCGACCGCGGACATTCCGTTTTCGCGGCTGGGTGACGATTCCCTCGATCCGTTGGACCGGGCAGAAACCCCGCCCGAACGGATCGAAGACGAAGACTCCCGCCGCCGGTTGCTCGACGAGATCCACGCCCTGCCCGAAGACTTGCGGGAAGTGATCCTGCTGCATTACTTCGACGATCTGACCTACGACGATGCGGCCGAGTTGTTGGGCGTGAGCCGGGCGACGGTGAACAGCCGCCTAGCCAAAGCCCGCGAACTAATGGCCCGCAAACTGGCTTCTCTGGTGCGATGATGCCGATGGACTGCGAACAGATTCGAGAACAACTCAACGCGCTCGTCGACGGACAGCTCGACGCTGCGCTACGGGCGGGCGTGGAGTCGCATCTGTCCGAGTGCGCCGATTGCCGGACGGCACGCGACACGTTGGAATCGCTCGACGGCGTCCTGGTGCAGGCGCTCGGAGCGGTCCGCCGGCAATCGACCGCCGTGGCCGATCGGGCCGTTGCGCGATGGCAGGCAGAGCTGCCGGTCGCGCGTCCGAGTCGATTCGAGATGCGGGACGCGGCTCGGTCTCTCGCCGCCGCCGCTGTGGGCTTTCTACTGGCGGCGCTGCTGTTCGGGCAGCGGCCCCGTCCGCAACAGCCGGTGATCGGCCCGACCGTGACCGAAACGCCGATTGCGGCTTCGGAGCCAACGAAGCCCACCGTGGCGCGCGTCGTGCTGGCGACGGGGCCGTTGTTCTTCAAGCCAAATGCCGCGTCGGACTGGGAGACGGTGCCCCAGAGCCGGATTGCCAACTTCACGTGTCCCTCCGAGAGCGGTTTGCGAACCGAAGCCGCCACGTTGTGCGAACTCGTCACGCCGGATGGCGGTCACGTGCGGTTGAACGAAAAGACCGAGATCGCGTTGCCGTCCGTGGACGAAATCGCTCTCGTCGGCGGTCAACTGTGGTGCCAGTCCGTCAAGGGCAGCCCGCTGCGGATGACGGCTGCCCAGCCGGCTGCTACGGAGACGACGTGGACCTGCGCGACGGAGTCCGAGAGCCTCGCGTCGCTCCCGCCCGACGGGGCGTTCCGCATTCTGGCGGTCTCCGGCGTGGTGGATGTCGCGACGGAGAGGGGGCAGCAGTCGCTCACGTCCGGCATGGCCTGTTCGCCGACCGCAGGCGAATTGTCGGTGCGGCAGTCGTCGGACGAATTCCTGCTCGCCAGCCGCTGGATGCAGCCGCTGATGACGCGCGAAGGCCACAATAGCCCGGAGCTATCCCGTCGCGTCGACGCCCTGCTCGCGCGGATTGGCCGGGCGAAAGTATCGTTCCTGTTCGAGCAGGATTTGCGCAACCTCGGCGAGTACGGAGCGCTGCCGTTGTTGCGGTACGTGCAAACGGCCAAGGCGGACGCCGAACGCGAACGCCGTCAGACGGCGATGCAGATCTTGTCGGACACCGCTCCGATCTGGATGGTGCCCGATCTGATCGCACTGCTGGAGGACGCCGACGCCTTCATCCGCAGTTCGGCCGCTGGCGCGCTCACGCGGCTGACGCGCGAAACCCAGGGACTCACTGCCGAAGACTGGCAGTCCGACCGCAGTCGCTGGGCCGCCGGGATCACCGGCTGGCAGGCGTGGTGGACCCAGCACAGCGTGAGCTGTCCGCTGCCGCCGGCCGGCGTGCCGCCGCGCGACAACGCGACGCCGTCGCCGAATTCCTCGCCGTTGCTCAAAGCCCGGAACTAGGCTCGCGGATGCCTCCGGGTTCGTAACGGAGACAGGAATTCGACCCGCCACTTCCGGACGGCGGGCGGGCCGACATCGATGGTTGGGGCGGCCAACGCGCGACGCTCTCAGAACAGTGCATGAACGGCTGAGCGCATTGGCGCGAGTGCGGATGTGGTACAGTCGTCCAAAGGCTCTTGAGTCCGACACGCCGGCTACGCAATGATCTAAGCGTAGGGCGTCATCAACCATCTTCGCCCTTCCGGAGACTCGCGCGTTGAGGTTGAACAGTCAAGCGATACGTGACCGCCTGGAGCGATTCCAATCGCGAATTGGCGTGGATGGTTTATTCCGAGACTTCGGCGACGATTTGCCGCTGCGCTCGGAATTGTTCAGTGCGGCGCAGCTCGAACAACACGCGGAGAGCCTCGCGAACTGGCATCAGATCGACGCGCATGCGGGGCCCGATCGGCTGCTGGCCCGGCTGGCCGCCAACGAGAGCGTGCTGCTGGAAGCGCACCAGATCGTCACGGAGGCGGTGGAGCGCAAGCACCGCATCTCCCCCGCCAGCGAGTGGCTGCTCGACAATTTCTATCTGATCGAAGAGCAGATCCGGACCGCGCGGCGGCATCTGCCGAAGCGCTACAGCCGCGATCTGCCGCGCTTGCAGAACGGCCCGTCGGCTGGTTATCCGCTGGTGTACGACCTGGCGTTGGAGCTGATCTCCCACGTCGATGGCCGGATCGACGCCGAGCGGCTCAGGGCCTTCGTCGCGGCGTATCAGCGGCGACGGCCGCTGACGTTGGGGGAACTGTGGGCGGTTCCGATCATGATCCGCCAGGCGCTGATTGAAAATCTGCGCCGCGTCGCCGCCCGGATCGCCAAAGGGACGCTGGCGCGCTCGGCGGCCGATCACTGGTCGGAGCAGATGATCGCCTGCGCGGAGCAGACGCCGCACAAGCTGATTCTGCTGGTCGCCGACATGGCCCGTCCGAACCCACCGCTCTCGTCGGCGTTTGTCGCGGAGATGGCCCGCAGGCTGCAGGGGCAAAGCGCCACGTTCTCGGTTCCTTTGACCTGGATCGAGCAGCGGCTCGCCGAGCAGGGGCAGACGATCGAGCACATGGTGCAGTCGGAAGGCCAGCAGCAGGCGGTCGATCAGGTCTCCATCAGCAACAGCATTAGCGGCCTGCGCGAGTTGGAGGCCATCGACTGGCGGGAGTTCGTCGAGTCGCTCAGCATCGTCGAGCAAACGCTGCGGGAAGACCCCGCGGGCGTGTATCGCCAGATGGACTTTCACACGCGCGACCAGTACCGGCGCGTCGTCGAAGACGTGGCGAAGCACAGTCCGCTCAGCGAGCAGGACGTGTCGCTCAGGGTCGTCGATCTCGCCCGCAAGACCGCGGCCCAGCACGGTGCCGACCATCGCACTGCTCATGTCGGTTACTTCCTGATCGACGACGGACTAGCCGAGTTCCAACGGGTCGCACAACGACGACCGTCCCTCATCATTCAATGCGCACGACAGATGGGATCGGCGTCGCTGACGGTCTACCTCGGTGCGATCATCGGACTGGCCGCGGCCTGCACCGCCGGTGTGCTTGGGCTGACGGACTTGCACGGGGAGCGCTACTGGTTTGCAGCGGCGTTCCTCTTTCTGGGGGCGACGCAACTGGGCACGAGCCTGGTCAACTGGCTGACGACGCTGATCGTCCCGCCGCTGCGGTTGCCACGGCTCGATTTCACCAAGGGCATTCCGGCGGAGTCCGCCACGCTGGTCGTGGTGCCGACGATGCTGGTCAGCCCGCGCAGCGTCGACCATTTGCTGGAGGGGCTGGAGGTCCGCTACCTCGCCAATCGCGACGAACAACTGCGGTTCTGCCTGCTGACCGATTTCCGCGACGCCGCGGAGGCGGTGCTGCCGGAAGACGCGGCGCACTTGGAACGGGCGCAGTCGGGGATCGCGGCGCTCAACGACAAGTACCGCACGGGAGCCGAGAATGTTTTCTTCCTGCTGCATCGCCCGCGGACGTGGAATCCGCAGGAACGGACCTGGATGGGTTACGAGCGGAAGCGGGGGAAGCTCAACGACCTCAACGCACTGCTGCGCGGCGGCTCACAGGCGGCCTTCACGCCGATCGTCGGACAGAACCCGGCCTCCCTCACCCGGATGAAGTACGTCATCACGCTCGATACCGACACGCTGCTCCCCCGCGATGCCGCACGGCACCTGGTCGGCACGTCGGCTCACATTCTGAACCGTGCGCGGCTCGACGAACGCCGCAAGGTGGTCGTCGAAGGCTACGGCATTCTGCAACCGGGCGTGGCGACGAGCCTGGAGTCGGACGGGCAGTCGTGGTTCTCGCGGCTCAACGCCGGCGAAGTGGGCGTCGATCCGTACACCCGCGAAGTTTCGGATGTCTACCAGGATCTGTTCCGGGAAGGCTCGTTCATCGGGAAGGGGATTTACGACGTCGATGCCTTCGTCGCCACGATGGAAAATCGGTTTCCCGACAATCAGATTCTCAGCCACGACCTGCTGGAAGGCTGCTACGCCCGAGCGGGACTGGTCAGCGACATCCACGTTTACGAGCACTACCCGGCCAGGTACAACACCGACGTCAGCCGCCGGCATCGCTGGATGCGCGGCGACTGGCAGATCGCGCCGTGGTTGTTTCCGCTGGTTCCCGGTCCCGACGGCCGAGTCGTGCGCAATCCGCTGAGCCGGCTGTCGCAATGGAAGATTCTCGACAATCTGCGGCGCAGCTTGATCCCCGCGGCGCTCTTGTCGTTGTTGCTCCTCGGCTGGCTGCTGTGGTCGCCGGCCTGGGTGTGGACGGCGGTGGTCGCGGGGATCGTGCTGATCCCCACGGTGTGCGTGTCGCTGGTCGCGGCGTTACGCGCGAACGGCGATCTCACATGGGGCCAGCACATCGACCAGACCCTCAAGTCGGCGGGAGTGAGCGTCGCCCAAGCCACGCTGACGTTGGCGTTTCTGCCCTACGAAGCGGCCGTCAGCCTCGACGCCATCGTGCGCACGGCCGTGCGGATGCTGGTCACGCACCGGCGGATGCTGGAGTGGAAGACCGCCAGCGAAGCCGAACGAGACGGCGGTCACAGCCTTCTGGACAACTACCGGGCGATGGCGATCGCCCCCATCATCGCACTCGCGACCGCGGCCGCCCTCGCATTCTGGCGTCCGGAAGCGCTGGGAGCCGCTGCCCCGCTGCTCGTCGTCTGGCTGGTTGCGCCAGGGATTGCCTGGTTCATCAGCCGGCCCGCTCGGGACGACGAACAGCCGCTGACCACATCGCAAATGTTGTATCTGCATGGGGTCGCCCGCAAGACGTGGCGGTTCTTCGAGACGTTCGTCGGCCCCGAAAATCATTGGCTGCCCCCGGACAACTATCAGGAAGTGCCCGTCGGCACGGTCGCGCACCGCACGTCGCCGACCAATATCGGCGTCTCGCTGCTGTCGAATCTCGCCGCGTCCGATTTTGGTTACATCCCCGTCGATCGTTTGCTCGACCGGACCGCCCGAACGCTGCAAACGATGGAACGGCTGGAACGCGTTCACGGGCATTTTCTCAACTGGTACGACACGCAGACCTTGCAGCCGCTGTACCCCAAGTACGTCTCCACCGTCGACAGCGGCAACCTGTCGGGACACCTGCTGACGCTGCGGGCGGGACTGCTGGAACTGCCCGACCAGCCGATCCTGTCGCCCGGTTTGTGGACCTCGCTGGAGGTGACGCGGCAAGCGCTGGTGGAGATCGGCCGATCTTCCCCGTCGAGCGGGACCGCCAACTTGAATTCATTGCTGGGGTTGCTGGAACGAGGGAGCCGACTTCGGTCGGCCTCAGCGAGCCTGGTCGCGGCGGGCGACCTGCTGCAGGAACTGGCGACGAAGGCGGGCGATCTGCATCGTCACCCGTTGTCGTCATTGCCGCCGAAGGCCGTCCCGTGGCTGATGGATCTGGAACAGCAATGCCGCGAACACGTCGCCGATCTGCATGGGATCGCCCCCTGGCTGCCCCACTCGGCCGCCCCGTTCGACTTTTGGCATCGCGGGCCGCCCGAGCAATCCGCCCGGCGGCAGGAACTGCACGCGCTGCTGGATCAACTCGTCGACGATCCGATGTTGCGGACGATCGCCAACATCACCGAGCAACTTCCGGTCCTCCTGGAGAACCTCCTTGGCATGCTCGGCGACGAGGAACAGGCCGGACGGGCCTGGCTGACGGAGTTGCGACAGCAGATCGACGCCGGACAGCAGCGCGTGCTCGACCGGTTGCTGACGATCCAGCAGTTGGCGAGCGCCTGCGGCGAGTTCGCCGACGTCGAGTACGACTTCCTGTACGACGCATCGCGACGCCTGCTCGCGATCGGCTTCGACGTCAGCGGCCGTCGTCGTGACGCGAGTTATTATGATCTGCTGGCGTCCGAAGCGCGGCTGGCCAGCTTTGTCGCCATTTCCCAGGGGCGACTCCAGCAAGAACACTGGTTCGCTTTGGGCCGGCTGCTCACCACGTCGAATCGGCAGCAATTGCTCCTGTCGTGGAGCGGGTCGATGTTCGAGTACCTGATGCCGCTGCTGGTAATGCCCACGCACCGGCATACACTGCTCGATCAGACGTACCGGGCGGTCATCGAGCGGCAGCGGCAATACGGAAGGCTGCGGAGCGTGCCGTGGGGCATTTCGGAATCGGGCTACAACGCCACCGATGTCCGCCAGAACTACCAGTACCGCGCGTTCGGCGTCCCCGGCCTGGGCTTCAAGCGCGGTCTCGCCGACGATCTGGTCATCGCCCCGTACGCCACGGCGATGGCCCTGATGGTCGCGCCGCGGCCGGCCTGCGCGAATCTGCAAGCGATGGAAGCCCAGGGCTTCGCCGGCGAGTACGGCTTCTACGAAGCGGTGGACTATACTCGCTCGCGGCTGGCTCCCGATCATACACATGCGGTCGTGAAGTCGTACATGGCCCATCATCAGGGGATGAGCCTGCTCGCGCTCGCCTACCGGCTGCTGAACCGGCCGATGCAGCGGCGGTTCGTCTCCGATCCGCAGTTTCAGGCGACTGCACTATTGCTGCAGGAACGCATTCCGCAAGTGGGGTCGTTCTATCCCCATGCGACCGAGGCCACCGGCGCCCGCGATCCGGCCGGCGAGTTGCAGGCCCAGATTCGCGTGTTCTCGACGCCGAACACCCCGATTCCCGAAGTGCATCTGCTGTCCAACGGCCGCTATCACGTGATGGTGACCAACAGCGGCGGCGGCTACAGCCAATGGAAGGGGCTCGCCGTCACCCGCTGGCGCGAGGACGCCACGCGCGACAACACCGGCCTGTTCTGCTACGTGCGCGACGTGACCAACGGCGAAGTGTGGTCGACCACGTATCAGCCCGCGCTGGTCGCCAGCCCGCGTTATCAGGCCATCTTCTCGCAGGCCAGGGCTGAGTTTCGCCGCCGGGACCACGACATCAAGCTGCATACGGAGATTGCCGTCTCGCCGGAAGACGACATCGAGATCCGCCGCGTGACATTGACGAATCGTTCCAAGACCGCGCGGATGATCGAGCTGACCAGTTATGCCGAAGTGGTCCTGGCGGCGCTGGCCGCCGATGCGACGCATCCGGCGTTCTCGAACCTGTTCGTGCAGACCGAGATCGTCGCACCGCGTCAGGCCATCCTCTGCACCCGAAGGCCGCGATCGCACAAGGAGCAGCCTCCGTGGATGCTGCATCTGATGGCCGTGCATGGGACCGCATTGGGAGACACGTCCTATGAGACCGACCGCTCGAAGTTCCTCGGCCGCCGTCGCAGCACGGTGAATCCGGAGGCGTTGCAACGCACCGGAAAGCTCTCGAACACGGCCGGCCCGGTGCTCGATCCGATTGTCGCAATCCGGCAACGACTGCGCCTCGCCCCGGACGAATCGGCGTCGGTGGACTTCGTCACGGGCATGGCCGACACCCGCGAAGCTGCGCTGTTGCTGATCGACCGGTATCGCGACCGCCATCTTGCCGACCGCGTGCTCGACATGGCCTGGACCCACGGGCAGGTGCTGCTGCGGCAGTTGAACGCCAGCGAAGCGGACGCGCAGCTCTACGGCCGCCTCGCCAGTTCGATTGTGTCGATGAACCCGGCCCAACGCGCACCCGCGGCGGTGCTGTCGCGGAACCAGCGCGGACAATCCGGCTTGTGGGGCCACGGCATCTCAGGCGACCTTCCGATCGTGCTGTTGCGCATCGCCCGTGCGGAAAAACTCGAACTCGTGCGGCAACTGGTGCAGGCGCACGCCTACTGGCGTCTCAAGGGGCTGGCAGTCGATCTGGTCATCTGGAACGACGGCGACGCCGGCTATCGTCAGGAACTGCAGGATCAGATCATCGGCCTGAGTTCCACCGCTGCCGACGCACCCACGCTGGACCGACCCGGCGGTCTGTTCGTCCGCCGGGCCGAGCAGTTGTCCGACGAAGATCGCATTCTGCTGCAAACGGTGGCGCGGGTCATCATCACCGACTCCGAGGGAACGCTGACGGAGCAGGTCGAGCGCCGCCTGCGGTCCGACCTGAAGATTCCCG
>JAWXBB010000563.1:0-3567 GCA_034439795.1 Planctomycetaceae bacterium | reverse complement strand
AGCAACTCGACCCGCCCGGCGTCGGCGCGCGCGACGCCCGCGAATGCCTGCTGCTGCAAATCAAGGAAGACACGCCCTACCGCGACATTCTCGTCACGCTGATCTCGGCGCATCTCGAAGACCTGGCCCAGAACCGGCTGCCGCTCATTCAGCGCAAAACCGGCTATTCGCTCGACCAGATCAAGGAAGCGCTCGAAGAGCTGCGGAAGCTGAATCCGTTCCCCGGCACGGGCTTTGAAGAACGCCCCGTGCAGACGGTGAAGCCCGATCTGTTCGTCGAACTCGACGACAACGGCAAGTACGTCGTCCGGCTGGAGGACGAATTCACGCCGCGCTTAAGGATCAGCAAGCGTTATCAGCAGATGCTCCGCGACGGGGCCGACGCCCAGACGAAAGAGTTCATCAAGCGCAAGATCGACTCGGCGAAATGGCTGATCGAGTCGATTGAGCAGCGGCACAACACGCTCAAGCGGGTTGCCCAGGCGATCGTGGACCGGCAGACCGAGTTCCTCGATCACGGCCCGGAAGCCATCGTCCCGCTGAAGATGCAGCAGATCGCCGACGTCGTGGGGGTCCACGTCACCACGGTCTCGCGGGCCGTGGACGACAAATGGATTCAGACCCCCCGCGGACTGTATCCGCTCAAGCGGTTCTTCGGCGGCGGCACCACCACGGATAGCGGCGAAGAAGTCGCCTGGGACATCATTCGGATCAAGCTCAAGGCGATCGTCGACAACGAAAACAAGGACGATCCGCTGAGCGACGACGCGCTCGTCGACGAGCTCGCCAAGCAGGGCTACACCCTGGCCCGCCGGACGGTGACCAAATACCGCAAGGCGCTCGACATCCCCTCATCGCGGCAACGCCGGGCGTATTGACCCGCGACTGGGGCTTACGATCCGCTCACGCAGTACAGCGCCTTGCAGGAGCGGATGAAGAGATCGCCGTTGCTGATCGCGGGGGTGGCGTTGAAATCGCTGTCGTCCCCGGCGAACTTGTTGACCGAGAGTTGCTTGAACTCCGGACCGAGCTGCACGACGAACGTCTCGCCGGACCGCGCGGTGTAATACAGCTTGCCGTGCGAGGCGACGGGCGACGAGTAATCCTGCCCGCCCATGCCGCCGCCGGGACCGCCGCGCTGCGGACGGCCTCCTTCGGCACGCGACTCGCCGGCCCCGCCGTCGAGCCGCGACTGATAGATCCGCTCGCCGGTCTTGGCGTCGACGCAGTTCGCCACTTTGCCGCCGATGAAGTACATCCGGCCGTCCTCATACAGTGGCGTGCCGATGCCGCCGCGGTCGCGCCCCGTCCAGACGACGTTGGTTTTGGAGATGTCCCCCTTGCCGCCGGCTTTCAGGGCGAGCGAGCCGCCGTTGCGGCTTTGCACCATGTACACGATGCCGTCGTGCGCGATGGCGCTGGATGTCACGGAGTCGGAGTCGATGCTGCTGCAAAACCACCGCATCTTGCCGGTCTCGGGATTGAGGCCCCACAACTCGTAGGGGACCGACATCACGAGATCGGTCTGCCCGCCGGCCGACTCGACGAGGATCGGCGTGCTCCAGGTGCCGCCGAAGCCGTCCGCGGTCTGCCGCCACTTTTCCTCGCCCGTGACCTTGTCGAAGGCGATGACCGACTGGCTTTCGACGACCGCCGGGACGATGAGCAGATCCTTGTACAGAATCGGGCTGGAGGCCGTTCCCCAGCTGCGCGGATCGGATTCGGTGCCGACGCTCTTCTGCCACAGTTTTTTGCCGGTCAGCTCGTAGGCCACGACGCCGGTCTTGCCGAAGAACGCATAGACCCGCTCGCCGTCGGACACCGGCGTGTGCGAAGCGTACCCGTTCTCGGCGAACATCCCGCGATACTGGTCTTCGGGCAGGATGGGGTCGACGACCACGGACCACATCTCCTTCCCCGTGTTCCGATTGACGCAGACCAGATGCCGCTTGAGGTTACCCATCTGCCCGAGCGATTCGCGCGACATCGCATAGCCGGACCAGCAGGTGACGAACACCTTGTCGCCGACGACGATCGGGCTGGACAGCCCCGGCCCCGGCAGATCGAGCTTCCACTTCAGGTTCTTGGATTCGCTCCATTCCGTCGGCGGTGCCGGCTCATCGGTGCTGACGCCGCTCCCGTTCGGACCGCGGAACCGCGTCCAGTCGGAGCCTTCCGCTGACACCGGCCAACTGATCGAAACGCCGAGGACGATCATCGTCCAACCAAGAGGCAGCGAACGGATGGGCATACAAGAATCCTTGGTACTGGAATCGAATGTGGTGTCGATTGCCACGCCAGCCCGAAGCGTCGGCGAGGGAGTCAACTCACTCCCTCGCCGACGCTTCGGGCTGGTGTTGACGGGCGTCATCCATTGAACCCCAGTCCCATGATTCCGGGTCGTTGATCCGGAAACTCCTTATTCAGTTCCGCAAGCACAAGCGGCCCCACGAGTTGTCCCGTGGGGCCGCAGAATTCGGTGAAAGTCACAACGAATCTTTACGCCTTGCCTTTCATCGCGGCGCCGAGGATCTCCGATGTGCTGGGCCGCATGACGCGGGGGTCGACCTGTTCCCCCTTCAGCAGCGTCGCCCGGATGTCCTTGCCGGAGATCGACACCGGCTTCTCGCCCTGGTGCCGTTCCGTCAGATCGACGCGGCCGGCCGATTCGTAGTAGGCCGCGAAGCCCACCTTGACCGGTTGGATCTTCAGGTCGCCGCCGAGCTTGTCGAAGATCTGATGCGCGTCGAAATCGCCCCAGATGTTCTCGCCGTTGGCGTAGGGGACGTCGGCGTGCTTGCGGCCGATGACGATGTGCGTGTAGCCCATGTTCTGGCGGTAGATGGCGTGCATCACCGCCTCCTTCGGGCCGCCGTAGAACATCTTGATGTCGAGGCCGAGCAGCGCTACGCGGTCGGGCACCTGCTCCTTCCGCGGACCCCACAGCGTTTGATCGCTGTCTCCGTCGCCGAGTTGCTTGCGGTCGATGAGGGCCTCATACGTCTGCATGCGGATCTCGGCGTTGACGTCGTCCCCCTTGGTCTCGCCGATCAACGGATTGAGCACGGCACCGGCGTTCTTGCCGCTGCGGATCAGCGTCTCCAGACCGTGAACGAGGGCATATTCGTGAGCGCGGTGCAATGGGTTGCGGGTCTGGAACGCGACGACGGCGTCCCACCCCTTGCTCGCCAGCAGCTTCCGCACTTCGCGCGGTGTGAGGACGTACTTGCCGAACTTGGGGTTCTTCGGCTGCGGCAGCACCTTGATTTCGCCGCCGATGAGGTGCGACTTGTCGGCGTCGTCCTTCAGCACCATGTTGGCGCCGGCGTGATCGATGCGGTCGGTGAGGTACACCTTCTGCAGATACTTCAGCTTCGGCCAGGCGTAGACGTCGTTGATTTCGAGCGTCGCCGCGACAGCTCCATCCGGCCCGACGAGCGCGACCTTCTGGCCCTTCGACAATGTCTTGGCCAGGTCGGCGGTGACGGGGAACGCGATGGGAATCGTCCAGGCGTACTTCTTGCCGTCGTTCAGGACCACGCATTCGTCGAGCACGCGGTGGTAAGT
>JAWXBB010000562.1:0-5503 GCA_034439795.1 Planctomycetaceae bacterium | reverse complement strand
GGCAAATGTCTAATGTCGAAATCCGAATGTCGAAAAAAGAGTCAATCGCGTGAGTATTTCCCATCCTTTTTCGACATTCGGATTTCGACATTAGACATTTGCCTTCATGCCCACCACCGCCCCTCCGCTCATCGTTCCGCCCGTCTATGACCGGACGTTCTGGCTGGCGTATCTCGCGAACACCGTGCTGGTGCTCGCCAACGCGCTGACGTACCGGTTCGCCGAGCTGATCGACTTCCTCGGCGGCAGCGAGCGCGTCGCGGGGGACATCGTCGGCGTCGCGCTCGTCGTCTCGGTCCTCCTGCGGCTGAGCTGGTCGCACGTCATCGACGACTACGGCACGCGCCGCCTGTGGGCGCTCTGCACGCTGCTGTTCATCGGCGGGTGCTCGCTGTTTCTCGTCTGTCACGATCTGTCGTGGCGGATCTACGTGGCGCGGATGGCGTTTGTCGTCGGGCTGACGGGGATGTTCGCGTGCTCGGTGACGCACATCCAGAACCACGTGCCGCCGTATCGCCGGACGGAGGTCATCGGCAACCTGGGGAGCAGCGGGTTCATCGGCATGATCCTCGGCTCGAACCTCGGCGACTGGATTCTCCGGGCCGTTCCCGCAGGTCGGATGCAGTTCCTCGCCCTGTTCGGCGGAGCGGCGGCGCTCGGCGTGGTGTACCTCGGCATCGTGCTCACGCTGACTCACGGGCAGGACCATTATCGCGAGGCCCCGTCGCCGCCGGCGTATCGACTGCTGTTCCGACACTGGCCGGGGATGGTCGTCATCGTCGCGATGATCATGGGGCTGGGCGTGACGGTGACGACGGTGTTTCTCACGCGGTTCGCCACGCACCGGCAGATCGACGGCATCGGCGTATTCTTTACCGGCTACGCCATCTCCGCGTTCGTGTTCCGGATTCTCGCCCAGAACTGGAGCCGGACCATCGGCCGGCACTGGATGCTCGTCCGCGGCCTCGTCGGTCACGCGGTCGGGCATCTGCTGCTGTCGTATGCGACGCAAAGCTGGCAGTTCATCCTGCCGTCGATCATCTGCGGCTTCGGTCACGCCCTGTTATTCCCGGCGGTGGTCTCGCTGGGAGCGGGCGCGTTTCCCGCAGAGGCGCGCGGCTCGGGGACGGCGATCATCCTCGCGTTCACCGACTTCGGTTCGCTGGTGTTCGCGCCGCTGTTGGGCCGCGTGATCGTGACCGCCGGGTTTGCCGCGATGTTCTGCACGTCGAGCGCGGTCGCATTCACGGTCGCCGCAGTGTATGCAGTGATCGCGCTGCGGCACCCGGATGCGGAGAGCGCGCAGAAGCCGTGGGGTCCCATCCCCACGGACGAATGACCAGCGGCGCGGAAGCGAAGATCCGCGGGGGTGGAACCCCGCGGCTTCTGAAGAGTCACGATGGCTTGTCGGTCGCCGGCGGTTTCTTCGGCGCGGGTCGAATCACGCCCGCGGCGATGTCCTTCACGACTTCCGCCAGGATCGCGGGGTTCGCCGTCTTGAGGATGTGCTCGATGCGGCTCGGCGGGACGTTCAGGCGGGTCATCAGTTCTTGGGCCGACTCCCACAGCTTGGCCCGCTTCTTTCCCTCGGCGAGGTAGAGGTTGGCGACCAGGTCGCTCAAGCGCTGCTCGTCGAGCTGGTCGCGGTTGTCGTAATAGCGCTTGATCGCTTTTTGTTGGAAGCGGGAGTAGTCGCGTTCGGGCATGGGAGGGTGGAGGGTCTTGGGTTGAGGAGAAAATCAGAGGCGCGAAACCGCAAGCGTATCGACGAATGACGCTTGCGGTTTCGCGATTCGTTACTTCTTCCGCTGATAGAACGGCAGTTTCACCACGGTCGCCGCTTCACGCTTGCCGCGAATATCGACTTCGACGGCGGTGCCGATTGACGAAAAATTCGGGACGACGTACGCCATCGCGATCACTTTATCCAACGTCGGCGAGAACGTCCCCGATGTGACTTCGCCGAGCCGGGTGTCGCCGACAAACACCGCGGCCCCTTCGCGGGCGATGCGGCGGCCGGCCAGTTGCAGCCCGACGCGCACCGGGCGGTCCGTCCGTTTCGCGATCTCGACCAGCGCCGCTTTGCCGATGAAGTCCGGCTTGTCGAGCTTCACCGCAAACTGCAACCCGGCGGTGAGCGGGTCGATGGATTCCGTCAGTTCGTGTCCATACAGCGGCATCGCGGCTTCGAGCCGGAGCGTGTCGCGACAGCCGAGACCGCAGGGTTTGACGCCGAGCGTCAACAGTTTGTCGGCCAAGGCCCGAGCTGCCGCTGCATCGAGAACCAATTCCACGCCGTCTTCACCGGTGTAGCCGGTCCGGCTGAGATACACGGGAACACTGGCGACATCGGCCGTGCAACCGAAATAATATTTGATGGACGCGAGATCGGTGGTCGTCAGGGGCTGCAAGATCGCCAGGACCTGCGGGCCTTGCAACGCCAGCATCACCGCGTTGGTCGTGTGATCGCTGACGTCGCAATCGAATTGGGATTGCTGTGCGGCGATCCACGGCAACAGTTTCAGGCGGTTGCCTGCGTTGACGACCAGACCGAAGCTGTCTTCCAGCCGGTACACCAGCACGTCATCGAGCACGCCGCCGTCCTCGCGGCACATGAGTCCGTAGCGAATCTGATGGACGGCGAGGTTATCGACCCGGCAGGTGACGAGGTGCTGGAGAAACTCTCCCGCCTGCGGTCCGCGAAACCCGAGCCGCCCCATGTGGCTGATGTCGAACAATCCCGCGGCCCGGCGGACGGCGTGGTGCTCCTCGACGATCCCCGTGTATTGCACGGGCATCTCCCAGCCGCCGAACTCCACCATCCGCCCGTGATGGGCGACGTGCCAGTCGTACAGCGGCGTCCGCAGCAGTTCGGTCATCGCGGCTTCCAGTAGAGCTCGATCATCTGTTCGCCGCCGTGTTCCGGATTGCCGACCAGCCGTTGACCGACGGGATCGACGAGAAAGTCCAGAACTTCCAGCGGCACCTGCCCGATCAGCACTGGGCAGTCGTCGGGCGCTTCGCAAACCTCGGTGAAGCAGTCGCGGCCCTGCACGGTCAGCCTCACCGGGAAGTACAGATTGAACGAGGCCAAGCCAGCCGGCGTGCGCGCTGTCTTTGTCCGAGAGTGGCGTAGACCCAATTCGCGGATGATCCGACTCGGCAGTGAGAGAAGCGATGCACCGGTGTCGATGAGCGCCTCTTTGACGTCAACCGACCGCACTTCGGTCGCGGTCCGCCGCCCCTGTTCGACGTCGTACAGATCGTCGATGTTCGCAATCGTTGCTGGAACGACAACCCGTCCCATGGTGGCGAACTCCATGATGTCCTCCCGGCCCGTTGAATCATCCGTCATCATAGCCGATGGCCGTGACTCGCGTCTGCCAGATCCGCGATCATCTGCTTCGTTGCCGCTTCCACCGCCGCTTCCCAGCGCTTGGGACCGAACTCCGCGGCGAACGGGCCGCTGCGGTAGGCGAAGTTGATGCCGCGCGAGTTGTTGACGAGCGCCCCCAACCCGTCGGACCGGAAGGCGGCGGCGACATCGGCTGCCGTGCCCCCCTGGCTGCCGTAGCCGGGGATGAGCAGCGGCACATGCGGCATCCGCTGTCGCAGTTCGACGAGTTCGGTCGGATACGTCGCCCCGACGACGGCCCCGACGCAACCGTAACCGTTGCTGTCGGCCGTCGCCGCGGAGAGGGATTCGACGACGTCGGCGACCGTCTGATAGAGCGTCTGTCCATCCTGAGTCCGGTCCTGAAACGTCCCCGCACCGGGATTGCTCGTTCGCACCAGCACGTACACGCCGGCGCCGCGTTCGGTCGCCACTTTCACGAACGGCTCCAGCGTGTCGCGGCCGAGGTACGGATTGACCGTCAGTGCGTCGGCTCCCCAGGGCGAAGCGGCGGGATCGTCGCCGGCGAGATACGCGCGGGCATACGCTTCGGCGGTGGTGCCGATGTCCCCCCGCTTGGCGTCGCAGATGACGACCAGCCCTTGAGCGCGGGCGTAACGGATCACCCGGCAGAGCGCGAGACAGCCATCGGGGCCGTATTCCTCGAAGAACGCCGCCTGCGGCTTGACCGCGGGAACGAGCGGCGCGACGACGTCGATGATCCGGACGCAGAATTCCTCGAACGCTGTCGCGGCCACCGCGGACGGATCGTCCACCTGCGAACGGGCGGAGGCGAGGACATCGTCGGGCAGCCAGTCCAGCCGCGGATCGAGCCCGACGAGGACGGCGTTCTGCTTCTGTCGGACGGCGTCGTGCAGCCGCGTGGCGAAGGGGGTGGTCATGGCCCGATTGTGACGATTCATCACAACGATTGCCATTTAGCCCCCGGTCTCCTGACCGGGGGGAGATGAACAACCGACGTGCCGCTCAAGACGCCGTCGGCGGCGGAACGCGGTCGCAGAACGCGACGAGGATGAACGTCGCCACCGGCCCCAGGACGATCGAGATCAGCCACCACAAGAGTCCACTGCGGTTCTTGCTCTGGGCGATGCCGGCGTTGATGAGGGCCAGCGTGAACCAGCCGACGAAGAAGTCGGCTTCCGGGTGAAACGATTGGGCGAAGAGCGGGGTGAGCATCGGACGGTATCTCCCAAGAGTGCGGACACAGACACAACGCACGACCGCCCCACGCGGATGATTGAAATCATGGATTATCAGGTGCGTCGGATTTGTTCCGAATCAAGACTCTTCGGCGGCCAAAAGGTGTTGCTGATGAGGTAGGCTCGCTATCTTCAGATCCCCGCAGTGTCGCCTCCCAATCGCGTGTGCAGGCGGTGACGATCGCCGCTTGGGCGGCGTCCACCTCGTCGCTGGTCAACGTGCGGTCGGCGGCCCGGAAGATGAGCGTGACGACGTACGATTTCTTTCCCTCGCCCAACTGCTTGCCGCGGTACTGGCCGCCGAACGAGACGCCCGCCAGCAGCGGCCCGGCGGCGGTCCGCACGGTCTGCTCGACGGCGGACCAGCCGACCGGTTCGTCGAGCACGAAGTTGAGATCGCGGACGATGCCTGGGAACTCCGGCAGCTTCTGCGCACGGGGCACCAGGTTCGCCGATGCCTCCAGCACGCCCAGGTCCAACTCGGCGACGCGAACCACGTCCCGCAAATCGGCCCGGTCGCACATCTCGCGGCTCAACTCCCCGAGCCAGCCCCACGGTTGACCGTTCAGCAGCACCTCCGCCCCACGGCCCGGTGTGAACTGGGCGATGTCCGACGGCCGCACCGTCACGTCCGCCTGCGGATTCACGCGCTGGGCCAGCAGTTCCACGACGCCCTTCAGATCCCAGAACGAACGGCCGGTGACGAGCCCGATGCGCCACGGTTCAGCGGCCGATTCGGCGATCTTCGTGTCCGCATTCAGGAAGACCTTGGCGACCTCGAACAGCTGCGCCTGCAGATTGCCGTGCCGTTCGTTCGCGCGCCGCAAGGCCAACAGACTCGGCACCAGCGATTGTCGCAGCAGGTTTTCGTGCCGGCGCGACGAATGCT
>JAWXBB010000561.1:0-2989 GCA_034439795.1 Planctomycetaceae bacterium | reverse complement strand
GCGTTCTGCCGGGCGCTGGGCCAGGAAGTCGGCCGTCCGGTGCTGACGCTCGACATCGGCCGCCTGATGGGCTCGCTCGTCGGCGAAACCGAGCGGAACATCCGCCAGGCGCTGGCGATCGCGGACGCGATGGCGCCCGCGATCCTGTTTGTCGATGAGCTGGAGAAGGGCCTCTCCGGTGTGAACGGATCCGGAGACTCCGGCGTCTCGACCCGGCTGTTTGGGACACTCCTGACCTGGCTGGCGGAGCACGAATCGGATGTCTTCTTCATCAGCACCGCCAATGACATTCGCCGGTTGCCGCTGGAGTTCACGCGGGCCGAACGGCTGGATGCCGTGTTCTTCGTCGATCTGCCAGGACCAGAGCAGCGGCAGCAGATCTGGTCGCAGTATCGGCGGCAATACGACGTAGCGGCCTCGCAGCCGACGCCCGCCGATGACGGTTGGACGGGAGCGGAGATCAAGAGTTGCTGCCGGCTGACAGCGCTGCTCGACATCTCGTTGACGGAGGCCTCCCGGAATGTGGTCCCCGTGTCGACCACCGCGGCCGAGGCGGTGGACCAGTTGCGCGACTGGGCCAGCGGGCGGTGCCTGTCGGCCGATCAGCCGGGGATCTATCAGAAGCCCGCGGCGGCCGCGGTGCGAAGGAAGATTGCGACGTCCAAGAACTGAATGCTCGAATCCATGTTACGCGCAACAAATTGCGACTGCTGATCAGCCGGCTTTCTGGTTAGCACGATCGATCACGTTCCATACGCCTGCGATCGGTGCGAACGTTGGGCCCTTCCTCACCTTAGCCGGAGAATTCCTCCATGCCCAAGTTTCAGGTGGAACAATACGAGATCCATGTGCGGACGTATGACGTCGTCGCGGCCAGTGCCGCCGAGGCGGTGGCCCAGGTGCTCCGGGGCGATCTGGAGCTCGCCGACGGCACGGCCGACTTCGTCGAAATTGCCGAAGACTCTGGTCTGTCGCTGGAGACTTACCCGGATCTGGCCGAGGCGCTGCGGCAGTGCGGCGCGATCGGCCAGGAGGAGATCCTCCCGTCGATCCGCGATGTGACGGAGATCGACTGAACCGTCCGCCAGGTTCTGATTCTGGCAGGAGGATTCATTATCCTCCCCCCAGGCTTTCTCATGACAAAGGGAGACGCGATGCGCGTCCGTCTGCAAGTCCTCAAGGTGTACGACATCGACGTCGCCGATGACTGCGCCGATCCGGTCAACTCCGCCCTCGCATTGCCGACGACCGAGATCGAACAAACCGGCACGCTGGTCGAGGTGTCGACCGATTACGCGGAGCGGGTCGACGAACTCATTGTGGAGGAGAGCGAACCCACGCCCTCGGACCGCCGACTCGATCCCAGACGATGGGACGGCACGTCAGGCCCACGACGACATGACCCTTTCTGAAACACACGATGCCAAGCTCCGACCTGATCGTGCGCGCTGTCGGCGCCACGTTCCAACTCGCGCTCCGCGGCCAGGGCGGCCAGGTGACCAGCGATCGGCATCACGCCACGCTCGCTGAGTTTCTGGAAGCCGGTGGCGACGAACCAGGCGATCCGCTTGACGACCAGTTCCGTTATGGCCGTTACGAAGGGGCGGTCGACGCGCTGGAATCGTTCGTTCTGGCCGCCGCGCTGGCCGGACTCGACGTGGAGAGCGCAGCCTTCGTGACGGCGCTGGAGACAACGCTGGCTGCGTTGGAACACGACACTTAGAGGAGAACCAGCGATGACCACCGACGCCGAGACACCGCGCTATGACGTGCATCTATTCGCGATCGTCCGTTTGAAAGTCGGGGACATCGCCGCCGTCAATCCCCGCGCCGCCCTCGCGGCGGCGTTGGCCGAACCCTCCATGGTCCAGCGGCTGGAACGACTCAACGCTCCCGACCGGGAGTTCGACCAGGACTTCTCGCACTTCGGGGTCGATCTCGTCGACGATCCGGACTATGAGCGCTCGGAATGGTTCCACAGCCTGACCGAGCCGTTGCTGGACCCGCTGCGAAAACTGATCGCCTGGGACGAGTCCGGTCGCCCACCCGACGTCCTGGCTGCACTCCTGAGCGACGCCCGCGATCAACTGGCCCAGACCGCCTGAAAGGAGTTCCGTCCTGTTCACCGTTCCCGAACGGGCCACGTTGCTGGCCGCGCTCCGGCACTGGCAGGCGACGTTGCGCCAACTGGGGCTCGACGTGGCGCGGTCCCGCCCCGAATTTCGGGAGATCGCGCCGCTGACGCCGGACGAGATTGACGGCCTGTGCGACTGGCTGGTCGAACTCGACCAGCCGTGCGGCTGCCAGGCACCCGGGCCGTTCCATTGCGGCGTCGCGGGCGTGCTGGCCCGTGTAACGGAGGGCCGGATCGATCCCGCATCCGTCGAACGCTGCGACGAATGCCAGCGTTTTCCGTCCGATGCCGCGGCGCAGGCGCACGTAGCGCGCCTGGGACGGCTCTGACATCTTTCCCCTTCCTCGTTGCAGGAGACGGCCATGCCCCCTTCGCTGGCGGACCCTCAGCCTCCCACGACTCGTCAAACGAGCGCCTCCAGTGCCGACCGAATGCGGACGACGATGGCGGCCACGAAGGTCAGCTTCACATGGTTCGGCGTCCGCAAGTCCCTGTTCGGCAGCGCAGAAAGCGCAGGCGGCGGACTCGTTCAGCGCCGAAGCCAAGTTTCTCTCGGCCGCCAAGAAGCTGCTCGACACCCAGCATCCGGCCTATCAGGCGGTGACCGCCGTCCGGGGGCAGATCGTCCAGCACTGGAAGTCGCTGACGCTGCCGTATCCCGAACCCGGGCTGCGCCTGATCCGGCAGGACGATCTGGCGCCGTTCGATCAGCAGCTCGGCCGGTTCCGCGAAGATCTGCAATCCGCGGTCTGCGCATTAGAGCCTGTTATTGACTTATTTGTCGGATGCTGCTGACCTTGCGTGCATGAGCACGACACGGAAGTCGTATCCCAGCGACGTGACGGATGCCGAATG
>JAWXBB010000560.1:0-9852 GCA_034439795.1 Planctomycetaceae bacterium | reverse complement strand
CGTAGGCGTAGTAGACGAACACGGTGAACAGGCAGGACAGGAAGACGTACACGCCGGTGCGGAACAACGCTTGCCGGGCGGTGATGGCCCGCGCGGGCCCGCGCGAGAACGCCCCCAGGTCGAACGCCAAAATCATCAACACGAGGAGCACAAAGGCTCCCCACACCAGAATCGTGCTCACGCGCCAGGCTTTCCGTGGGGGAGGCTCGCCACGCCGGCCGCATCAGGCCCGCGGCCGACCCTCGATCCAAAGCTGACCGGCGAACGCACGTCCGGCCGGCTCGGATCACGCCGCAGCGCGGCACCCGAACGCGGAATTCTACCCGATTGCCGCCCCGTTCCAACCGTGACCGTCAGAAGGAATGGGCGATAAGGAAGTGCAGTCGCTGATTGCGTCAATATTCCTCTTGAACCCGAAGGGTTCGCAGAAAGTAGCCGGGGGTCGAAGTCTTCGGAGACCCCCGGAAAGAGTCGTGATCAGCAGGAGCATCCTGAAGGGATGCCAGAAGCGTCCGTTATGGCATCCCTTCAGGATGCGCTGGCGCGTGTCGCATTGACCGGGGGTCTTCGCTGCGCTGCGACCCCCGGCTACTGTATGCGACCTCTTCGAGGTCAAGAACGACAACCATCCGAAGTGGAATGAGGGGTTGCACCACCAACCAGCAACTGCGCCCAGCGATCACCCCGCAGTCGGACCTGGAGTGTGAAAACCCGCGGAAATCAACTAACCTCTGCGGTCGATGAAGTGTCCCGGACGCTCCAAGCGTCCGGGACACTGTTCGTCATGCAGCAAACCTACGGAGGGGTGTCACGATGCAGGTTTGGCCAGGGCGTCCGTCGCCCCTGGGAGCGACGTGGGATGGACGCGGCGTCAATTTCGCGGTGTTTTCCGAGCATGCGACGCAGATCGACTTGTGCCTGTTCGATGCGGCGGACGACACCCACGAATCGGCCCGGTTGACGCTGCCGGAGCAGACCGACTTCGTCTTCCACGGCTACGTCCCCAACCTGCGGCCGGGCCAGTTGTACGGCTTCCGCGCTCACGGTCCGTATGCTCCGACGCACGGGCATCGGTTCAATCCGCACAAGGTGCTGCTCGATCCGTATGCGAAAGCCGTCGGCCGCGATCTCGTCTGGTCCGACACGCTGTTCGGTTATACAATCGGCGATTCGCAGACGGATCTCAGTCTCGACAAGCGCGACAACGCCGACGTCGCCCCGCTGGCGGCGGTCATCAACTCCCGCTTCCGGTGGGGGAACGACCGCCGCCCGCAGACGCCGTGGCACAAGACGCTGATTTACGAGATGCACGTGAAGGGCTTCACGGCCCTCAGCCCGTGGGTGCCGCGCGAACTGCGCGGCACGTACGCCGGTCTTGCCAGCGAAGGGGCCTTGCGGCATCTGCGGTCGCTGGGGGTGACGGCGATCGAATTGATGCCCGTGCATCACCACGTCGACGACCGCTTTCTCGTCGATCAAGGAAAGGTCAACTACTGGGGCTACAACACGCTCGGCTACTTCGCCCCCGATCTCGGACTCGCCGCCGACAAATCGCCGCAGGGGTCCGTGACCGAGTTCAAGAAGATGGTCCGGACGCTGCACCGGAACGGCTTCGAGGTGATTCTCGACGTCGTCTACAACCACACCGCCGAAGGAAACCATCTCGGTCCGACGCTGTCGCTCAAGGGCCTCGACAACGCCGCGTATTACCGCCTCGTCGCCAGCAACCCGCGGTACTACATGGACTACACCGGTTGCGGCAACACGCTGAACATGCTCTGCCCGCGCGTGCTGCAGCTCATCATGGACAGCCTGCGGTACTGGGTGCTGGAGATGCACGTCGACGGCTTCCGGTTCGATCTGGCGAGCGCTCTCGCGCGCGAGCTGCATGCCGTCGATAAGCTCGGCGCGTTCTTCGACATCATTCACCAAGACCCCGTCCTCAGCCAGGTGAAGCTGATCGCCGAACCGTGGGATTTGGGCGAAGGGGGCTATCAGGTCGGCAACTTCCCCGTGCTGTGGACCGAATGGAACGGCAAGTACCGCGACTGCGTCCGCCGGTTCTGGCGCGGCGACGGTCACACGGTTTCCGAGTTCGCCACGCGATTGTGCGGCAGCAGCGATCTGTATGAACACTCGGGACGCCGGCCGTATGCCAGCATCAACTTCGTCACCTGCCACGACGGGTTCAGCCTGCACGACCTCGTCAGCTACAACCACAAGCACAACGAGGCCAACGGCCAGAACAATCAGGACGGCGAAAGCCACAACAACAGTTGGAACGGCGGCGTGGAAGGTCCGACCGGCGATCCGAAAATCCGTCGCCTGCGCGAACAACAGAAGCGGAACTTCATCGCCACGCTGCTCCTGTCCCAAGGCGTGGCGATGCTGCGGATGGGAGACGAAACCGGCCACACACAGTCGGGCAACAACAACGCCTACTGCCAGGACAACGAGCTGAGCTGGCTCAACTGGCGGTTCACCGACGAGCAGTCCGACCTGCTCGAATTCACCCGCCGTTGCGTGCAATTGTGGAACGAGCAACCGGTCCTGCAGCGCCGCCAGTTCTTCCAGGGCCGCCCGATCCGCGGCGACGCCATCCGCGACGTGATCTGGATGAACCCCGCCGGCCTGGAGATGAGCGACAAAGACTGGCACAACGGCCACGGTCGCTGTCTGGGGATGCGGCTCCAAGGCCGGATGACCGACGAGATCGACGACCGCGGCCGCCACATCACCGGCGACACGCTGCTGGTGCTGATGAACTCGCACCACGAACCGGTGCCGTTCCGTCTGCCGCCACACTCCGTCGGTGAACACTGGCAACCTCTGATCGACACGGCCCACGAGCCGCTCTATCCCCGCCGACAACTGCCGGAGCTGTATCCCTTGCAGGGCCGATCGCTGGCGGTGTTCAAGCTCGCCCGCAGTTGGAGCGGCGTGCTGCGCGACTGGCTGCCGAAGTGGCTGCGAGGAACGTCGCTGACAACGGTGCGTGCGACGACGTCATCGGCTCCGCTGAAAGTTACGGCGGCCACGCCGCTGGAGTCCAGCCTTCAGGCTGTCTTCGACCTTGGCAGCGTGGAGAAGACGGCCTGAAAGCGGAACTTCAACATTGGGGGAGCCACGCAGTCTGTCAATGAAGCGCCTTCGTACGGATCAGCGGGCACCCTTCGCGCTGTTATGTCGTCGGCACATCAGGGCCGCATTTGTAGTCGCTGTCTTGCCGCCCCTCGCAAATGGCTTAATGTGGTCGATCGTAAAATTGGTCCAGTCCAACTTCACGCCACAGCCTGGGTGTGAACACTTCTTGGTTCCCTCCGAATGCCAGATCAAGCGGCGTTGCTCCGGTGAGAACATCCTGCGTTCGTCCTTCGTTTCGAATAATCCAGCCAACAATCCACGAAGCTGTTTTGCCCGCCGCTCGCGTGTCGCTTGGCTATCAGTGTCGCCTTGGATCGTCATGAGATAATCAGCGAAGATGCGCTGTTCGGAGTTGGCACCCTTTGCCTTCCGTTGCTGCTGACGAACTTCATCCACACCTTGAGACAGCCAGAGGAGAAGTTCCTCGGCTTGGTGATTTCTGGATGCATTCTGCAGCACGCATCCTTCAACATCCAGTTGCCAAATCAAAAGGAATAGGGTGTAGAAGTCTACGGAATTGGCGAACCGCGATTCCCGCAAGCGCGGAAACATCTTGCCAACCAGGTTTGCAATGCGAACGAACATTGCCTCGCAGTGCTTGAGTTTGACGCCTTCGATAGTGTGCCCTCCAATGACATCGTCGAGTGCTTTTTTCTTGTTCAGCGGGCCGCCCTTGGAAATTGATGCGAGAAGTTCACACGTCAATTCAACGTGTTTCATTCGAGTGATCGCCCCGCGTGAGAGAATGCGATGTTTGAGGTAGTAGCTCTCGAAACGGTCCGCGAGCTTGCCCGCGGTTTTTAGGAACGGACTGTTGTAGTATTTCGCATGACGCTTTTCCGCTGATGTCAGCTTCTTTCCTGTCGAGTTGATCCGTACAAACACGTCAATGATGTCCAGGGGGTCGCCGGAGATCTCGACTGTCTGGATTCGATATGTCATAAACAGGTACTCGGCAGGTTTCCGTCGAACCTTAGTCCAATCAAGCCGGTCGGCCTCTTCGTCACCAGACGTAAGTTTGACAGGCGCGGAGTATTTCTGCCGACGGAATCGCCCAAGACCCATGAACATGAGGATTGATTCCAGCCGTTGCTTACCATCAATGACATCATAGACCAAGGCTCCATCGGCATTTTGTTGCTTGTAAAGAAACACGGACGGCATGGGATAGTTGAGAAAGATGGACTCGATCAGCGAGGAACGATCCTTCTGAGACCATACGGAGTTCCGCTGGAATCCAGGCTCCAGATTTAGCTGACCCTTCTCAAAATGATTGACAATCTGCTGGATCGTCATCTGGCTGTATTCGGATCGCAGAGAGGTCACAGGATTGCTCCTGCGCAGGTCGCCAAACGGCGATTTGCGCGGAATTTCTTCGGGACAATTGATAAGTCAGTCTGTGCTGCTGCTCTGGGCAACGTCAAGAGGCTATCAGGAAAGATACAACTAACTGCCGGATTCTGTCAGCGGCACGCACACAATCTCCGTATCGCTCCGGGCGTACACACAGGTTCCCGCGAACGCGGGGTGGGCCCATGTGGAGCCGATGATCTTCGTTCGCGACTGCTCGTGATAGCCGTCGGGGTTGAGGCGGGCGAGGATCAGTTCTCCTTCGGCGTTGAGGATGATCGCCCGGTCGCCGTCGCCGAGCCAGACCAGCGACGCGTGCGGGTTGCGGCCGCGCGGGGTCATGGCATTGTCATCGTCCCACCGCTTTTTGCCGGTCTTCAGCTCGAAGCCCGTCAGGCCGTACTGCTTGTCGAGCAGGTAGACGCAACCGTCGCGGACCAGCGGCTGCGACATCAGGCCGCGCAGGAACTTGTTCTCGCTCCACGCCAACTCCGCGGTGGTTGCCGTGGGATCGAGCTGGATGGCCTTCGAGCCTTCCCAATAGCCGGCGACAAGCACGAGGTCGTCAACCGCGATCGGCTTGGCGATCGACACGCCGTAGGTGATTTCGTACGGAATCGCCCACAGCGTCTTTCCTGTCTGGGCATCGACGCCGCGGATGTGCGACGGCGTCCAATGCACCACGCGGTCGCCATCAGGCCGCGACAACACCAGCGGCGTGCAGTAACCGGCGTCATCGGACAGCGCCCGCCACACGTCCTTTCCCGTGAGACGATCCAGGGCCACCAAACCGGTCTGCGGGCCGCCCGGTGCGAGCAGCACGACGTCGCCGTGAATCACCGGCGACCCGGCGTAACCCCACATCGGCAACCGGCCGGCGAAGTCGGTTTGATGGTGCCGCTGCCAGATCACGCCGCCGGTCCTGGCGTCGAGACAATTGACCTGTCCGAGCGCCCCGACCGTGTAGACGCGGCCGTCGTACACGGTCGGTTGTGCCCGCGGCCCGTTGCCGTAGTCGAGGTTGCCGTACATCACGGCGTCGGCGTGTTCCCAGCCGATGTCGCCCGTGTTCGCATCGAAACAAAGCACCCGTTCCCGTTCGGCGGGTGCCGTCTGCCGATCCTGCGTGTAGACGCGGTCGCCGACGACGCTGATGCCGGAGTACCCGCCGCCGATGGGGCGCTTCCAGCGCGGCTTCAAGCCGCCCGCGGGCCACTGGTCGGGCAGTTTTGGCCCCTGCCAGCGACCATCGCCGTGCGGGCCGCGGAATTGGGGCCAGTCTTCCGCGCGGACGATGGGGGAGATCGTCAGCGCGAACAACAGGCACCATGCGCCGGGAAGAGAGTGTGCGGTGCGCATCTTCAACGTCTCACGAGCGACGCCCAGGGATGGCAATCCCTGGGCTTCTTTAGGCAATGACCTCGAAGATCGCTTCGATCTCGACCGCGCTGCCGGTGGGGATCTGTGCGAAGCCGAGCGCGCTACGGGCGTGGTAACCGTTCCCCTGTTTGCCGTACAGCTCGTGCAGCAAGTCGGACGCGCCGTTGATGACGAGGTGCTGCTCGTGGAAGTCGAGTGTCGAGTTCACGCAGCCGAGCAGCTTGATGACCTTCAGGCCGTTCAGCGTGCCGTGCGCGTTCCAGACCGATTTCAGGATCTTGGTCGCGCAGTCCTTCGCGGCCTGGTAGCCCTCGGCGACGGTGACGCCCGCGCCGAGCTTGCCCTTCAGATCGCTGACGTGGCCGGACGTCATCAGCAGGTTGCCGGTCCGGACGCACAGGTTCAGATAGCCCGGCTCCTGCTTCGCGAACGTGATGCCGAGTTGCTCGGCTTTTTCCTGGGGATTCACAATGACACTCCAATCGGTGGGGTTGATAACGTGTAGACGGACGCCCAGGGATGGCTATCCCTGGGCTTCGGGGTCGTTGTTCTCCGGCAGCCCTTCGACGTAGCACCAGTTGTGAATCGGCTGCAGAATCTCCAGCACGTCGGCGAGCAGCTTCGGATCGAGCGGCTTCGCGGCCCACGCCGCCCATTCGCGGACGCGGTCGGGGTTCGCCGAGCCGGTGACGCACGTCGTCATGTCCGGGTTGGCGATTGAGAATTGCAACGCGAGTTGCGCGATGTCCACGCCGTGCTTCGCGCAGTGGTCAGACGCCCGCTTGGCGACGGCGCGGACCTCGGGCGTCGCGCGATGCCACGGCGGCAACGGGGCGTTCGTCAGCAACCGGGCCGAGAACGGGGCCGCGTTCATGATGCCCACGCCCTTCGATTTCAGATACGGTACCAGGTCACCGAACATCGTGTTCTGCAGCGAGTAATGGTTGTACGACAGCACGACGTCCAAATCGGTCCGGTCCAGCACGAACCGGAACATCTTCATCGGGTACCCCGACACGCCGACGAACCGGACTTTCCCCTGCTGCTGAATCTTGCGGAGGGCGGGGAGCGTTTCGTCGACGATCTGCTGCATCGGCACGAACTCGATGTCGTGGCACAGGCAGATGTCGAGATGGTCCACCCCCAGCCGGTGCAGGCTGACGTCCACGCTCTCGACGACGCGCTTCGCCGAGAAATCGAAGTGGGTCTTGTCGTATCGGCCGAGCTTCGTCCCCAGGAGATACGAATCGCGGGGCACTCCTTTGAGCGCGACGCCGAGCAGCACCTCCGACATGCCCCGACCGTAGAACGGCGACGTGTCGATGAAGTTCATGCCGCACTCGAGCGCGACGTGGACCGACCGGATCGCCTCGTTGATGTCCACGGCCCGGAACTCGGCCCCGAGCGACGAGGCCCCGTAACTCAGCACGGGCAGCGACAACCCGGTCTTTCCCAGCGGACGGCGATCCATGCGAACAATCCCGACGACTGACGATGCGGTGAAAGTGATTCACGTCGCCCAACCGTATCAAACACCGCCGCAAAGAGCGAGTTCGCAGTTGATTCAGGAAAACCGCGAAGGCGCAAAGGACGCGAAGAAAGAAAAGACGTGAAAGGACGGAAACATGGTTTGGTTTTTCCCGGACTCTTCGCCTTTCCTTCGCGTCCTTTGCGCCTTAGCGGTTTTCCAATCGCATTTCCGCCGCGTCACATCGGTTCCACGCCCAGATACATCCCGACGCGATGCAGGTCCTTCAGCAACTGTGCAGCGTTCGCGTAGCGGTCGTCCGGGCGCTTGGCGAGCAGCCGCAGGACGATCCCCTCGAACGCCGGCGGGATGGCCAGATGATACTTCGACGGCGGCTCCGGCGGCGCGGACAGAATCTGGCCGACGACGTCGGTCGGCCCGCCGAGAAATGGCGGGCGGCCCGTCAGCACCGCGTAGATCGTCGCCCCCAGTCCGTACAAATCGGACCGCTGGTCGAGTTGCGGCCCGCCCGAAACCTGCTCCGGAGCGAGGTAGTACAGGTCGCCGACGATCTCGCCCCGCTGCGTGATGTTCGGTGCGCCGATGTCGTCCAGGGCCTTGGCCAGCATCGAATCGCCGAGCTTGACCGCCTTGTCGCCGGCGCGGATGAGGATGTTGTTCGGCAACACACTGCGATGGAGGATGCTCCGCGCGTGGAGGAACTCCAGCGCTTCGGCCAGACCGACCGCCATTTTCCAGGCGGTCTGCCAGTCGAGCATGCCCGCCACGCCGATGCGGCGGATGAGGTCACCGGTGCTTTCACCCTCGACGAACTCGCTCGCCGTGAAGCACAGCCCCCGCGACCGCCCGGCGGCGTGCAGCTTCACCAGATGCGGATGCGAGAGGTCCACCATGCTGCGGATCGCCCGCAGAAAGCGGGCCTTGGCGGCCTCATCGGCGAACATCGCCGGCCAGTAAATCTTGAGCGCGATGATCCGCGGCATCTTCAGGTCAACGGCCCGGTAGACGGTCCCCGTCGCCGACCGCGCGAGGACCGACTCCACGCGATACCGGACGAACGTGCTGCCGACGAGCGCGTTCAGATCGGGCGGCGCACTGAGCGATGGCGGCAACGTCGGCGCGGCGAACACAGCCGCCGCGGCGACTTCGACATCGGACACGATACGGACAGCGGCGCGCGAGACGGCGGTGGCCCGCGCATCGTCGTCGGCCTGATACTCGAGCTCGGTGTCGCCGATCTGAATCCGGTCGCCGCTTTGCAGTTGATAGCGCTCGACGCTGCGGCCGTTGACCTGCGTCCCCCATTTGCTGCCGGCGTCGATGAGCGTCGCGCGACCGGCGGCGACCTCCAGCCGGCAATGCACCCGCGACACCGACGGGTCTTCGAGCCGCAGATCGCAGCGGCTGCCGCGGCCGACGGCGAATTCGCGACCGGCCTGCAATTCGCAGACGCGACCGGCGTCGGGTCCGGCGGTGATGGCAAGCTGTGCGGTCATGCGGGCGGTTCCGAGCATTGGGGAAGTCCCATCATCGTCGGACGGGCTCCGTGACGATCCCTCATACTGGCGCTGCGCCGTGGATCACATCCAGCGGCGAGAGCGTCGTCATCAACGGGTATCGGGCGAAGTCCGGCATGTTGAAGGTCAGCAAGTGGGTGATCGCATGCCGTTGCATGGCGACCGCGAGTCGGGCATCGTGGGTCTGTTTGCCTTTGACGGCCAGTGAGGAAACGAGGTGTTCCCAGATCGAAAAAATCGCCCGTTCGTCTCGCAGCAGCCGGAATAGTCGCTGGATCGCCGCCAGTTCCGCCTGGGCTTCGGCCGTGCTCATCCCCAGGCCGTTATTGTCCGTCGGACGGGTGGCCACGGACCAGAATTCGTAATGCACCTGGGGCACCGTCACCAGCTCGTGACCGCGCTGCCGCAATGTGTCGATCGCCTGAGAACTTGCGAAATGATGGGCGTGACCCGGTTCGATCGAGCGGAGCAGCACGTTCGTGTCGAGAAGGATTCGCATCAGTCGTACATGCTTTCGCGGCTGTCATCAAAGTGAGGGTTGCGAGACCGGCGACTGGCGATCCAAGCCTGAAATTCTTCGTGCCATTGCGGGTAGGGAAGTTCGACCTCGCCGCCCGTGCGGTCATTCAGCTTGTCCTCCACGGCTTCCAGAATGACGGTCAGCACGTCGCTACCGGACGCGGCCGCGAGCCGTTCCAGCGCAGATTGCTTGTCGGGTGGCAAAATCAAAGTGATGCTCACGGGCAACCGCCTTCCATCAAGTGCCTTCGGGAGATTCGACCCTGCACAAACAACGTATCAGCTCGCAGACACGTCAAACAAACAGAAATCGAGCCAACGGATCAGTTCTGTTCGCGAATCCTCATCCGCGCCCTAGAGCCTGTTATTGACTTATTTGTCGGATGCTGCTGACCTTGCGTGCATGAGCACGACACGGAAGTCGTATCCCAGCGACGTGACGGATGCCGAATG
>JAWXBB010000559.1:0-4041 GCA_034439795.1 Planctomycetaceae bacterium | reverse complement strand
CGACAGCGCCGCGACCGAGGTCACGATGTACGCCTTCACGCTGGCCGAGCCCCTGACCGCGGCAGAAGGGCCCGCCGACGCGGACGCCGAGTGATTGTCTCCCGAACAACAGCGGCGGACGAAGAGAGTTGGCTTCACTCTACTGGCAAGGCCCGGCAGAATTCTGCCGGGCCTTGCTGTTGGGAGTGGTTGAACCCCTTTCTCACGCCCGCCTTCAACAGTCAGCCGATGGCAAGCGATTCGGTTCTTCCGCCGGTTCAGCCGTCCGGTTATGTTGGACACTGACCGATCGGACGCCAGCCTCATTTGGCCTTTGATTCCATGATGATGAAACTCAGCATCCTGGTGCTGAAGAGCCTCTGCCGGAATCGACTCCGGACGGCGGTCACCGCCCTGGGCATTGTGGTGCTGGTCGCGATCTCGTCCGTGGTCACCACCGTGACCACCACCGTCCGCCGGAAGATGCTGTCGAGCGCCGACGAATCGCGGTTGATCGTCACCGAGCGGTGGCTGGCCCCCAGTCGCGTGCCGTTGCGTTACGTTCCCGACATTGCCGGATTGGAGGGCGTGCGCGACTGGACGACGATGAACACGGTGTTCGGCTACCTCGACGAATCCCGCAGACTCGACCGGACGGTGCTGGCCATCGCCACGCGGCCGGACAACATTCGGACCATGTACGGCGGATTGCACGCGCTTCCGTCGGAAGCGGTCGAGGCGCTCCTCCAGCGGAAGGACGGCGTGCTCGCGGGGCCGGCGCTGGTGCAGACGATGGGCTGGCAGGTCGGCCGGGAATTCACGTTTCATTCGGCGGGCTTTCCACCGGTCGACGTGCCGTTCACGATCGTGGGGATTCTGCCGCCGGGCGACTGGTCGAACGCGGTCTTTTGCCGGCACGACTACTACATGGACGCGACCGGCGATCGGTCGGCCGTCAACTGCGTGTTGTTGGATGCCGGCAACCCCGCAGCGGCGCACCGGCTGGCCGCGCGAGTGAACAGCGACTACGAGAACCGGCAACCGGCGCTGAAGGTCGAGACTGAATCGGCCGGCGTTTCGCGATTTGCCAACAAGGTGTCGGCCCTGCTGCAGATCCTCGACGGCATCGCTGTTGTGCTGCTGATCGACATGGTGATTATCCTGTCGAACAGCATTGGCATTTCCGTCCGCGAGCGCCGCGCGGAAATGGCGATGCTGAAGGTGCTCGGCTTTCAACCGCTGCACATCATCGTCCTGATCGTGGCCGAGGCGATGGTGGTGGGTGGCGTGGCGGGCGCGCTGGGAACGGCAGTTGTGTGGGCCGTGTCGTCGCTCACCGTCGGCGATGTCATTCCGGTCATGCTCTGGAACCGGTTATTTCTGCAATTTCCGATTCCGTGGACGACCGTGCTGTTGGGCATCGCAGTCGGCGTGGGCGTCGGCATCACGGGCAGCCTGCTGCCGGCGACCGCCGCCCGCCGTGTGAGAGTGTCCGATGTCTTCGCCAAGATCGCCTGAACTCATTGCGAGGACAGAAGCCCTGCCTGCGCCCGCTCACTTCCACGCCTCGAACATGCTCGTGGCAACAGTGATGGAGAACGGCTTCAGCCGCACCCGTGTGAAGCCGGCCTCGCGCAGCAGTTGTTCCATTTCCTGCCGGGAATAACAGCGGCCGCCGATGCTGAACATATTCAAGGAGATCAAGGCCGCCACGCCGTCGCGAATCCGGCTGACGCCCAGGAATTGGTCGACGATCAAGAGCACACCGCCGGGTTCGAGCGCCTCCCACGCTCGCCGGAACAGCCCTCGATTCTGTTCCTGCGAAAAGATGTGCACCAGATTGATCATCAGGACGACGTTCCAGCTCGTTCCTAGATCGGCAGTGAGGGCGTCCCCCACGCGCAACTCGATCCCCAGGGGGTTGCCTTCGGCCTCCAACATTTGTTGCGCGGCGCGGATTTGGTGCTCCAGATCGAGAACGGTCGGTTTGATGCCGGGATTCCGTCGGGCGAGGGCTTTGCCGTATTCCCCGTGACCTCCGCCGATGTCGAGCAGCCGGGTGGCGGCGGCGGGCAGACGGGCGCGCTTCACGAACTCGGGGATCAGCAACTTCGACAAATCGCGCATCGCCTTCGAGAAGGTCTCGCTCTCGGCGGGTGTGATCGCGGGGTCGTGGTAGTAGTCTCTCGCCGGCTTGCCGGTTTCAATCGCCGTGCCGAGATCCTCCAGGCGTTTCCAGGAATGACTCTGAACGAGCAGGAAATTCTGCAGGCTGTGTTGAGGATCGAGCAGCCAGCGTTTGACCCACGGCCCATTCGTGTATCGGTCGCGGCGGTGCCGCAGATAGCCGACGCCGGCGAGCGCAGTCAGTAGCACGTGTGCGCCAGCTGACGATATTGACAGTTTCTCGGCGAGTTCGTCCGCAGACAGACCGTGCGGCACGGCTTCGATCGCCTCAAAAACTCGCAGCCGGTTCGCCTCGATCAACGCCCGCGCTCGCAGCATCTGCGACTGAGTGTCGATCAGCGGCACCGGCACAATATTCAGGAGTCGCGCGAGTTGAACGAAGAGATTCATCAAGTCCTCGCGCGTGGTCGATCAAGCCGCCCTGAAATCTCCGATCGTGACGTGCCCTGGTGAGATTTCAGTGTAGCAGGTCGGCGTCGAATCGACAGGCGCGCGACCTGCCCTTCGCACTCCGTGAGTTGTCGGCACACAGTCGATCCCCTACAAAAGAATTCCGTCAGGGGTCATCGCCGACAGGGAAGCTCCACGCACGCGGGTTAGAGGTCCAACGATCATGGCGACCGCCGAGACACGGGCCTCATCGCAGCCGCTGAAGGTGGAATACCCAAACTTGCGGTCGCGTTTGTTGCTGCACGGACTCTTTCAGCGGCAATTCATCGTTCCGGGAGAGCCGCCTCGCTTGCTCGAAGGGTTGCTGCTGTTCATCGAGCGCTACCTGATGCGCATCGACCTGACGGGCATCGACATCGACCGGCCGATCTTCCTGCTCGGTCTGCCCCGGTCGGGCACCACCATGCTGCAGGACATCTGCTGCACGCACCCCGAGGTGGCGTACATCACCAATGCCATGCACCAGTTTCCCCGCTGCCTCTGTGCCGTGGAGGTGATGCGAAAACTCCTGCGACTGGATGCCAAAGGGGAGCGTTATCTCGCGGACAGCGTGGAAGTCGAGGCGGGCTCGCCCAATGAAGGCATCAAGCTGTGGGGCACCTGGTTTGGCTGGACTCCCCACGACTTGCGCTACGTCCCCCGAACCCCGGACAGCTTCACGCCGGCGGAGATCGCGGAGATCCGCCATCAATTGCGGCGCATCATCTGGTGCCACGGCCGCGATCGGCGATTCTTTACGAAGAACCCGGCGTTGATTCCCGACATCGCGATCCTGCAGCACATTTTCCCGGACGCCAAGTACATTCACATCGTCCGCGATCCGCGCAACTCCGCGAACTCCATGCTCAAGCTGTACCAGCTCGAAAAGCAACAGCTCGACAGAATCCGCTCGAATCATCGTCACGGCCTGTACGACCGCGGGGTGTTCATTCCCTATCCCCGCATCCCGAAGCTGGCGGAATACATCGAGCAGTGGGGCCCCGACGACCTGCGGACCACCGCGCACGTGTGGAACGACTCGGTGTCGATGATCCGCGGCTGGAGAGACAAGCTGCCGCACTTCCTGGAGGTGCGGTACGAAGACATTCTGCGCGAGCCGGAACAGCAACTGTCGCGATTGTTCGACTTCGCCGAGTTGCGGCCCATCCAGCGTGAGGACGCCAGGTTTTGGAACAAGATTGCCAAGGTCGGTAAGATTCACCACGCGCACACCAACCAGTACGGCAACTTCGAGCTGGTGGAAGAGATTTGTCGCGACCACATGCAAACGCTCGGATACTCCTGACGCGACGGCAGTTCTGCGAGCAGATCATCCCGCATAAACCGCCTAGCAGCCCGTTGAAGTATTCCACAGGGCGGCTGGGGTTGGCGGTCGAGCGGGCTTGACTCGTCGGCTATGATCGGTCGGTGTTCGGGAGCGTGTCG
>JAWXBB010000558.1:0-8026 GCA_034439795.1 Planctomycetaceae bacterium | reverse complement strand
TACCTCGATCGCACACAATCGGACAACGTCGAGATCCCGGCGGCGATTCGGAACCGGATGAATCCGCCGCCGCCGTTGCCGCCGCGTCATTCGTTTGAGCCGATTCCGGTTGCGGATGATTCGGCGGACCTCGGGGACGACGAGCTTCGCGAACTGCTCGGCGGTCGGCTGGCCATCGAGACGGAAGCCGCCGAGTTCCCGACCCGCATGGAACTGCGGGCCACGATCTCTCAGCGCCGTTCCGAACCGATGTACCGGTTGGACGACGCCGAAGAACAAATCGCCGCGCCGCACTTCGCAGCGCGAGCCGCGCTCGATCCGAACCGCACGTTCTTCACCGACGCCGCGGCCGAGGCTCCGGCGATTCCCGCGCCGCATTTCCGGCGTCGTCAACAACGGACGGAGGCCGCCGCACCGACAGCGGTTAGTCCCTCACCGTTCGACGGCTCGGCGATTGAGCGGGCCTTGTCGCAACTTCAGGAGGGGCTGAAGTCGTGACGATCGGACTCGACCTCGGCGCGACGCAGTTCCGTTCGCTCCGCCGTCACCACCGCCGACTGATCGGCCGCGCGTGCGCCGCCGCCTACACATCGCTCGCGGACAGTCCCGCGCATCGGCGGCTGCTCGACCGCGACGGCGTGCGCTATGCCGAAGGGGAGGGCGACCTGCTCATCATCGGCACCGCCGCGACGGAATGGTCGCGGCTGCTGAACGTTCCGGCGATTCCCTTGCTGCCGGACGGCCGGCTGCCCGAGCACGATGCCTGTGCGCGGGAGCTGTTGACGTTCACGCTCGACGCCGTGCTGCCCGCGGCCCGGCTGCCGGGCGAAGTCTGCTGCGTGACGATTCCCGGCGAGTTGTTGCCCGTGAACCAGAGTCCCGAACGGGATCTGATTCTGCCGCTCATCCGGTGGCGCGGTTACGAGCCGGTGGTCATCAGCCAGGGGCTGGCGATCGTGCTGGCGGAACTCGGCGCGTCGCAGTTCTCCGGCGTCGGGATCAGCCTGGGAGCGAGTCAGTGCGAGTTCGCCCTGGCAGTCTCCGGACGCGAAGTCGCCCGCTGCACGATACCGTGGGGTTCGGCCGAATTGCTCGCACAGGCGCGGGCATCGAACCCCGGCGACGAGTTCGCCCTCCACGGCCCGCTGCTGTGCGACTTCCTCGTCGAACTGCTGCTGGAAGCGGGCGACCGCATCGGTCAGCACGACGGCTTCCGCGTCCTATCGCAACCGGTCAGCCTGGCCTGCTCCGGCGGCATCACGCAGGCCCGTGGGTTCGATCAGATCCTGCAACAAGCCTGGCGACGGGCCGCCTGGCCGATCCGCCTGCAGTCGATCCGTATCGCGCCCGACAGCCTCTACACCGTGGCCCGCGGGTGCCTGATTCAGGCGTTGCTCGATGCCCGAATGGATGCGATTCGCATCGCGGCGTAAACGGTGTGCCGGGGCGTAACGCGAGTGACTCTCCCCTCCGGTCCCCTCGCCCCCGTCTTCGGGGGAGAGGGCTAGGGTGAGGGGGCCGAGCGCTCCCTGCCGTTGTTCAACACCAGCCGGAAGCGTGAGAAGGCGAGCGCTCGCTCTGCTGGCGGTTCGTACCCGTGTTGATCGTCGCACGAGCGCTCGCCCCCTCACCCCGACCCTCTCCCCCGAAGACGGGGGAGAGGGGGCCGGACACAAAGCCGACCGAATTGTGACTCACTCGCGTCTAGGGCACGGGACGCCTCACCGTTCCGGGCACGCGAGCGATTCGTTATCCTCTACCGATCGCCCACACGATTCGCCACTGAAGTCGCATCATGGACACCATCGCGCCGTTGCCTCGCCGTCGTCCCGACTACTGGCCGTATGTCGTGCTGACGTTCCTGGTTTTGCAGGGAATGTTGTACGTCATTCCGCATCAACGGCCGGGTTTGGCCGGGGCAGTGTGCTGGCTACTGGGCAGCGACTCGGGGTTGTGGCTGATCGTCACCGCCGGGCTGGCGCTCATCGCGCTGGTGGCGTGTCTGCGGCGGCGACCGGTCTGGAATCGCTGGCGGGCGGTGGGGTTTGCAGGGCTGGCGGCACTGGTGCTGTCGCCGATGGCCTTCCGCGTCTATCCGTCATCGCACGAGAACCGGCCGAGTCAGGTGCCGTTCCGTCTGCCGTTTGACGGGCCGATCACCGTCGGCTGGGGAGGCGACACGCCGGATGTGAACTACCACGTCTGCGCCGCCGACCAGCGCTGGGCGTACGATCTGCTGGTGACGCAGGATGGCGAGACGCATCGCGGCGACGGAACGAAGGTCGAGGATTATTATTGCTACGGGCTGCCGGTGCTCGCTCCGGCGGACGGCGTCGTCGAGAGCTTTTGGGACAAGGACCCCGACATGGCCATCGGCGAGCTCGGCGGCGGCACCGACCCCGGCGGCAACCACATCGTGCTAAAGGTCGCCTCGCGCGAGTATCTGTTTTTGTGCCACCTTCAGCCCGGATCGCTCAAGGTGAAGCCGGGCGACAACGTCACCGCGGGGCAAGTCGTCGCGGCGATCGGCAACTCCGGCAACACGTCGGAGCCGCATCTGCACATTCACCTGCAGGACACGCCCGATTCGACGCTGGGCGAAGGCATCCCGTTGTATTTTCATCAGTATCGAGTGGGCGACCGCTTGATCGACCGCGGCATGCCGACCGGCGGCATCACCGCCGAGGGCTTTATCGGCCAGATCGTTGAGGATGCGGGTCCGTCGGTGGAATCGAACGAGGCAGACGATCGCCCGTGACGAACAGATGAGTGCAGTCGATCATGGCTGGCCACAGGGTTCGATGATTCGTGCAAACTGATTTCAGCCCCGCAGAGGCGACAGAGCGTAGCCCCAGGCGTGAGCCTGGGGTTCCAGCTGGTTTGTGGTCACAAGCCCCGGAGGGGCGACAGAATATCCGAGACTATTCGATTTCTGCTGCCCCTCCGGGGCTACCACGAAGGGTCGATGCTGTTCCCCAGGCTCACGCCTGGGGCTACGATCTGTCGCCCCGCTGGGGCTGAAGAGCGATCCCCAATCAACAACTTCACTCGGACCAGATTCGGCAGGATGCCGTCAGTATCAATCTCATGAGAGCGGTCATAAAATCAGGGTGTCGCGGATGTCCGTTATGTCGATGGAGACATGGAATGCCCAACTTAGCCGAATTGGAACCCGCGGTCTTGCAGCTTGCTCGCGGCGAGCGGGTGATGTTGGCCGAGGCGCTGTTGCGTTCGCTCGACGATCGTCCGGACGATGCCGTGGCCATTGAGTGGTCCGCCGTGGTGGCTCGTCGCGACGCTGAGATCACGTCGGGAATGGTGCAGACCATCCCGGCCGCGCAAGTGTTCGCTGCGGCAGCCGACTCCGTCCGCTGAATTCAGTTTCTTAACGGCCTCTTCAATGTACGCAGAAATCCTCAGTGTCGGGACCGAGTTCACCACCGGCGCGAAGCTCGACACCAACAGCCAGTGGCTGAGCCTCGAACTCGCCGAGATCGGCATTCCGGTCGTGGCGCATTCCACCATTGCCGACGAGTTGGACTCCATGATCGGGGCGATCCGGACGGCGTCGGAGCGCTCCGATATCGTGCTGATCACCGGCGGGCTGGGGCCGACGCTCGACGACCTGACGCGCGAGGCGCTCGCGGGGTTTCTGGGCAAGCCTTTGGTGCTGGACGAGCCGTCGCTGACGCACGTGAAGAGCATGTTCTCGCGTCGCAACCGGCCGATGCCCGAACGAAATGTCATGCAGGCCATGTTCCCCGAAGGCTGCGAGCCGTTGCCGAATCCGCGCGGGACCGCGCCCGGCATCTGGTGCGTGGTGCCGCGGCCGTCGCGGCTGTCCCCCTGCCGGATCGCCGCGCTGCCCGGCGTCCCCAGCGAGATGAAAACGATGTTCCGCCAGCAGGTGCTCAGCCGGCTCGACGGCGGCGAACGGGTCATCCGCCGGGCCCGCATCAACTGCTTCGGCGTCGGCGAATCGCAGGCGGAGGAAATCCTCGGCGACCTCACCGCCCGCGGCCGCGACCCCGACGTCGGCATCACGGTCCACGAGGCCACCATCACCCTGCGGATCACGGCCCAGGGGACCAGCATCGACGAGTGCCGGGCCAAGATCGACAAGACCCGCGCCGCCATCGTCAACCGCATGGGGACGCTGGTCTTCGGCGAGGAGGACGAAGAGCTCGAACACGCCGTCATCCGCCTGCTGCATCGTCGCCGCGCGTCGCTGGCGACGGCGGAGTCCTGCACCGGCGGCCTGCTCGCCCACCGGCTGACCGGCGTGAAGGGGTTCGAGACCTGCTACCTCGGCGGCGTGGTGGTCTCGACGAATGCCGCCAAGCGCGAACTGCTGTCGGTCGATCCCGAACTGATCGAGACGCACGGCCCGATCAGCGCGGCCGTCGCGCAGGAATGTGCTGACGGCTGCCGCGTCCGTTTCGGGACCGACTTCGCCATCGCGGTCACGGAATGGCCGGCGTTCGATCCGGACGATCCGCTGGCCCCCGCGCCGGCGTCGTACGTCGCGCTCTCCGGCCGGAAGCTGCAAAAGGTCGAACAGGTGCAGCACTTCGGCGACCCCGACATCGCCAAGAGCCGCACGGCGAAGTCGGCGCTCAACCTGCTGCGGCTGGCGCTGATCGAAGGGGCGTGATGACGGCGATGCGTCTGTCTCCGACTCTTTCCGGCCCCCTCGCCCCCGCTTCGGGGGAGAGGGCTGGGGTGAGGGGGCGAACGCTCCGCAGCGCGTCCAATACCACCCCGAAGCGTGAGCGAGGGCGAGCGCTCCCTCACGCTTCGGGTTGGCATTGCTTGGCATCATCGTCTTGGGAAGCGTGCGGCCCCCTCACCCTAACCCTCTCCCCCGAAGACGGGGGCGAGGGGACCGGAGAAGAAGCCCTCGGACGGAACCGATGACCGCGTCCCCGCCATCGTCGCGGCGCGGGCGCGTCGTCACGCTGCTGCTCGTTGCCGCGCTCGTCGCCCTCATCGTCCGCGACGGCGCCGATCGCCGCCCCGCTGATCCGTCGCGGCCGCTGCAGAGATTCCGACTTCCCACGCTTCCCGGAGAACGCTGCGACCGCGACACGCTCCGCATCGCGAGCTTCAACATTCACAGCGGCAAAGGGGATGGCGACGTTGTGCGGCTCGACGTCACTGCGAAGACGTTGGGGGAGTTCGATTTTTCCGGACTGTACGAAGTCCGTTCGCCGCAGTACGGACTCGAAGGGACACAAGCTGAGCAGATCGCAACGCTGATCCGCTGCGGTTCGATCTTCGCCGCGACGGAAACGCACTGGTGGCGCGAACACTTCGGCAATGCGGTGCTGACGAACTGTGCGCTCGGAACCGTGCAGCGGATTCCGTTGCCGGGCACGCGCGGCAAGGCGTTTCGCAATGCCGTGCTGTCCGAATTGCCGTGGCGCGACCGCACGGTGCGGATTCTGTCCACGCACATCGACCGGGAGGACGACCGCGAAATGCAACTGGAATTGGTGATCGCGCTGTTCCTGTCGCTCCAACCGCCGGCCGTGTTGATGGGAGATCTGTACACCGCCATCGACGATCCGCAGCTCGTGAAACTGCGAGAACGTGCGGATGTCGCCAGCCCGCTGCACGACGCGCTGCCGGACGGCCCACCGGCGGACACCATCGACTGGATGTTCACGCGCGGGCTGCGGACGGTCTCGGCGGAGCTGATGGAAAACGCCGCGTCGGATCATCCGGTGTTGCGCGCGGAGTTGGCGCTGCCGGAGTGAGCGGACGCCCAGGGATGGCTATCCCTGGGCGTCTTGCGTTGTCAACTGCCGCCAGCCAGCGCGACGGCAAGGCACCCTCCTCCGCCGCGGTCATGCTCTAATCCTTCCGCGGGGACGATTGGACCAGTTGATCGACCGACACGAAGTCATCGGCGGCAGCGTCCCCGGGCTGACCCTCGCGCCGACTGCAATCGGTGCAGCCGCTGCCGCAACCGGGCGCAGCGCTGCCGCGCCATTGTCGCACGAGCCGCCACAGCAGCCACGCGGCGGCCGCGGCGACGCAGATTCCGACGATGAGGAGTTGGCTGTCCATCACACGATCCATTCCCGATGTGGCACAACTCCATTAGCGCGAATTCCGCGACGGGCTGCAACCTGTGGATGAAATTCCAAATCTCAAGGAAGCTCCAATTTGAGGAAAGTTCCAAACGCTTTCCATTGCGAGCCGCTTCGGAATTGGGATTTGGATGTGCGTCTCGATTCCGGGTGGAATCAACCAAGAATCCTCGGTGGGCTATGTCTTCAGCCCCAGCGGGGCGACAGATCGTAGCCCCAGGCGTGAGCCTGGGGACCAGTCGGAGCGCAATTTATCAGCCGCGAAGCGGCGACAGAAGTTCGTCGTGCGACCGAGTTTCTGTCGCCCCTCCGGGGCTGCACGCCGCCACGGCGATGTTCCCCAGGCTCACGCCTGGGGCTACGATCTGTCGCCGCTCCGCGGCTGAAATCCGAGAAATTCACCCCGCTCTCAATCCAGAATCAAGAGGCACACTTTTGGGATTTGGAGCTTCCTTGGGATTTCGGATTTGGAATTTCGTTTCCGCTGAATGCACAAGGCCAGATCGCCGTTGCCGGCAATCGGGCCTTGTGGGGAATTCAACCATCTTCGACCGGAGGATTACTCCACCGCCACCGCGATCCAGCCGTCGACCAGCGTGATGTTGGTCACGCGGGCGTCGACTTCGCGGGTCGGGCCCTGGAGCTTGAACTTGCCGCTGACGGTCCGCTCGGGCAGGGCGGCCGAAATGCGGGTGTTCATCACCTTCTGCTGCACCGGGTTGAAGCCGCCCTCGATGGGGACGATCTTCAGGCTGTCGCGGACGATCTTCAGTTGATCGCCGGCGACCTCGAAGTGCAGCGGCACGGAGATTTCGTGCTCGGGAATCGGATCCTGCCCTTCCCGTTCCAGGCCGGCGCGGATCACCAACAACAGCACGCCGTTGCCGAACTGCACGCGAATCGGGTCTTCCTTGGCAAAGATCAGTTTGGCCGGACCCTTGGCGGCATCGTCCTCGGCCGGCGCTTCTCCCGCCGCGACCGGGGTCTCCTGGACGGCTTCGGTCGGAGCGCGGAACTTGAACTCCCGCGACAGCGCCTTGCTGAGGAACAGCTCGAGGTGATGCCGCAGCTCCTCTTCGCTCATCGTTTTGCCGGCGAAGCCGATTTCGTCGATGCTGTTGTTGATCACCGATTCGTGCATGACCACGGCGGCGCCGTTGCCGGGTTCGAGCAGTTTGGCGTCGGCCGCGTTGCCGCCGAGCTTGCCGTCCTGCACCAGCCGGGTGCCGATCAGCGCCCGGTCGTTGGTGCTGGCATAGTGCTGGCGATCCGGGTAGATGCGGGCCGCTTTCAGCCCCGCCGCGAATTCGGTCTCGATGTCCCGCGTCGCATTGGCGAAGGCCCGGTTGACTTCCTCGTTGAACTTGGGGACCACTCGATCCGAGACGCGGCTGGCGGCGATCGCTTCCGCCTGCGGACGACGGTTCCCGGCCTCCTGCATGGCGATCCGCTGGGCCATCCGTCCGAAGATCGGCACGCCGCTCATGCGGGTGCTCGCGCCGGTGGTGGTGTTGTTGGCGTTCACCGCGATCGTGGCGGGCCCCGTCGTGAACGTGTAGCCGTCGAAGGTGATTTCCTTCGACGACCGGAACGTGTGATAGCCGGAGGTGTAGATCGTGGCCTGGCTGGTGGCGCCGGCGGTGTTGGACTGCACGGTGCCGTTCAGCACGAGGTCGAACCGCAGGCGGTTGCCGGACGGCTTGAGGTCGACGCCGACGTTGGTCGCCGTCGTCTGCCAGCCGCCGACGTTGGCTCCGAGGACGAAGTCGCGGACCTGCCCCTGCTCGACGCGGGCGTCGGACAGCAGCCGGCTGAGGAATCGCTCGGACGCCGCGATCCGCACGTTGTCGTTCAGGTAGTGTTCCGAAATCGCGGCCATCAGGCGGCCGCTGCCGGCAATCGCCTCGACCGATTTCAGGGCCTCGCGGGCT
>JAWXBB010000557.1:0-5201 GCA_034439795.1 Planctomycetaceae bacterium | reverse complement strand
TGGTCACCGTCGCACAGGGGGGCGTCCAGCGCGAGCCCGGCCTGCCTGTGTTCGGCGTCTGGGACACGCACACAGACAATTTTCCCTCGATGCGCAAGCTGCTGCCCACGTACGATCGGGCGATCTACACGCTGCTGACCGATCTGTACGAACGCGGCCTCGATCAACAGGTGGCCGTCGTGATCTGGGGCGAGTTCGGCCGTTCGCCGCGAATTGGCGACGAGACGCGCGCCCTGGGGAGCCGTTTCGCCACCGGTCGCGGCCACTGGTGGGACGCCGGTTTTGCGATCGTGGCCGGCGGCGGACTGCGCATGGGACAGGTCGTCGGTGAGACCGATGCTCTGGCCGAGCGGGCCAAGGGAAAACCCTACACGCCGCAAAATGTTCTGGCCACGATTTATCACGTCCTGGGCATCGACCCGGCCCAAGCCTTCCCCGACTACCAGGGCCGGCCCGTACACCTGTTGGATGACCGCGAGAAGATCCAGGAATTGATTTGAGCGTCGTTCACCGCTAATGCCCAGAAGCGGTTTCAAAACCCGCTTCGGGTTGTTGCCGTTGGTAGCGGAACATTGGTCGGATGTCATGTACGCCGAAGGCGTTCGATCACACAGCCCAGGGTCGCGAGTCGACGAGCGCACCCTGGGAAATCGGCGACCGAGGGTGCATCGACCCTGAAAGGGTCACATCACCGGCGGACTCAAGCCGTTATGAAACCCTTTCAGGGTATGGGGTTCGTCATCGATCGCCACCCAGGGTGCGCTCGCAGACTCGCGACCCTGGGCTGTGCGATGCTACGCCTTCGGCGTAAAGACCGTGTGGTTATGAAACAGCTTCTAGACAGATATCACCCACTCACCTGGGCAATCGCCGCGGGAACGAAGACCGACAACGCGGCTGGCTCGAGTTGAAACACGGCGGGCGTCTGTCCGACGAGTTCGCCATCGGCCGTGATCGAGCGCGGACGACCGAGCGGCCGAACCTCGATCTTCCGTCCTCGCAGCGTGCGAACCGTGGGGACGGGGTCCAACGAGCCACGCCACAACGCCGGGATCATCATCAGAATGTGCCAGCCCTGTTCCACTTCCAGGCTGTAGAGATCGAGCAGGCCATCGTCGATGCGGGCGTCCTCGTGGATGGTCAAGCCGCCGCCGTAACTGCGGCCGTTGCCGACGGCGACCTGCCACGTCCGCGTTTTCAGACATTCACCGTCGCAACAGATCTCGACCCGGAAGGGGCGTCCGCGAATCAGTGCCCCGATGGCCGCCCACAAGTAAGCCAGCACGCCCCAGCGCGACTTCGCCCCGCGCGTCAGCCGCCGCGTCACATCCACGGCGAGGCCGATGCTGGCCACGTTCACGAACGGCCGGTCGTTGATGCGACCGACGTCGATCGGCTGCGTTCGGCCGGCCAGAATCACGTCGCATGCGGCCAGCGGATCGGTCGGCAGTTCGAGCGTGCGCGCCAGATCGTTCGCAGTTCCCAGCGGCAGCACGCCGAACGGACGCTGAACTTCGAGCAAGCCGGGCAAAGCTCGATTGATCGTCCCGTCGCCGCCGCCGAGAACGATCAACTCGACGTCGCGGCCCTGTTGACGGATGAGCGCCGTCGGATCGCCGAGATCGCCTGGCGGCTCGATCAGCTCGAGGCCGCCGGCGGTCAATCGCTCGCGGATCGGCTGGAGTTCGTGCTGCCCGGACCGCGCTTTACGATTCACAAGGAAGAGCGCACGTCGGGGCATGGCGTGGAGTGTACCCCGCGGCTTCCATTCCCGGCTACCGACCGCATTCGCATCTCTTCCGTGGATCGTGTCTTGAATGGCTCGTAGTTCCGCCTTCAGGCGGTCCGGACCGCCTGAAGGCGGAACTACGAACGTGGGCCACGACGCCGAGAGTCCCAATCAAGTCCGGCCATTGGCGCGGACGCAGTCGACGAAGTACCTCCGCTGACCGCGGTCCGTCTCTTCCACCAGGCCGTGAATGTCGGTGTCGAAGCCGGGGAACTGCTCGTTGAAGTCGCGGGCAAACCGCAGATATTCCACGATCGTCTTGTTAAACCGTTCGCCGGGAATGAGCAGCGGGATGCCCGGCGGATAGGGCGTGAGCAGCACGGCCGTGGTGCGGCCGTCGAGCTGGTCGATCTCCACGCGGTCCATGTCGCGATGAGCCATCCGGTCGAAGGCGTCGGAGGGCTTCATCGCCGGCTGCGTCACCGACAGGTACATCTCGGTCGTCACGCGGGCCACGTCGTTGGCCTTGTAGGTGCCGTGAATCTGCTGGCAGAGATCCTTCAGGCCGATCTGCTCGTACTGCGGATACTGGGCGACGAACTCGGGGAGAATCCGCCACATTTTGTGGTTCTTGTCGTAGTCGTCCTTGAACTGCTGCAGCGCGCTCACCAGCGTGTTCCACCGGCCCTTGGTGATGCCGATGGTGAACATGATGAAGAACGAATACAGCCCGGTCTTTTCGACGATGACGCCGTGCTCGGCGAGATAGCGCGTCACGATCGACGCGGGGATGCCGGTCTCGGCGAACTTACCGGAGACGTCGAGGCCGGGCGTGATCAGCGTGGCCTTGATCGGGTCGAGCATGTTGAAGCCGGGGGCGATGTTGCCGAACCCGTGCCACGTCTCATTCGTCTGCAACAGCCAGTCGTCGCGATGGCCGATTCCCTCGGCGGCGAGCCGGTCGGGCCCCCAGACCTTGAACCACCAGTCCAGGCCCCACTCGTCGTCGACTTTCCGCATCGCCCGGCGGAAGCTCATGGCTTCCAGAATCGACTCTTCCACAAGTGCTGTCCCGCCGGGGGGCTCCATCATCGCCGCCGCCACGTCGCAGGACGCGATGATCGCGTACTGCGGCGACGTCGAGGTGTGCATCAGGTACGCCTCGTTGAAGATGTGCCGGTCGAGCTTCTGCGTCTCCGACTCGCGGACCAGAATCTGCGAGGCCTGCGAGATGCCCGCGAGCAGTTTGTGCGTCGAATGCGTGGCGAAGATCATCGACTCCCTGGTCTGCGGGCGGTCCTTGCCGATGGCGTGCATGTCTTTGTAGAAGTCATGAAACGTGGCGTGGGGCAGCCAGGCCTCGTCGAAGTGCAGCGTGCCGATCTTGCCGTCGAGGAGTTGCTTGAGCGTTTCGACGTTGTAGAGGATGCCGTCGTAGGTGCTCTGGGTGATGGTGAGAATGCGCGGTTTCTTGTCCTTGACCTCGCGCGCGAAGGGATTGGCCTCGATCTTGGCGGCAATGCTCTCGGGACGGAACTCCTCGAGCGGAATCGGCCCGATGATCCCCAGGTGATTGCGGGTGGGCATCAGAAACACCGGCACCGCGCCGGTCATGATGATCGAGTGCAGAATCGACTTGTGGCAGTTGCGATCGACGACGACGATGTCGCCGGACGCCACCGTCGAGTGCCACACCATCTTGTTCGACGTCGACGTGCCGTTCGTCACGAAGAAACAGTGGTCGGCGTTGAAGATCCGCGCGGCGTTCCGTTCGGACGCGGCGACCGGGCCGGTGTGATCGAGGAGCTGCCCCAGCTCTTCCACGGCATTGCAGACGTCGGCCCGCAGCATGTTCTCGCCGAAGAACTGGTGGAACATCTGCCCGACCGGGCTCTTCAGGAACGCGACGCCGCCGGAGTGGCCGGGGCAATGCCACGAGTACGACCCGTCCTGCGCGTAATGCACGAGGGCGCGAAAGAACGGCGGGGCCAGACTGTCCAGATACGCCTTGGCTTCGCGGATGATGTGCCGGGCCACGAACTCCGGCGTGTCCTCGAACATGTGAATGAAGCCGTGCAGCTCCCGCAGAATGTCGTTGGGGATGTGGTGCGAGGTCCGCGTTTCGCCATAGAGATAGATCGGGATCTCCGCGTTGCGGAAGCGGATCTCCTGGATGAACTTCCGCAGATTGATGATCGCCGGATCGATGTCGGCCCCGCCGATGATGTCTTCATCGTCGATGGAAAGAATGAACGCCGAAGCGCGGCTCTGTTGCTGGGCGAACTGGGAGAGGTCGCCGTAGCTGGTCACGCCGAGCACCTCGACCCCTTCCTGTTCGATCGCCCCGGCGAGGGCCCGGATGCCGAGTCCGGAGGAGTTCTCGGAGCGGAAGTCCTCGTCGATGATGACAATGGGAAATCGAAACTTCATCCGTCTGCTCCGCTCGCCAGGGGGGCGAGTGCCTCGACTCGGTCGTATCACTCGTCTCAGAGACCCGATCCGTCGTCACCCTGTTGCGCCGGCGACAGCGATGGGGGCCGGACGGCCGCACATCCCACCGAGTGTAGCGGGCCGGCCGCGGCATTGACCACCGAGGCTTGACCTGCCGCCGGACGCCGAATGCCGGAACGAGGACTGGGTTCGGCTGCAGGCTGCCGCGTTCGGCCGATTCGCGAAACGGAATCGGCCGGGGGCCGCACGAGTGATGCACGACCGGGACACCAAGATCACCGCGTCTTTCGACGACGATTCGAAGGCGGCGGGGGGTGCGCGTGGAGGGGTGCCCGACCGGTCGCCGAACACCTGCGCCTTCGCGGAGCGGTTCATTCAGACATTGGGACAGGAATACCTGGCGAGGGTTCTCGGATCAGCCAGTCTTTCCGGCAAGCCGAACGTACTCCAGACTTTGGGATTCCAGCGAGGCCGTTTCGACGTACCGCTCAGCGAATAGCGTCGATGTGGCTGGCCTCCTCCTCCGCGGTCAGCGGTTCGTCGAGCATGAAGGCGTATGGCGCGACATCGGTCTGAGCGCGATCGTCCTCGGTCTTGGCGATGGAGGCGGTGATTGTCGTCGGCGGGCCAGCGGGAGCGACCTGCTGGCCGGTGCTGCCGGTGTTCGCCGCGCCGGGGACGATCGTGCCCGCGATCGGGGCGCCGGCCGCGAAAGCGTTGCCGCCCGGCGGCGAGAACGCCGCGTCGTCTCCCTGATCGTTCTGTGCCGCAAGGATCGCAGCGGCCAAAGCCGCGTTGCCGACATTGGTCGCCAGGAGCGCCTGCCCGGCGGCGGTCGGATGGATGCCATCCAGATAGTACGTCGGGTTGTTGACGTTGGCATACTGACCCATCGTCGCTTCAGCCCCGAAATCGCACTTGGCGTTCCACGAGGTGGAGTCCGCCATGATGAGTGCATTGAATGACAGTCGCGTGGCGTCCGGCACGCTCAATCGTGGCAGCATCGTGCCGACCACCACAT
>JAWXBB010000556.1:0-9946 GCA_034439795.1 Planctomycetaceae bacterium | reverse complement strand
TGCCCACCACAACGGCTAGCGATCTGGTGTGCACAGCCCACCCTACAGCTTGTCCTCGTTCCGATTTTTTGTGCAAAGCTCCCTCACCCTAACCCTCTCCCACCGAAGCGGCGGGCGAGGGGACAGTCAGAGGGAGAATGGCCCACGTCACTCTCGGCCGATTCTGCCGCACGATGCCGCTGGCCGCGTCCGTTACAACCGGCATAACCGTCAGATTTTCCCGCGGGGCGGACGTTTCGGCCAAGTTCCCCGACGGCAGCAACCGATACAGGTGGCATATCCGTCAAAGTCGGTGCGATTGCGCACGTTGTCGCGCGCCGTCCGCCGGATGACGGGACCGTCCTTGGGACGTGAGAGACTCCAGGAAGATGACTATGTCCAGGCGGTTCACTCTCACCCTGCTGGGTTTGATCTCGCTCGGGTCGCTCCCCCGGGCCGAGGCTCAAGCACCGTATGCCAATCCCGACCTGGGGGTCATGCCCTCCGGCTGGCAGCAGGCGGGACCGGGACCGAAACACAGTTATCACGCCCCGGCGGCTTACGGGCCGGTGGGACCGATCCCCGCCGGACCAGGGCAGACCATCTACCGCGAACTCCCCGACGACAAGGGTTGGTTGTACGAAGATTCGCCGCTGGAACGGAGCCTCAAGGACACGTTCCGGCACTCCTATATCCGCTTCGACTATCTGTTGTGGGACATCGAAGATCCGGGCCAGAACCTCCTGAGCGCACCCACCAACCTGTCCGCCGCCATCAACCCCGTCAATCCCACCGACGTCTTCTTTCCGCTGACCGACCCGGCGACGGGCAACCAGGTCAATGTCGTCCAGCCATCGCTGACGCGCGTTCTTGTGAACGAAAACAACGGCGTCCGCGCCACGTTCGGCTTGCCGGTCTTCAACGCCGGCACGTTCGAGGCCAGCGTGTTCGCCCTGCAGTCCAGCACGACCAACGTGCCGATTCCCGAGGTTCGCGGCATCGCTACCTTGCAGAATAGCAGCCTGGAGACCGTGGACACCAACGGCGACGGAACCTTCGACGCGTTGGATTTTCCAGTGTCAATCAATCTGGTGAACTCCACCGCCCAGGCGGTGCTCATCGACGGGGAACTGCCGGTCGGCGACAACTTCCTGCTGGTCAACGATCTCGGCTACCAGGCGTCGCTCAAGACTTCGGTCTGGGGGGCCGAAGCCAACTTCCTGTCGCAAACCTTCAACCCGAACGACGCCTTGTCGGCCATGCCGTTCGTCGGCTTCCGGTACTTCAACTTCCGCGAAGACCTGCGGCAGTCGGGACAGTACAACTTCTCGACGTTCGATCCGTTGACCGGCGAGCCCGGGCCCCCGATTGCCTCCGAACGCCGCATCGACGCGACGACGAACAACAACGTGTTCGGCCCCCAGATCGGCTTGCGGGGCGAGCTGCGGAACAAGTGGTTCTCGCTCGGCGTGCAGCCGAAGGTGATGATGGGCCTCAACAGCTACAAAGCCGAGCTGATGACGCAGGGCATTCTGAGGCCGGCCGAAGCCGAGCGCGTGCTCTATGAAAAGAGCAACACCTTCGGAGTGATCGGCGACCTGGAAGTCTATTCGAAGATCCGCTTCAGCGATCACGTCTCGCTGCGGGTCGGCTACAACTTTCTGTGGTCCGGAATGATCACGCGGCCGGCGGACAACACCGTCTATAACATCCAGAGCGCCACCGGCGGACTGCCCGCCACCAGCGCGTTCATCCAGGACGTGAAGTTCTCCGGCGCGATTCTGCAGGGCTTGAGCGTCGGCGGCGAAATCGCGTACTGAGTTGAGCGTAGAGCCGGTCTCAAAACCCATCCATGGTTGTTGCGGTTGGTGGCAGATTATTGATCGTGGGCCAGTACGCCGAAGGCGTTCGATCACAAAGCCCAGGGTCGCGAGTCTGCGAGCGCACCCTGGGGACATGGCGTCCGAGACGCATCGACCCTGAAAGGGTCGCATCGCCGGCGGTCTCAAACCGTTATGAAACCCTTTCAGGGTATGGAATTCTTCATCGATTGCCACCCAGGGTGCGCTCGCAGACTCGCGACCCTGGGCTTTGCGATCCAACGCCTTCGGCGTAAAGACCATTGGTTGGAAACAACTTCTTTAGCGACGGCACATCGCCTGGATCGCCACTGGATCGCATCGCGGCGATCAACAGCGCGGGGTTGAAATCGGCCGCGTTGACAGCGCCGTAGTCACTTCCCCTCCGCGGCCCATTGCTTCATCAGCGCGATGTTCTGCTCCACCGCCGGGTTGCCCTTCCCCAGGTACGAGGCCATGTCGCTGTCGTAGCGCGAGGCCGTCTCCGGCTGCTGGCCGAGATCGTGCGTGTCGGCGATCCAGCGGTCCAGCCGGCTGCGCATCGCGACGAGCGTCGGTTGATGGGCGGGGTCATCGGCCAGGTTTTTGACCTGATACCGGTCCGACGTCCATTCGTAAAGCTCTTCCTTCGGCCGCGTCGGTGAGAACAGCAGCCGCTCCTGCAGCTCGTTGAGTTGTCCCTCGGCGTGCAGTTGCCGCAGCGTCTGGACGATGTCCTTGCCGTCCTTGTAGGCGTTCGGCTGCAAGTGCGGCCGCTGCGGATGGCCGTTGCGGATGTACAGCCAGCGGTCGGTCCGCACGCTGCGGAGTTGCTCGACGGTCTCATCGCAGCGGTCGCGCGCGGCGAACACGGCGTCGCGCGGCTGGTAATCCTTCGCGAAGACGTTGCGGCCCTGCATCGACTTCGGAATTGCAATCTCCGCCGCCGCCAGCGAGATCGCCGCCAGGTCGATGTGCTGGACGAGATCGTTCCGCACCGCCCCCTTGGCAATGCCGGGGCCGCGGACGACGAGCGGGACGTGCGTCCCTTCGTCGTACAGAAACTGCTTGCCCCGGGCGTGGCTGATGCCGTGATCGGTCATGAAGATCACCAGCGTGCTGTCGAGCAGCCCCTCGGACTCCAGCCGCGCGAGCACCTTGCCGACGTGCTGATCGGTGAAGCGGACGGCGTCGAGAAACGCGGCCCAGTCGGCGAGCAGCACGTCGTGCCGGGGATAATACGGCGGCAGCGTGACGTCGTTCGGCGACACCGCCTTGCCGAACTCGGCGGCGGCCCGTTCGGACAGTTTGCGGGCACTGTCATCGGTTCCGCCGCGCAGCTTGCCGCCCGCCATCTGCACCTGCATGAAGAACGGTTGCCCCGGTTTGCGGCCGGCCCAGTCGGGGCTGTCGTACATCGACGCCGGGTACTCGAAATTGTAGTCCGTCTTGCCGAGTCCGCCCCCGCCCGCTTTCGCCTTGGCCTGACCGTTGCGACCGACCGCCGGCAATCCGGACCCGATGCACGTGTAATACCCGGCCTGTTGAAACAGCACGGGGACCGGCGTGACGCCGTTGGGGAGCTGAATCTTCTCGACGCCGCGGCCGCTGCGATGATGATGCGAACCGATCGTCGTCTGATACATCCCCGTGATCAGCGCCGACCGGCACGGCGAGCAGACCGGCGCGGTCACGAAGGCCCGCGTGAACTTCGTCCCCTCGCGGGCCAGCCGGTCCACGTGCGGCGTTTCGATGAGCGTCTCGCCGTAGCACGAGAACTTCGCCGACATGTCGTCGACGATGAACCACAGCACGTTCGGGCGCGGGGTTTCCGCAGCCGATGTGGTCGAGATGAACGCGAGCAGCGTCAGCAGCGCGGGGAGGCAGCGGGGCATGGCGTCACCTGATGCGCGGAGGTGGGGTCGAACGGGATATGATCGTAGTCCGTCGTCGCGCAGTGTGCCACGCCGTTGGAGTCCAGCCTTTAGGCTGTGCCTTTCGATCCGAAGACAGCCTAAAGGCTGGACTCCAACGAATGCCGCCAGCGCTGGCCGCGTGGTATTCTGATTGCCACCGACCGTCACTCGCTTCCTATGAGAACTTCCATGCTCGCCCGATGGCTTTTCGTCGCGTGTCTCATGCCGACCATCCTCAGCGCCGCCGAGCGCCCGAACATCGTCGTGTTCATTTGCGACGACCTCGGCGCTGAGGACACGCAGCCTTACGGATCGACCGAGGCCCGCACGCCGCATCTGGTGCAACTGGCGAGCGAGGGGACGCGGTTCACGCACTGCTTCGTGGCATCGCCGAGTTGCGGGCCAAGTCGGACGGCGCTGCTCACCGGGTTGATGCCCGCCCGCAACGGGGCGGAGCCGAATCACACGCCCAAGCGCGCGGGGGTCGCCTCGCTGCCGCCGGTGCTGCACGCGCTCGGTTACGAAGTCGCCGCGTTCGGCAAGGTCGCCCACGGCAATCACGCGCCGCTGCACGGGTTCGACGTCTTCCACGCCGATTCCTCCGCCGAGCGCGTCGGCACATTCCTGCGGGAACGGGACGCGAAGAAACCGCTCTGCTTGTTTCTGGGGACGCGGCATCCGCACGTTCCCTGGAGCGCGAACGACGGTTACGACTCGACAAAGGTGACGCCGCCCCCGATGCACGTCGACACATCCGAAACGCGGGCGATGCGGACGCAGTATCTGACCGACGTCACCAACGCCGACCGCTGGCTCGGCGAGTTGCGGCCGTTGGTCCGCGAGCACGTCGCCGGCGAGACGCTGACGATCTTCACCAGCGATCACGGCGCTCAATGGCCGTTCGGCAAATGGAACCTGTACGACGCCGGCATTCGCATCCCGTTGATCGCCGTCTGGCCGGGCCGGATCAAGCCCAACACCACCAATCCCGCGATGGTGCAATGGGTCGATCTGCTGCCGACGTTCATCGACCTCGCCGGTGGACAAGTTCCGGAGGGCCTCGACGGGCGTTCGTTCGCAGCGGTGTTGAAGGGCGCGACGACGGATCATCGCGACCGCATTTTCACCACGCACTCCGGCGATGGCTACCGGATGAACGTGTACCCTATCCGCAGCGTGCGGACGCGCGATTGGAAGTACATCCGCAACCTGCATCCCGAATTCCAGCATCACAGCCACATCAGCCGGGCGGCGGGGAAGGACGGCCTGATCTATTGGACGAGCTGGCTGCGCGCGACGGAACAGACTCTCGAGGCGACGGCGATCGTCATGCGACACATGCAACGTCCGCGTGAGGAACTGTACGATTTGATCGCCGATTCGTTCGAGTTGCACAATCTGGCCCCAGTCACGGCCCATGCAGACCGATTGACGGCGATGCGGGCGGAGCTGGACGGATGGATGACGTCGCAGGGGGATCAGCAAACCGTGTTCGGCAAGCCGACGCTGTTGGGCGAACCCGCGCTGCCGTTGACTCCGGAGGAGAACCGTCCGCCCGCAAACGCGGGACGGTGAAACATCATCCGTGTGCCACGGCCGTTTCGGCCGTGTAAGACATCCCGGCGTTTACGAGCGCTCGCACGGCTGACACAGCCGTGGCACACAAGACCAGCTCAACGGAACGTCACCGGCACGGACGAAACCGTTGTCTCCGGGGCTCGCACGCCCTCGTCGGGGAAGTGCAGCAACTCGGCGAACGAGGCGTCATCCACCTTCACCCATTGCAGTCCGCCGGGGAGCAACGGATTCGGCAGCGCTTCGGCCGGCGTCCGGGTGCTGACGACGATGTAGCGCGTGGACGGCGCGAGATGGCTCACCGTCTCGGTCCACAGGCCGGCGAAGCGGTTCGATTGCGCCGGCTCGATCACCGCCAGCTTGTCGAACAGCGACTCCAGGCCCGCCGAGCTGACCGTCGCCTCCCACCGCCACGTCTCCCGGCCGGCGGCGATGACCGTCAATGCCGAGCCACGGCATTCGCGGCGATGCTCGACGCAGACCGTCGCCGCCACCGACAGCGCCTGTTCGACGTGGGGGCTGTCCGTCGATCGGCCACTGGTTTCCAGATCGAGCAGCACGACGAGATTGTGTTCGCGGTTCTGTTGGTATTCGCGGACGATCAGCACGTTGCGGCGAGCCGAGCTGCGCCAATGGATGGCCCGCGGGTTGTCGCCGGGCCGGTATTCGCGGAGGTGGTGGAACTCGTCGTCGAACACCCCCCTCCGCGGTTGCGGCGTTTCGACCAGTTCACTCGCGCCCAGCAGCCGCCGCTTCCATCGGGGCGACAGCCGGCCGATCCGTGGATAGACCAGCGTCTCGCCGAACTCGCGGAACTGGCAGCCGCGCTCGATCAGCCCCAACGGAAACCGCGAGACGACTTCGACGGGTCCGAATTGATGTCGCCCGCGAAGGCCCAGCCGCAGTTGATAGTGGCCCACTTGCACGGTGCGCGGCGGCACGCGCGTGAACAGCACCGAGGCCCGGGCCCGCTGATCGCCGACGGCGACTTCGTCCATCGCGGCCATCATCCAGACGGAAATCAGCGGCGACCGGTTTTCGAGGTCCATCTCGACGCTGAACAATTCGCCCACCATCGCCCGCAACGGCGTCTTGCGCGTCACCCGGACGTTTTGCAGCATCGTGTAGGTAATCCAGCCGTTCACGACGAACGGCCCGGCCAAGGCCGCGAACACCAGCATCAACCGGTTCTCGCGGGTCAGCGACGAACCCACGAACAGCACGACCATGATCAGCAGGTAACCGATCCCTTCGCGGGGAATCAGCATCCGGTTGCGGTTCACGCGGGGAATCAGCCGCCGCAATCGCTCGGGGAGCTTCGGCCAGAGGAACACGACCGCCGAGAACACCACCAGCCCGCCGACGAACATCCAGTACAGCGGATGAAACACATCCGGCCATTCATCGCGCAGGAACGGCAACAGCACGTAGAGCGCGACCAGCACCCCGGCCACCAGCAACGGCACAAAGCCGGCCAGCGGCACTTTCGAATTGGCCAGCTCGGGATGAGGGGGAGACGACATCCGGCAATCCGGGTCCACGGGAGGAACGGTCACACGGCGTCGATTACAGGGAGTTGCGGCGGCGGCGTCCAGTCAGGGGGCGAGCCGGGGAGAGTGGGAGAAGGGGAGCCGGGGAGAAAGATTCACTTCGGTTGGACACGATTCCTACTCGTGTTGTGAAAGCGTGCTTCGCGTCCGGCCCCCTCGCCCCCGTCTTCGGGGGAGAAGCGGTTTCAAAAACGCATGGTCTTTACGCCGAAGGCGTAGGATCGCACAGCCCAGGGTCGCGAGTCTGCGAGCGCACCCTGGGCTTTGCGATCAATGACGAACCCAATACCCTGAAAGGGTTTCATCGGGGATTGACGCATCCGGTGATGCGACCCTTTCAGGGTCGATACGTCTCGGACGCCAATTCCCCAGGGTGCGCTCGCAGACTCGCGACCCTGGGCTTTGCGATGGAACGCCTTCGGCGTACTTGCTCTCTGTTCAATGGTCTGTCACTAACGGCTACCCCAGGATTGGGTTTTGAAACCGCCTCTAGTGTTTCTGACGGTCATCGCCGTGTGAAGCGCTCGGCCCCTCACCCTATCCCTCTCCCCTGAAGACGGGGGCGAGGGGACCAAGCCGAAAGCATCACCGTTCGCGGCCTGTGCTTTTCTCCCCGGCTCCCCTCTCCCCGGCTGCCAACCGCCCGCAATCTCATCGCCAGTTCGCCACCTCGCCCTGTCTCCGTGTTCGACACGAGGACGAGAAAATTCCCCCTCCGTCGCCCTCCGTATCACGCCCCCCCGAACGGCGCGTGCTAGAGTTGACTGGTTCGCCTGTCGTGCGATGCCGTGGGATCGTTCCGGTCTTGCGGATTCCGCATGGTTTGCGGACCGCGTTTACGTCGCCTCCGCTTTTGTCGAAAGACGTCGCCATGGGGTTCTTGAAGAAGTTTTTCAAGAACACATACCGGGATGGTCAGCCGCGGCACGGTCGCAGCAGCTTCGACAATTTGACGGAAGAGCAGTTGGAAACGCATTTGCGGATTGCGCGGTACGGCAGCTTCACGCTGACCGACGCCGTCCGCCCGTCGTACGACCTGCAGGTGGTGCCGCAGTCGGGCTACCGTCACGACAAATACCAGGACCGCGAGACGGGCATCCGCGTCCCCGTGCTCATGGCCGCCGCGAGTCGCGAAAAGGTGCTCGACATCTTTTTCGATCTGCTCGATCCGCTCGGCGGATCGGTGGACGTCGTGCTGGAGACCAGTCACGAACGCCACCGCGGCCACGAAGACCTGTATCGCGAAGACATCGACCTGCCCATTCTGAAGAGCATTCTGTACGACTTTGAAGACCTGCTGCTCGACGACGGCTGCACCGGCCTCGCCGTGCTGAATCCGAATATCCCGCTCGAAGTTCAATTCGACGAGCACAAGCTGCTGATCATGTACGGCGAAGACCTGGTGGACTTCCAGGACATCCTCGACGAGTACGGCCTCGACGGCCGCGAGGACATGAAGTTCCTCACGGAAGCCGAACACGTGCATTCCTCCAGCGAGGAATTCGTGCAGCAGTTCGAGCAGCTCAAATACCGCTTGGGGATCGACGCGGACTGACGTCGTCGCCCCTCATCGCGCAGCAACTTGAAGCCCAGGGATTGCCATCCCTGGGCGTCTTCCCCCCTCACGTTCATTTCGGCGTTCCCCCACGCCCCGAAAGGACGGACCCATGCGCCTGTTACGCTTCCTGATCGCCGCCGTTTGCGGCATCCTCGCCACCGCGTTCGCGTTCGAGCACCGCGGCGACATCGGACAACTGCTCGCGAAAGCCGATCTCGCACGCTTCGGCGTCGGTCAGACAGCGCCGGTGAACGACCTGCTTGCCGAAAGCGCCCCCGAGCCGATCAAAGTCGTGCCGGTCGCACTGCCGACGGCCGCGGTTGAGATAGCGCCTCCGGTCGCCAACACCGTCGCGGCCGCGCCGGAACCGCGCTGGCACATCGTCGACGCCGGACTGAATGATGCCGATCGAACGGCGATCGCCGTCCGAACGGTCTCCGACACGACCGCGCCCGTCACCACGATTGCGGTCACCAAGACGAAGACAGCTTCGACCGCCGCCGCCGCGACGAAGTCGAAGTGGGAAGTCATCGGACAGAGCGCGAACAACCTGCCGATTCACGTCCGCAAGACCGGTGCGGGGTCGGACATCACGCTGATCGTCGCCGGCCTCGACGGCGAGGACCGCATCGCCGTCAAATGGGTCGATCAACTCAGCCAGCGGATCGACGAGGCCCCGGAGCTCGTCGCCGACCGGCAACTGATTCTGCTGCGGGCCGTCAATCCCGATGGATTGACTGTGAAGCAGCCGGGCAACGGCCACAGCGTGACCATCAACCGCAACTTCCCGACCGCGGCGTATCGCGCCGGCGGACTTCCCTCGGCCGGCAGCGGCCCGGCGAGCGAACCCGAAACGCGGGCCGTGCTGCAACTGCTGTCGGAACTCCGGCCGCAACGCATCATCCACGTGCAGTCGGCGAACAAGACGGCAGCGATCTCCAACACGAAGTCGGCCGCCGTCGCACAATCGTGGCAGCAGGCGCTGCACACCGCGCCGCAACCGTTCGATCCGGAACATCAACCCGGCTCGCTGGAAGACTACGCCGCCACGGTGCTGGGCATGGAAGTCGTCTCGCTGCAACTCCCGACGGGCGACGACTGGCGATCCGCCGGTCTGACGCACGTCCCCACGCTGCTGGCGATGTCGGCCCCGATCTCCGCCGCAGACATCGCCTCCGCAAATTTGGCGCTCAAAGACCCGGCGACCGACCGCTCTCTGATGAACGACACGATCCGCGACGACGGCGCGCCGTCTGCCGATCCGCGTCCGCAGCGCAAGGGCTACGAAGAACTCCCGCCGCCGCCGTTCAAGCCGAACTGGTGACTCTTGCCCCCCTCGCCCGCCGCTTCGGTGGGAGAGGGGCCGGGGGTGAGGGTGTCTTTGTCTTTCACAGTCCGGAGCGCCAGCGACGGCGTCCCTTCCGGCCCCCTCGCCCCCGTCTTCGGAGGAGAGGGTCGGGGTGAGGGGGCGAAGGCTCCCTGCCGTGTCCAACACCAACCCGAAGCGTGAGCGAGGGCGAGCGCTCGCCC
>JAWXBB010000555.1:0-20686 GCA_034439795.1 Planctomycetaceae bacterium | reverse complement strand
GGTTTCGAGATCGGGCGATTCCAGCCGGCAGACGAGTCCCGAATGGAACCGCGACACCAGTTCGTCGCTGAGCTTGGTGAGCAGCTTCGGATGCCGGTCCGCCGACACCACCACCTGCCGGCCGTGATCGACGAGCTCGCCGACGGTGTGCAGAAACTCCTCCTGGAAGACCCGCTTGGACTCGAAGAAATCGACGTCGTCGACCAGCAGCACGTCGACCCCGCGGAACTTCTGGCGGAAGCCCGGCAGCGTGCGGTCCCCGAGGGCCTGCGTGAAGTAGTTGGCGAACCCCTCGGCGGTGAGCAGCGTGACCTGCAACGCGGGATGCGTCCGCCGCAGTTGCCGGCAGATCCCCTCCAACAGATGCGTCTTGCCCGTGCCGACCACGCCGTGCAGGAACAGCGTGCTGAAGTGCGCGCCGGGCGTCGCGGCGACCTGCCGGCTCGCCGTCCACGCCAGTTCGTTCGCGGCGTGCGGCACGAACTCGGACAGATCGGCGAGCTTGCGCTGCCGTCGGACCGGTCGTGGCGACGCTTTGCGCGGCGGCCGGATGCTCGCTGTTGCGGCGACCCGCCGGTTGCACGGCGAGCGTGGCGTCGACGGTCAGCACCGCCCGCGCAGCCGGCCCGATGACCATCTGGGCGATCTCGGTCAGCAGCGGTTGAAACTGCTTGGTCATGCAGTTCAACAGGAACGGGCTGCCGACGGCGAGCGTCAGTTGATCGCCCAGGAACGACGGGCGGACCTTCCCTTCGCACCAGAGTGCAAAGCGGCGGTCGCCCAATCGCGATTTCAGTTCGGACATCACCAGCGAAACACGCGAATCGTCCGATCCGCCGTGTTCCCGCTCCGCAGGCGTCATGCCGGGCTGCATCTTGCCACCCCTCAAGCTCCCACCCCGCGAACGCACAAGCACCTCACTTACCGATGTCGTGGGGCAAACCACGATCATCTCGCGGAGGGCCGCGATTTCGGCAAGCGGGGCAGATTGTACGGAATTGGGATGTCAGGATCAGATTCACCGCGGCTTCGGCTCTCACCCCTTAGCCGCGATGCAGAGTTCAACCAACGGGCACGATGGTAGCCCGCGTGAACGGGGTGTCAAACCAAAACGGTTCACGAAAAATTCGCGAGACGTTCGCGGGGCGATGACCGAACGGAAGTCGCGTCCCCATCGCAGGTTCTCGCTGAGGGAAAAATGTCGCTTGCGTTTCGCGGCGACGGACGACTGTCAAGAACGTGTCGATGACTCGCGTGCCAATCCGCAGCGCGATCGGAACAGCGCCCGCCGGCGGGCCAGCTCGCCGAACGCCAACTCCGAATAAATCGCGTTGGCATAGCGGTTTTTGGCATCCACGGCGAGAAACAGCACCGCCCGCCCCCGCGCAGCCGCGGCGTGCAGCGCGTCGATCAGCAGCACGCGCCCCAACCCCCGGCCGCGGAAATCCGGAACCACGCCGAAGTACACCAGTTCGACCGCGTCCTGCTCCGGATGTTCCGCCAGCAGACAGACTGCGGCGTCCTGGCCGTCGAGCATGAAGATCCGCCACAAGCCGGGATCGTACTGGCCCGTCTGCTGGTGACAATCGAGCGCCTCGGCTCCGGTTCGCAAGCCATTCATCCACGGACAGTCCGCCGTATCGCGATACGTCGCCTCAACAATCGCCGCGAACCGTTGCCGATTTTCGCAGTCCGACAACGCGACCGATGACAACGCCGGCTCCGTCAACCGCGCGGGCAACGGCTCGGTCAGACTTCGGCCGAGGAAGAACAGTTCGGTCTGCTGCTGATAACCGTGCCGCTGCAGTCGGACCTGTTCGCGATCATCGAGGGCATCGATCAGCACCTGACTGAGTTTGACGCCGGCCGCATCGAGTCGCATGGTGATGTCGGCCAGGAGCGCGTCGGCGATTGTCTCCGCATCGGGTTGTTCGGCCGGCATCGACGGCGGCCAGACGAGCGCTATGCCGTCCGGCTGCGCCATCGACAGCGCCGCAGCCACCGGTTGCCCTTCGCGCCAGGCCCAGACGAGACCGTCGAGCGACAACCGCCCGGCGTCCACCGCGGCGAGCGTCGCCGAAATCCGCTCCGGCAGTTCACTCTCCGGGAACGCAGCGAAGAGAAGTTCCAACGCGCGCGGCCAGTCGTCGCGCGCGACCGGGCGGATGGCGAGGGGAGCAGTTTGTTGAAGGGCCATAACGGCGAACTCATGAAACTATTTAGCCCCCGGTCTCCTGACCGGGGGCCGATTCAGCATCGACGTCGATCGCGCTTCGCCCCCCCGTCAGGAGACGGGGGGCTATATGATTTCACCGCATCTCGGCGGGCAGGAGTTGCAGGCGGGAGTAGCCGCGGCCGAGGTCGTTGAGGTCGCGGCAGAAGACGACGCGCGGGGGCATTTGCGTGCCGTCCACGACGACTTCGATTCGGGCGACGGGGCCGCCGCCGTCGAAGAAGCCGAGGATCTGGGCGCGGTACACGTCGCCGCGGGCGGTGAGGAACTTGTCGAGTTCGCGCATGGCCCAGATGTCGACCAGGCCGTCGGTGAACAGCCACCCGGTGGTGGTCCGGGCGGACAAAGCCACGGGATCGACCTGCTGCCCGATGACGATGGCGTCGGCGAGCGATTCGGTCATGTTCGGCAGGCCGATCAGCACTTCGCGGCGGGCCTGATTGACGTTGAGGCGGCCTTCGAGGTATTCGTCGGCGGAGATGCTGAGCACGTCCAACAGCGTCGGCAGCAGCGCGGGAAGCGACCCGGTGTCGGCGGGCCAGGGGCTGGGGATCTCCTGTTCGACCGTGCCGACGCGCACCTTGGCGGTCGTCGAGCCGATCAGCTCCCAGATCGACTTGATCTGGGTCTGTCCCCCCTTGGAGAGGTCCATCCCGCCGCGCGTGACCTGACCGCCGCTGGAGAGCGCTTCCCCCAAGGCCGTGGCGGCACCTTGTATGACCTGGTTCTCCTGCTGCTTTTGCTGCTGCGACGAGCTGCTGCTGGCGGTCGTGGCGCCGCTGGTCGACGATTCGGACGGCGGCTTCTCCTTCGGGCCGACGAGGCGGAAGCCAACGACGAACTTGGCGGTCTCTTCGTCGTATTCCTCGGCGAGCTGGTCGTACAGATCGGTGAGGAGGCCGTTGTTGACGTCGATCCGCGCGGTGCCGTCGGCCCGCACGTTGGTCTCGCGGCTGTGAACGGTCAAGAAGGCGTGCCAGCCGAGCTGGAGGTAGCCGTCGGCGTTGTCGAACGGCGGGGAGGCGTCGCCGTCGTTCTCGTTGGGGTCGAGCAGGCCGTTACGGTTGGCGTCTTCGCCGTAGAGCAGTTCGGGCGTGACCCCCTGGACGAGCAGCAGTTCGTCGATGGTCTCCAGCGGCCCGTTCTTGGCGGCATACGGGGGACTGAGGTTCTCGTAGTATTCCGATTCGGCCCCGTACTGCCGCATGGTGTCGTCGGCGTCGGTCCAGTCGCGGATGGAATCGGCGATGTATTCGGTCATGCCGGGCAGGCCCATCAGCAGCGTCCGCGACTGGGTGTCATCGAGCTGCAGCTTGTCGAGCATGTTGAGGTTGAGCTTGGCCGATTCGTCGATCAGCCCGTACCGCACGGCGGCCGAGGCGGTGTCGTGCTCGACGGGGGCGACGATGGTGAATCGGCCGCGGCTGCGGGCCCGGTCGGAGTCGGACACGCCGATGCCCAGAAACAGCTCGGCGTTGTCCTGCAGATTCTCCAGCCCCGGCTGACCCCGGTTGGCGAGCAGCACGGAGACGTAGTCGGCCCCGGAATCGGCCAGCACGCGGGCCTGCACGTCGGCGGCGTGCATCGCCGAGGCCTCCAGCTCGGTCATCATGAACTGCGTGTAGTTGTAGGCGGCGAGAGTGAGCAGCACCAGCACGACCAGCACGACGATCAGGAGGGTGCCGCGGCGATGCGGTTGGCAGGACGTAGGGTGGGCCGAGTCTTCGAGTCCCACCACGATGCAAGGTTCGATGTGGTGGGACTCGAAGACTCGGCCCACCCTACGGGACACACGGCGCATGATTAGATGTCCTCCGGAGGCGCGGGGTTGCTGGCGGGGACGACGATCACCATCCGAAAGGAGGCCGTCGCGGCGCTGACCTCGGACGTCAGCAGCGGGCCGTCGGCGTTCGACGGGGGATCGAACCCAAGCGTGACTTCGATCGCGCGCGGCAGTGCGGTGGTGGTCGAGCTGTCCCATTCGTCGTACCACGTCAGTCCGTCGAAGTACCGGAACGTGAGGGCGTTGATTTCGCCGGCGACGATCTGTGTCGGGCCGGGGAGTACGGAATCGCTGTCGCCTCCGGCATTGAGCGTCCGCAGCACCGAGCGGTCCCCCTGGCTGCGGGCCAGGTTGACGCCGTCGAGGTCGACGCGCGTGAAACCGCTGCTGGTGGTGGTCGACGAGGCGGACTCGCCCAGCAGGGAACCGGGGCCGTTGAGGAACCAGCAGACGGTCTGCAGGTCGCCCCCCCGGATGATCGTCGGGTCGGGAAACACGAGGTCGCGCTGAACGTGCGACAGGTCGATCCACAGTTCGGTGCTGCTGCCGCGGATGCCCAGGCTGCCGGTGAAGACATCATCGGTTGCGGTCGCACCCGCAATGGTTGTGGAACCGCTGGACGCGTCGGTGCTCGACGATCCCGATGTGGAACTCGACGACCCCGTGGAACCGGTTGTCGAGGTCGAGCTGGTGGTCGTCGTGGTGCTGGTCTCGGTTGTCGCGGCGGCGGCCTCGGGATCGAACATGGCGGCCCGGATGTCGAGTTCGATCCGCCGCAGCACGGCGCGGGCGATCTGGTTGCGTTCGGCTTCCAGCTTGCCCTGCGTCGTGTACCGCCACGACTGCGTGAGCGCCCCGTAGACGCCCCCCAGCAGCACCATCCCCAGCATTGCGGCCAGCATCATTTCGATGAGCGTCAACCCGCGCCGCGACGCAGGCCTTCGGAGATGACGATGACGGCCGATCATGGCGTCCCTCCCGACGTGGAACTGGACGACGACGATGTCGATGCGGCATTCGCGGCGTCGATCTCCTCCTGCATGATGGCGGCGTCGATGAACACCTGCGGGTCGCGGAACCACCGCCGCAATGTCTGCGACACATTGCCGAGACTGCTGCCGCCGGTATGCGACGCCGTGACCTCCAGCAACAGCAGTTCGGGATACGGCGTCTGCCCGACGTTGAGCGACCACGTCCAATCGGGACTGTCGACGTAGGGGACGTTGCTCTGCGCCGACAGCGGTTCGATCCCCGCCACGATCTCGTTCAGCTTGGTCGCGCAGAGAATCACGGCCTGCGTCTTCAGCCGGCTTTGCACCGCCGCCCGGCTGGCGTTCCACGTCAGTTGCGACAGCATCGCCAGCGCGCCGAAGAACAGCGCCAGCGCAAGGACGACCTCCAGCAGCGTGAAGCCACGGCGCATCGGTCGACGGCGACGGGTCATGGGGATGACTCCGTCGCGGTGATGATGCGGGTTTGCGTCGTCGCGCCGGTCAGGCCGCGGACTTCCAGACGGATGGCCTGGTCACGTCCGTCGGCGACCTCGAAGGCGTAATCGGCGGCGGAGCCGTCGGGAACGAACAGAATCGCCTGCGACCACGCCAGTCCGGCGAGATCCTGGGCGTTCGGCAACTCCCCCAGCGCGTCCTCCGAGAGTTGCTGCGTCGATTGCGTGGACGCCGTGCCCGGCGAACAGTCGTTGAACCTGAAGCCGGCCGGCAACTCGCCGGCATAACGGGTGAAGACCCCCAGCCCCGTCGTCGCGCCGGACCCGCTCGACGTCAGGTCGGACCCTTCGAACTCGCGCTCGAACGGGATCGCGATGAAGTTGCGCCCCTTCGGCTCGAACCGGAACTGATAGACCAGCCCCCCCTCGATGGCCCGCGACCGCGTGCTGCCCAATTGATACCGCACGACCTCGGTCACTTCCGACAGCCGCGAATCGGCGTGCAGGCGCAGCGCCGAGGGGACCACGATGCCGCCGAGCATCGCCAGCACCGCGAGCGCCAGCAATAACTCGATGAGCGTGTAGCCGGGGCGGAGGGCGGCGCGAAACCGCAAGCGTTTCATGATGGACGATCGGCGTGGGAAACCGGGCGACGGTTACTTTTGGGTTTCGGTCCAGTTGTTGATGTCGTCGCCGCCGCCGTCCTCGTTCTGACGGTTCGGGCCGGACGACCAGATTGCCGGACGGGTGCCGTTGGCAACCTTCGAGGTGGGATACTCGTAATACAGCGGGTTGTCCCACGCATCTTTGGGCGTCTTCTCCAGGTAGGGAGCGACCGTCCGGCCGTCGGCATCCTGCCCGGGGTTCAACAGCTCCGCAAAGGCCGTGTCGTTCCCGCCCTGGTAAAACTCCCCATCGTGCGCCACCGCGTACTGCTTCATCGCGTCTTCCAGCCCCTTGATGCTGGCCTTGCTGGTGCGGACCAGGGCGACCTTCTGCTGGCCGATCAGGTTGGGCACGACCATCGCCGCGATGACCCCCAGGATGGCGAGCACCAGCAGCACTTCGGTGAGCGTAAAGCCGCGCCGCCGCGGCTGCCTGCGTGAACGTGACATGTGACCCCTCATGGTGAACTTCCCCTCTCGGAACTGTGGATTAGGTGATCGGTGGTAGGCAGACAGGAAGAGTCTCTCCTCTGCCTGCCACCAATCACCGACCACCTCGCTTACATGATCGTCGAACTCTGCAGGATCGGGAGCATCAGCGCCACGACCACGAACAGAATCACTCCCGCCATCAGCACCAGCATCGCCGGCTCCAGCAACCGCACGGCGAGCTCGAGCTGCCGGTTGGTCGTCCGCTCCATTTTGTCGGCGACGTTAATGAGCACGTGTTCCAGGTTGTTGGCCTCCTCGCCGACCGAGATCATCTCGATCACGTCGCCCGGAAACTGCTTGCAGTCGTTGAGCGGCTGGGCCAGCGACTTGCCCGCCGAGACCTGCTCGGCGGCATTCGCGATCGCCTCGCTGAGCACGATGTTCCCCGCCGCGTCTTTCGCGATCCGCAGCGACGCCAGCAACGGCACACCGTTGTGCAGCAGCGTCCCCAGCACGCGGCAGAACCGCGCGATCCCCAGGCTGCGCGTGATATGGCCAAAGCCGTACAGCTTGAGCCGCATTTCGTCGATCACCCGGCGGCCCCTCTGATCGGACGCCAGTTTCCAGAACCCGAACCCGATGGCACCCAGAACCAGCAGGATGAGCAGGTAATAGTGCCGCAGCGCGTCGCTGAACCCCACGAGGGCGGTCGTCGCCCACGGCAGCGTGCCGTTCTCGCGCATCCGCTCGAACATCGGCTCGAACTGCGGGACGAAGTAGATCATCATGGCGGCGACGACGACGGTCCCCAGGACCATCAGAATCACCGGATAGATCATTGCACCGACGACGCGGCCCTTGAGATCCTCCTGATGCTCGGTGAACTCGGCGACCCGGGCCAGCGAGTCTTCGAGGAAGCTCCCCTCTTCGCCGGCGCGGATCATGCTGACGGCGAGGGTGGAGAAGACCGCGGGGTGTTGCCGCATCGCCTCGGCGAAGCGGGTGCCGTCGGCGACGGCGTCGCGGACTTCGCCGACGACGGTTTTGAGCGTGCCGTTGCGGGTCTGTCGCTCCAGCGTGTTCAGCGACCGCAAGAGCGGCACGCCGGCACGCAGCAGGTCGGCGAGCTGCGAGTAGAACACGGCAAGCACGCGGCCGCCGACGCGGCGATGTTTGCGGGCCTGCTGCGCCTTGGCGTGTTCCGCCATGCGGATTTCGAGCGGAAACAGATTGCGGGCCGACAACAGCCCTAGGACTTCGCGCTCCGTCCCCGCGGACAGCACGCCGGAGACTTGCGTGCCGGAGAGTTCGCGGGCGGTGTATTGGAAGTCGGGCATGGGGCGAGTAGGTGTCAGGCGTCAGGTATTAGGCGTTAGGCAAGGCGGAAGAATTCAACCGTTCTATTTGGGGGAAGTCGGCTCGGACTTTCTTGACTAGCGCTTCGTCGCTGGTGACGCCGCGGCAATCTCCCTCTTCGACAGCGGCGACGAACACAGCATCATAGACGGCAATCTCGTATTTCCTCGCCAACTGTTGACCGCGGGTCAGGAACGGCAACGCCGCCTCGACTGTCACGCGCATGGCCATCAAATCATTGAACGCCACGTCCGCCTGTTTGGTTTCGATCAATTTCCTTCGCCAGGTTTTCCAGATGACATTTCCGACTTCGATGAGCGCCAAATCCAGCACACGAATCGCGCGGCTTTGGTCGATCTCGGACTGCACGAGCTTCTGGACGACGCTTGAATCGGATTCTGAGAGGACCAGCTTGGCCAAGACGCAACTGTCGAGCCAGAGATCAGATGTCACGGTCCCGGTCCTCGCGAATGGATATCGTGCTGTCGGGCAACACGCCGCACTCGGCTTCCATTCGCGCTCTCGAGGCAGCCGCCTGCTTGAGCCACGCCAGCATGGCCTCCTTATCGAAGCGTCGTTCGGCCACTGTCACGGTGACGTGCTGATCTTCCTTCAGCGGCAGCGGCTGCAACGGGCGCAGCACTCCGTCTTTGTAGATGGCTTCAACCGTCGTTGTCATCATCGCGGCCTCCTCAACTCGCATCGCGCTTCGTGATCCGCATCACTTCGTCCAGGCAGGTCATGCCTTCCAGCACGCGGGAGAAGCCGGATTGACGCAGCGTCATCATTCCCTGTTTCAGGGCGTAGTCGCGGATCTCGTTGGAGCTGCTGCGGGCCACGCACATCCGGCCGATTTCCGCGTCCATCCGCAGCAGCTCGAAAATCGCCTTCCGGCCGGAGTAACCGGTGTCGCGACATTCCCGGCAACCGACCGCGCGATAGAGGAACTCGGGATTCTGATCGGGGAAGTCCGGCGGCAACACTCCCGGTTCCGGGTGGTACTTCTCTTTGCATCGTTTGCACAGCACGCGCACCAGCCGCTGGGCCAGCACCCCTTCGACGGTACTCGCCACGAGGTATGGCTCGACCCCCATGTCGACCAGTCGCGTGAACGCGCCGGGGGCATCGTTGGTGTGCAGCGTGCTGAAGACGAGGTGGCCGGTGAGCGACGCCTGAATCGCCGATTCCGCCGTCTCGCCGTCGCGGATTTCGCCGATCAGAATCACGTCCGGGTCGTGACGCAGAATGCTGCGAAGACCCGCAGCGAACGTCAATCCGACCTTGGGATGCACCTGAATCTGGCTGATCCCCGCGGTGTGGTATTCCACCGGGTCTTCAACCGTGATGATCTTGATCGACGGGTCTTTGATCTCGCTCAAGGCGCTGTACAGCGTGGTGCTCTTCCCCGACCCGGTGGGGCCGGTCACCAGCACAATGCCGTGCGGCATGCTGATCAGCTCGTTGAACGTCTTCGCCATCTCCGGCGGCATGCCCACGCTGGCCAGGTTGAAGACCATCCGGCCCTTGTCCAACAGCCGCAGCACCACCCCTTCGCCGTTGATCATGGGGATGATCGACACGCGGACGTCGATTTCGCGGCCGGCGACCTTCAGCTTGATGCGGCCGTCCTGCGGCACGCGCTTCTCGGCGATGTTCAGCTTGGACATGATCTTCAGCCGCGTCACGATCGCCAGATAGAAATGCGCGATCGATTCGGGCACGGGCTGCACCCGCAGCACGCCGTCCACACGGTAGCGGACGGTGAGGCCGCCTTCCTTGGGCTCGATGTGGACGTCGCTCGCCCCCTGTTCGCAGGCTTCGACGAGCAGCTCGTTCACCAGTTTGATGACCGAGGCGGCCTCGGCCATCTGTTCGAGATCGCCGTCGTCCGCCGAGATGTCGCTGAGCAGCTCGATGCCGTCGGCGGCGCGCTGCGCGACGAGTTCGTTGAGCGTGTCGCCGCCGACGCCGAGGTGATCCTTGATCATCTCGATGACGTCGACGCGGCTGGCCAGCACCGGTTCGAGATGAAACCCGCTGACGGCGGACAGCTCTTCGAGCGATTCGAGGTTGAACGGATCGCTGCACGCCACGACGACGCTGCCATTGCGGCGCTGGAGCGGCAGCAGCGAATAGCGGAACACGGCGGTGGTCGGGAATTGCATCAGCAGATCGCGGTCGATCTGCTCCTTCTTGACCTCGACGAACCGCATGCCGAGCTCGGCGGCGAACGCCTTGAGGGCCGCTTCTTCCGTGACGATGCCGCGGTCGATGAGCGCGCGGTCCAGCCGCGTGCCGTTGATCGTGGGAAGCACGGCGGCCAATTGTTCGCGGGTGATGACCCCCCGCCGGACGAGCACGCTGCCGATATCCATGAAACGATTCTCAGTCTGGCGAAGTCAATCGGATGCGGGTTGGACCAGTGTGGAAACTTGCGGGGTTGGCGTACGGGGGATTGGGAGTTACTGCTCGGACACGACGAAATTATTCGTTGACAGGTCAACAATCTTGAAGACAGCCTGGGATTCCGGATTTGTTCACGAAATCCCAGCGGACAACGCCACAAGCGGCACACCAGCCACCGCTTGGTCTGTACACAGCGTCCCCACCAGCATACCTAGCGGCCGGGGCCTTGTGAGGAGGGACCGCGGGAAAAACCGCCGCCAGGACCGCCGCGACCGGAATCACCCCCGCCGCCGCGGAACCGTTGTTCCATCATCATCCGCATCATTTCCTGGCTGGGATCGGGGGCCGCGGCATTGCCGGAGGTGTTGTTCTGGCCCGTTTGACCGGGCTGCGAACCGCGGGTGGACGACGACGACGTCTGCGACCGCGCAGTCCGATTGCCGGACACCGTCACCTTGGGCATCAGCGCGGAAATCGTGGTCGACACCAGCATCGGATCGGCGGCGATCAGGGGAACGACCTGCACTGACTGACGCAGATTCCGCGCGCGCTCGTCGGCCGAGAGCACCAGGTCTTCCACCTGACGGAAGAGCGTGTCGCTGCACGACACGATGAGGTTGCTCGTCTGGCGGTCCACGCCGAGCGTCAGCTCCGGCCCCTTGGCTTTCCCCTGTTGACCGGCCTGGCCCATCATCATCGCCAAGGGGTTGAAGCCGCCGCCGCGGCCTCCTTGCTGTTGCTGCGGCTGCTCGGCCGTCATCGCATCCTTGAACACGCTCTCGACCAGCGCCGCCACATCTTCCACGTCAGCGTATTCCACGGGAATGTACCGCGGCACGCGGTCGCGCAGCGTGCCCGGCAACTCGCTGGCGTCGAGGGTCTGCAGCATCATTTCGACCTGGGCCACCATGTCCGATGGGCCGGTGACGAACAGCGCGTTGGCCCGGATGTCGGTCACGATCCGCAGGCTCTGGCCGCCGAGAGTGTTGTTGAGGCCGGTCACGTTCATCATCCCGCGGCCGACGCTGCTGAAGCCGCCGGCGAGCGAGCCGAGGATGCCGTCCGACTGCTGCGTCGAAGTGGACACCGAGCTTTGCGGGAACAACCGTTCGAGCATCTGGGCGGTTTCGGTGGCGTCGGCGGAGCGGAGATAGAACACCGTCCACTGCGTGCGGGGAGGCATCGCGGCGGCCAGCGTTTCCATCAACTTCTCCATCTGATCGAGCGCCTCTTTATCCGACGACGTCAGCACCACTTCCCCACCAACGACCGTCACGCCGACCGGAGCGTCGCCGGTCGCATTGGGCATTGCAGCGCTGTCTGTCGCGGGTTTCGGAGCCGCTGCCGGTTCGAGGAACGACTTCAGGAAGTCGTCGAAATCTTTCGCAGGAGCCGGCTCGGCGGATTGCTCATCTTCGTCGACCGGGTCTTGATCCTGTTCGTCGGCGTCGACGATGCCATCGTTCGTGCTCGACACCGAAAACAGGCTGCGGTAACCGGCCGTCACGGCTTCCGGCTGGGCCGGCCTTCGCTCGACGGGAATCGACAGCGGCGTCACGAACCGCTCGCGAATCGGACTGGGAGCGAGTGACGACGACGGGCCGCCGCCCGGCAATTGCGATTGTGATGGCACCTTCCGGTCGCGGACCGGGCTCGCTTGCGACGGCACCACGATGCGGAGCGGGTTCGGGCCGCTCGCCGACCACATCTGTCGCAGGATGGGAAGGAATTCCTCGGGATCGCGGCCCGCCAGCGGGAACGTCCGCACGTTGCCGCGGTTGGCCGGCTCGCCCACGGCGTTCGGGTCGTTGATCTCACCCAGGCTCGTCAGCAGCGCCTTGATCTGCGCCAGTTGATCGGGCGTGCCGCGGATCATCAACCGGCGGAACTGGACATCGGCTTCAATGGACGGCCCCCGAGTCCCTTCGTTGACGAACAGGTTGCGAATCGAATTAGTGGCCGCGACGGGGTCGAGCCGGGTCAGCGGGATCACGGCCACGGAATTGGCCCCGCCGCTGCTCAACTGCTGGACGAGCTTGGCGACTTCGGCATGTTCTTCGGCTGTGGCTTGCACGTGCAGCTTCGCCGAGCGCGGGTCGTCGATGATCGCCAGGCCGGGCATCATCAGGCTCAGCGTGTAGGCGACCTGCGTGGCGTCGCCGGTGACATCGTAGACCTTAAGCACCACCGGACTGTCAGATGGCTTTACACCGGTATCAACGTCCAGCGATTTGACGACCTCTTCCACCACCTTGATGAGCGCCGCCGAAGCGGTGACCATCAGATGATTCGTGCGGGCATCGGCGGTGATCTGGATCTTCCCCTGATACGGCGACTGCTGCGCGGCGCCGAAGCTCCCCGTGCGGGAGGACGTGGGATTCGACGACGAGGACGACGACCGCGAATCGCCATCGCGACTGCCACCGTCCCGGCTGCCACCGTCTCGGCTGCCACCGTCTCGGCTGCCGTCGCGCGAAAACCCGCTGAAGCCTCCGAACGGGCTGCCACCAAAGCCGCCGAACGGGCTGCCGCCGAAACCCCCGAAGGGACTGCCGCCGAAACCGCCAAACTGCGGCGTCTGGGCCGACGACACCGTCGTCACCTGGCTCAGCCCGAACAGCCGGCGGACCATCCGTTCGGCTTCCGCCGCTGAAATGTGCTGCAGCGCGATCGCCTTGAACGCCGTTTCGCGGGTGTCCGGCGGCGTCCCCGACTTGACCAGGTCGTAAATCCGGCTGAGGTTGGCGCCCATGTCCTGAATTACGAGCGAATTCGTGTTCTTCAGCGACGACGCCTTGCCGTACGGACCCAGCAGGTCGCGAATCTCGCCCACCACCTTGTCGGCTTCATAACCGGCTTCCAACGGGACGAGCACGCTCAACAGTTCGTTCTTGCCCCGATGCGGCAACTCGCTGGGAGAAATCAGTGGAATGACGTTCGGCGGCAGGGGGTCGTCGAGGTTGAAGCAGGTCAGGAAGCGATCGCGACGGATGACGATGTAGCCCTTGGGGAGCAGGTAGCCGTTGATGATGTCCAACGCTTGCGTCGCGGTGTACGGACGGCTGTCCGTGTAGTAATTGAACGTCCCTTGGGGAACGTCGTTCAGGTCGAGCGTCAATCCGGCCGCGTCGGCGAACAGTTCCAGCACTTCGGTCCACGGGGCATAACGGAAATTGAAGACGAGAATGGCGTCTTCGCCCGGCCGGTGGATGGCGGGACCGTCGCCGGTCGGCTTGAACGAGGCCATCACGTCAGCCCCTTCCGGGACCGGCTCGTTGGGCAGCGCCTGCCGCCGCGACACGGCGGTTGAAGCGGCGGGGGTCGGCGCACCGGGCGTGGCGCCCCCGGCCGCCGCGGCTTGTGCGGCGACTTCGACTTTGCGCTTTTCCCAGGTCGCCGTTTGCGTCGGCGTCAGCAGCTTGGCGGCCCGTTCTTCAAACGGGCGGTTCATTTCCTGGAACTTTGCGCGGCGCTGGTCTTCAGGGATGTCGCGGAAACTCCCATCCCTGTATGTCGACATCATCGCCTCGCGCATCTCTCCGCGAAGATCGCCGAGTTTCGTTTGCTGTTCGTCCGTGAGCTGCAACTGCTCCTGGAACGAATTGTCCGACAGATTGGAGATCAGGCTACTGGGATCGCCGCCGCGAGGGCCGCCGCGACCGCCGCCCGGGCCGCCGGGACCAAATCCACCGGGTGGCTGTGCCGTCGCCGTGCCGAGGACGAGCAACGTCAGTCCCGTCAGCCAAATGCTGCGCCAGCCGTAGCGAGCCGTATGCATCATAAATCCTGGGAAGGAGTTGCATCATCCTTGGTGTGTTCGCAGTCCGCGCAGCCGCGCACCGCGTTCGATCATCATACGGGAATCAACCCCCGACCACCCCGGCCGGTTTCGGAGAACGGGGCTTGGGCACCGAAGATCGGACGAATTCACAATTTGCAGATTTTCCCGCCGATTCACAATCCACGATTGATTCCCACCCCGGCCCTTCGACAATGATACGGGGTTCATTGCTGCGGACCACTACACAATCCCGGTTTCCTTCGGTTGGAGTGCGGCCGTGCATCGACGTTGTTGGGTTCCGATGGCGATGTTTACCGCGGTTCTGGTGGCTCAGGCGAACCTTAACGGTTGGGCCCAGGATAGCGATCGTGCCGAGCGGACGTTCGATTCCCTCGATCGCGACAAAGACGGCGAAATCGACGACGACGAATTCCGGCGGATGGACGACCGCATGCGGGACCGCTTCCGCGACAAAGGGCTCGACGGAAATCGCGATATTTCCAAGTCCCGGTTCCTGGACACTTACCGCCGCATCGAAGAAGACCGCCGCAAGGAAGACGAAGGCCGCCGCGACGGCGACAGCCGGTCCAGCTCCAGTTCGGGTTCCAGCTCCGACCGGGACCGCGGCCGCAGCAGCAGTAGCCGACGCAAGGAAAAAATCCGGCTGACGTTGGCGCTGCCGGCGAAGTATCTGGCCTTCGACAAGAACAAGGACGACCAGATCGGCATGTACGAGTGGGACAAAGCCAAGTTTGCCGAGTTCGTCGCCCTCGACCGCAACGGCGACGGCTTCCTGACTCCGAACGAGCTGGACGATCCCGCGAAAGCGACCGCCGCAACCGCAGTCGGATCAGCGGCGAAACCGGGAGCGCCCGCCGTTGCCGGCAAGCCCGCGGTCAACGCCGCGATGTCCCCCGACAAACCGGCGAACAACGACGACCCCGACACGCGCCAGGCGAAGTATTTCTTCAGCCTCACCGACAAGGACAAGAACGGCGAAATCTCCGCCGAAGAATGGACCGCCAGCCGCGGCATCCGCCCGATGTTCGAGAAGGCCAGCGTGGTTCCCGCGTTGCCGCTGAAAGAAGCGGGATTCGTGCAGCAGTACCTCGCGGTGAAGCAGAAGAAGTAACCGCATCACAGCCGAGAGCGCCAGCGAACGGAGTCAGCCGGCGATGAGGGGCAGGCGAGCATGAAGAGTTGGCTAATCTCTGCCCGTCTCCCCAATGCCCCCTCTTGTCGCCTGGCACCCATTGCGGCATTCGCATTGCTGCTCGCCGTGACGGCCGGCGCTGCCGAGAAGACAACGCTCCCCGCGCGGGACTCCCTCGCTCCCGCCGACGAATCGCTCGCCGACGCCCAAGCCGCGCTCGCGGACCTCACCTGGAAACCGGCAGCGTTCGAGGTGTCGCTCACGAGTGTGGATGACGCCGACCATCAGGCCGTGATTCGCTTCCCGTCCGCCATCGACACCAAGGACGACGTCAACGACCGCGTCGCGTTATTGTGGCACAAGCCCGCGGGCACCGATCCGAATGTGCCGCGGCCGGCGATTGTCGTCGTGCATGAGTCCGCCGCGGCGATGCCCGTCGGCAAGCTGTTCGCGAGAGCGTTCGCCGCCAAGGGGTTTCACAGCTTTCTGATTCACCTGCCGCATTACGGACTCCGCCGTCGCGAGGGCGTGCGGACGGACGGTGGCGAACGGTTTCTGCTGAACATGCGGCAGGCGATTGCCGACGTCCGCCGGGCGCGCGACGCCGTCGCCGTGCTGCCGGGGGTCGATCCGCAGCGAATCGCGTTGCAGGGGACGAGCCTGGGGGCGTTCGTGTCCTCCACGTCGGCGGGGCTGGACCACGGCTATCAGGCGGTGTTCCTGATGCTGTCCGGCGGCGATCTGTATCGGATGTTGCAGACCGGCGACAAGGAGGCCGCGGAGCTGCGCCGCCGTCTGGAACGGGCCGGCTACACCGACGACAAACTCCGCGCGGTGCTGAACATCGTCGAACCGACACGACTGGCGCACCGCCTCGACGCGCAGCACACGTGGCTCTATTCCGCCGAGCAGGACCGCGTGGTCCCGTTGGAAAACGCCCTGATCTTCAAGCGGGCCGCGAAACTCGACGACGACCACCACGTCCGCCTATGGGGCGATCACACGTCGACGATCCTCTTCTTCCCGGTGATCGTCGATCACGTCGCGAAGGAGATGCGGGAACTGAGGTGAAAAGGATTGGAGAACCGCGAAGGCGCGAAGGACTCGAAGGGAAGATAAGGGCGATTCAGAAGTAGTGTGGGACGAGTCTTCGAGTCCCACCACGGCGCAAGGACCAATTCTCAACGACGGAGGCGACGCATCGAACTGGTCATGGAGAATTGAACCTGGTTCGTGGTGGGACTCGAAGACTCGTCCCACCCTACAATTCTTCGTGTCTTCCTTCGCGCCCTTTGCGGTTCTCCAATCTCTTACTTCTTGACCGCCACGAAGCGCAACCGCACGTAATCGGCAGTCCAGCGGCCCTCGGCGTCGCAGAGGGTGGGGCGACACATGTCGTGGACTTCGCTGAACAGGCTCGTTCGATCGGCCGGCGACCAGCCGATCGTGAACGACTGGGCGAACGTCTCCAGCCAGCCGATGATGTTCCCCGGCAACGGTGTCGGCCGCGGAAAACTTTGCAGCCACCGCACCTCGAAGCCCGCCCGCACGAGCTTTGCCCGATACTCCGCGTCGGTCGGGAAGTACCACGGGTTGAGCTGGTCGAAGCTGTGGCCGCGACGTTGCAGGGAGTCGCGCAGGGCGCTGCAGATCGTGCCGACGTTGCCATGGCTGCCGAACTCGGCGACGAACCGGCCGCCCGGCTTGAGCGCCCGGGCGATGCCGGCGAGCGCGTCGTCGGGCCGCTGCATCCAGTGCAGCGCGGCATTGCTGAACACGGCGTCGAACTCGCGATGGAACGGCAGGCTGTGGCCGTCGCAGACCAGCGCCGTGACGCCACGCCGCCGGGCGGCCTCCACCTGGCGGGGACTGGCATCGACGCCGACCACCCGGCAACCGTGCCGTGCCAGTTCCAACGTCAATACGCCGTCGCCGCAACCGACGTCGAGAATCCGCTCGTCCGGTTGCAACTCGAGCAACGGGACCAGCGCCTGCCCGAAATCGGCGACGAACCGGGCCTCCTGCGCGTAGCGTTCGGGGTCCCAGTCGGGGGCCAGTCGTGACGCAATCGGTGAGGCCATCATCGCCAACTCCCTGCTGCGAACAAACCGGTTTGTCGTCTCAGACGCCGCAACGGTCGCCAAGGTTCACGTCTGTCATTCAGAACGCGGGCCAGAGCGGAATGGATCACGCCACATCGGACTCCCAGGAAGCCGCGGGGTCCCACCCCTGCGGTTCTTACTTCGGCGCGTCCCGCGGCGCAAACGTCGCCTGCGGCGGGCCGCGCAGCAACGGCGGCGGCGGACCGACGGGCCGCGGCTCGAACGCTCCGAGGAACTGTTGCAACGCGCTGTCGACGGCCGGAAAGGTGACGACGCGCGCGATCGGGGCCGCCATCGGTCCGCTGACTTCGACGGCCAGCCATCCCTGGCTCATCATGTTCACCATGCCGACGATCTCGCGCAGGCCGGGCACGCGGATCTGATTGCGGGGTTGCATCGAATAGAAGTTGAGCGACACCTGGCCATCGAACCGTACGTTCCCGCGGCCGCGCAGGCTGATCGTGTTGCCGACGAGATCGATCGGCTCGAAGTTGTACCGTTCGTTGCCGATGGTGAAGAAGAAGTTCGCGTAGTTGAACGCCGCCCGGTTGATCCCTTGGAATTGCGGCAACTGAAAGATCTGCAGGAAGACCGGCAGTTCGTACAGCGCCGCGGGGCTGATCTGCAGTTGGCCTTCGCCTTCGAGGCCGCTCGCCGCCAGGCCGCGCCCGCGGAGTTCCATCCAGCCGTTCGTCAGTCCGCGGATGTTGTTGTACCCGCGCAGATGGCGCTGCGCATACTTTTCAAGACTCGCGCCGTTGAGTTCGACGTGCGCCCAATACTCGGGTTCCTCGCGACGGAGATCGACGAGCGCATCGAGCGTGATATCGCCGTCGAACGCCTGGCCGGTCAGATGCTCCTGCGCGGCGATGCGCGGCTCGTTGTCCCCCTGCGGCCGGCCGGAGCCGGCCTTGAAGACGCCGTCTTTCAGCGTGAACGGCCCGCTGACTTTCGTGATCTGATGGTTGGTCAAGATATCGAGCGAATCGAGGTCCAGCCGCCCGGACAGCATCGTTTCGCGCGGCGTCCAGCGGCCGTCCAATTTCACTTCGCCGTGAATGTCGTCGACGCGCAAGCCGGCGTTGAGCGCCGCCCCGGCCAGCAGAACCTGCAGTTCCCAATCGGCCCCGACGATGCCGCCGCGGGCCTTGTCGCCGTAGAACTTGACCGGCCCGTGAAACGAGAACCGGCCGGACGGCTCGAGCGTGTCGATCACGTCGCGCAGCGTCTGCGGCAACGCGCGCCGCAGCGCGGGGGACGGCGTCAGATCATCCACGTGAAACTGCGAGAGCGCGATGGTGACCGCGCCGTCGGGGTGACACGTCGCCTGGCCGGCGCCGCTGACGCGGGTTTCGTCGTGCCGGGCCGTGAAGGCCGCGATGCCGACCTCGTTGTTGCTGTAACTGAAGCTGCCGGTGACGTCCTGGAACGGATAGGGGAACTCGCGGAGCATCACCGCGGCGTCGAGGACGTCCAGCTTGGAGACTTCCACGACGGGCAATGTGCCGGACGTCCAGTCCAGATGCGTGGCGACATCGAACCGTCCCTGCGGCGCGAAGCTGTCCCACACGTCCTGCAATGTCGCCGGCAACGCGGCATACAGCGCGCGATCGAACGCGGCGTTGGTCCCCTGCACGTCCAGTTTCAATTGGCCGGGCAACTGCTGCCAGTCGTAGGATCCCGAACCGGTCAGCACCGCTCCGTCGTGTTCGCCGGAGAGCTGCTCGAACGTGACGCGGTCCCCCAGCCAGCGGACGATGCCCGACAGCTTCGACACCGCATAGGGAAACGCCTGCGGCTGCGTCGTGCAATTGGTCAAGCGAGCCACGACGGCGACCTGGTATTTCTGATTCGGTCCCTCCGGACGGACGATCCGCGCGCGGGCGTGACCGTGGCCCGTCAGCCGCAGCGACTCGATGATCTGCCGGATGTTCGGCGGAAACGCGTGGTGTAGCGTCTCGTCGATGGGGACGTTGTCGGCCCGGATGTCGAAGACGGCGTCCCCCAGCGGTCCCGGTTGCTTGATCGTGCCGACGACTTCAACCGGCACCCCATTGCCGAGGCCCTTGCCGGCGAATTCAACGAGGTCGCCGCGCCACGTCAACCGGCCGGTGACGTCGCGGACGGGATACGGGAATTTCTCGTGCGTGACATGGCCGTTGGCGAGAGTCAGGTCGATGTCCCACGCGGGTTGTCCGCCCTCAGCGAGTCCGAGTTTCACCTGCCCGCTGACATCGCCGGACAACGCCAGTGAGGCGACGTGTCGCTGCAACACAGGCGGCAACCGCGCGACCAGGGCCTCATCAATCGGCACGTCCGTGACCTGAATCGTCGCGTTCGCAGCGCCGCCGAAGATGGCGTCGCCCATGAGCTTGAGCGTCGTCTGACCGTTCCGTGCGGAGAGCTCCTTGACCTTCGCACCGCGGTGATCGGCTTCGATCTGCCCGCACAGGTCGAACAGCGGCGTGGGCAACGCGGGGTGCTCCAACCGGCCGGTGAGAATCGTGGCGACGCCGCGAAAGACCGGGGCCGTCGCGGGGTCGGTTTGCTCGGCGTGCAGTTGCAGCCGCGTGGTGAGCGCGCTGCCGGTGGGCGAGGCCGTCGGCGGGAGATCGGCGAGCGACGGCAGCTTCGTCGCCAGCCACTGTTCCCCCTGCGCGATGTGTTGCGGCAGGTCGGGCCGCAACGCCGCCGCCAGTTCCAGCGTATTGGCATCGAGGGCGAGTTTCTGAATGTCGGCGTCGAACTGCCACGCCGCGGGTTCCGTCGGAACCGTACCCTGTACGGCGATGGTGCCGGTGACGTCGGTCCGGGCGGACATCTGCACGGTATACGATTTCCGCGACGCCGGTTTCGCACTGAACATCACGTCTTCGACGGGCAACGACAAGGCCCGTTGCTGACTGCCGCGGTCGAACAGCAGATCGACGCGGCCGTGGACGATGTCGACGTCGGGCAGCACGCCCCCTGCCTCTTCCAATACGACCTGTAGTCCCGACCAGTTGAACCGGCCGTCGGCGAACCGGATGAGGCGCACCTGCGGCTGACTGAGGCGGATCGCCTCGACGATCACCTGCTGATGGTCAGCGAACCGCTGCCGGTCGAGCGTGATCAGCGTTTCGGGAATGACGAGCGACGGCCGGCGGTCGTCGGGGAGTTTCACGGCCAGATCGAAGATGCGGACCCGGCCCAGGAGATCGAAATTCGCGCGGCCGATCGTGATGTCGCAACCGGGGACGATCATTTCCGCCTGCTTGAGCAGCTCGACGCGCAACAGCTCGTCGCTGCGGAAATAGATCCACGCCAGGGCGCCGCCGCCGACCACGAT
>JAWXBB010000554.1:0-2556 GCA_034439795.1 Planctomycetaceae bacterium | reverse complement strand
TGGGCATCCCCATGACTCGCTCATACTGCACTCCTTCACATGAGGGTTGGGAATGGAACCGGCTCGATGAACCGGTTCCGGCTGACACGCAGACCAGGATAACCGATGGCGTTCACTTCGACGATCGCTTCTTCCATCGACGCTGGATTGGCTTTCGCAACTGCTCGATGACTGCGGGAGTGAGCCGCACCCACCACGGACCGTGAGCGACGGCCCGGATGCCATCCAACCGCCCGCTCTTGCACCAGTCCGCTATCGTGTACACGGTCACGTTCAAAGCCTTCGCCGCGACCTGTGCCGAGCATCTCCCGTCGCCGCGCTTCCCCGGCTTACACGCCGCCGGACCTTCCGGGCAAGCGTTCGGAATCTCGTGGACGTAACGAATCCACTGGACCTTGACTGCCGTGAAGCATCCTCCCGCGCCGCTCTTCCATCCGTCCGCGTTCAACTGTTCGGCGATCCGGCGGTCCGTGTGATCCGCAGACAGAGCACGAACTCGTTCGACCACGGCGGTCGGTGTACGCCGCGCATCGCAAGAGCGTGGCGGTCGAGGAACCTCCACCGCGGAGCAGACCTCCGTTTGCCAGCGCAACGCTGCCGTGATCGTCGAGGCACCCTTGGTGAGTGTCACGTCCTTGATCAGCAGCCGCAACAGTTGCTTCCGCTCCACCGGCGTCGTTGTCGGGGCATGCCACAACGCGGGCAGATCCTCGGCCAGGTTCAGAATGCGATGGCGTTCTTCCGGGCTCAATGGCAACGCGGCCGACATCGGAACGACAGCCCGCTCACGCTCCAGTTTCTCGACTGCTGACAGCTTCTCGTTCCAGTCTTTCTCCAGAGTTCGGGCGACGAGCCGGTTCTCTGGTTCGACCGCCTGAAACCGCCGCCGGGCCAAATCGGCCTCGTAACGGACACGTTCGAGACGTAACTGCCACTGACGCTCGACCTGACGCGACTGGTTCTCGATCTCCGCCAGCGTTGCCATCGAGACTTCCAGTTGAGCCGGTTGGATGGCTTCGAGAAACAAGCGGGTCACGGCCGCATCGACACCGTCACCGCGGATGGACTGGCAAGTGCGTCCACCTTGCTGCTTGTGGATCTGGTTGCACTCGTAGGTGGGCGTCTTCCCGTCGCGCGTATACCGCACGCTCATTCGACGACCACACTGCCCACACAACACGATTCCCTGCAACAGGGCGTTGCCTTCTCGCACGGCGCCGCGGCGATCAGAAACGCGGTTCGTGCAGTTGTCGCCGAGACGTTGCTGATTGCGAAGGAACTGCTCCCAGGTGATGTAGGCGGGGTGCTTGTCGTGATGCACGATCGGCCAATCGGGCTGTGCCACGCGCCGTGTGCGGCCCTTGATACGAGGCGACTCGCCGGGCATTACTCGGGTGCGTGTTTTGGTTCGGCCGTAGACGTAGACGCCCGCATAGCGTGGGTTGTGCAAGACGTCCAGGATGCGGCCGTGTCGCAGTGGTTTCCAGAGCAGTTCGCCGTCGCGGGTCTTGCCCCAGAGGCGATCGGGAAAGAGCAGTCGGTGTTCGGCAAAGTGCTTGACGACTGCCAGGGCTGAGTTGGTCAACTCGAACTGTGTGAACAGCAACTGGACGGCGTGACGCACTTGCTCGTCGGGGTCGAGAACCAATCGACGAGCCGCGTCGAAGACCAGGCCAACGGGCGGACGCATCCGGAGTTCGCCCTGCTCGGCTCGGGCCAGTTTGCCGCCGAGGAGCCGGTTGCGGAGCCAATGGAGTTCCGCTTCGCTCATACTGCCGAGCACGCCGAGCAAAAGACGGTCGGCATATTGGCCGGGGTCATAAACGCCGTCCTCGTCGATGACGAGCGTGTCGGTCAGGGCACAGATCTCCAACAAGCGGTACCAGTCGCTGCACGAGCGTGCCAGCCGGGATGCTTCGAGACTGATAACGGCCCCGGCCTGACCGAGTCCGACCTGGGCGATCAGGAACTGAAAGCCGTCGCGATCGACTGCGGAGGAGCCGGATCGTCCCTGATCCTGATCGATGACGGTAACCGATGCTTCCGACCAACCCAGGTTCCTCGCTCGCTGGGCGAGGTCGTACTGCCGAGCGGTGCTGGCGGTGTGTTCGCGAACCTGGAACAGTGTGGATTGCCGGACGTAGACGAACGCCTTGCGGTCAAGATGATCGGGGCGAATCTTGGTGCTGCGTGGGGTGATCATCGTTCATCTCCTGTGTGGGTCGTTGTGTGGTCTGACGGAGTTGGGCGTAAGCGAGTTGGGCAAGGAGCCGGATGGCACGCTGTTGCAGGTCGTCAGGGAGATCGGACCAGACGTGCCTGCTAACGGCGTGCTGAGAAATTGGTGGCGGATGGGAGTTCACGGAGGTCCCTCTCGATGGGGTCGGGCGAAGTGCGGGCGAGGGCATCCTACCCCCGCCGTGAAACGAAGAGTTGCGGGATCTCAGGATGACGGGTTCGGGGGAGTTCCGCGTCTGCGAATGGCGTCGAGGAGTTGAACCATCCGACGCAACCCGTCGATGGCGAGCATGTGTGAGGCGGAGGCGGGCGTAATCG
>JAWXBB010000553.1:0-3425 GCA_034439795.1 Planctomycetaceae bacterium | reverse complement strand
CGCCTCGAACGATTCCAGCGGGCGTCGGCCGATCAGGACGTTCATCACGTCGAGCGTCATCTCTTTGCCGCGCCGCCGCAGCAACTCGCCGCCGGCCTCGAAGAAGACGTGCTCGGTGTTGAACATCAGGCCGTCGAGATCGAAACAGACGGCACGAATCGGCGGGGTCATGAAATTGCTTAAGCCGCAGGTCAGGTTTTTACGTTTCCGGGTCAGTCGTCCGGGATCAATTGTAGTAGGAGTAGAAGCAGCACAACAGGTCGCACAACCGCACTGACACACCCTGTTTGGCAACAACAGCATCGTCGGCCCGTTTCGATGGTCGTCGGTCTCCGAACTCGGTGAGTGGCATCGCGGACTGTCTCCTCTACCCTACCGGAAACCTTGCGCTCCGCATGGCCATCCGCCGCCCGCGGACGGTCCTTTCGCTTCGGCTGCCGATTGTGACGAATGGAATTGTGAAGGCTGCGGAATAGCACGAGGCCCAGTGCGGTGTCGCACGGGATTCAGATTCGCGAGCCATCGCAACTCGTTTGCATGCATGACCCATCAGAGTTGACAGTTGCATGTCGCATTGCCAAACTGCGGTAATCTTCGACCGAACTTCGGCGGTCGAATCCCTGTTCGGCAGCGGAAAAATCACATACTGAGCCATGCGCCATGGATTGTTTTACCGTCGGAGTCTTGATCGTTGTTGGTGGCGTTGTTGCCGGCATTGTTGCCGGAGTTTACGAAGCCAAAAGAAAGTTGGCTTTGCCACCTGACAAATTGGCTACAGAAACATGGGGGCCGATTAATTCCGCGATGAGCTGTCCTCATTGTCAGACGAAGGGGTGCGTCCGAACAAAAGTCGTTGAACGCAAAAAAGGTATTAGCGGCAGCAAAGCTGCCGGGGCTCTATTAACTGGTGGCCTGTCGATTCTCGCAACTGGGCTTTCGCGCAAGGAACATCCGACACAAGCTCACTGCGATGAGTGCGCGAATACTTGGGAATTCTAACATAAGTTTGTAGGGTGGGCCGAGTCTTCGAGTCCCACCACGATGAACCACCGATGTGGTGGGTCTCGAAGACTCGGACCACCCTATTTCCAAGGCGTCACCCCGCGGTAGCTCCAGTCGAGAATCTCCATCGGATGCACCACCGGGATGTCGAGGCCCGCGTCGCGGAGGGCGGCCTGCATTTGCAGCGTGCAGCCGGCGTTGCCGCTGATGACAACGTTGGCGCCGCTGTCGCGGATGTGCGAAATCTTGCGAATCGCCAGCCGATCCGCCATGTCCCCCTCCGTCAGGTTGTAGCTCCCCGCGGCCCCGCAGCAGATTTCTGATTCCGCCAGCGGCACCAGTTTCAGCCCCGGCACCAGCGACAACAGATGCCGCGGCTGGTCGCGGATTTTCTGGGCGTGACACAGATGGCAGGCGTCGTGGTATGTCGCCGTCAGCGGCACTTCGCCCTGCGGCGGGATTGTCCCCAGGCCGGCGAGGAACTCGGAGACATCGCGGACCTTGCCGGCGAACCGGTCGCACGCCTTCTGCAAGTCGTCGTCCTCGGCGGCGACCTCGTGGGCCATGTGGCCGTAGTCCTTCAGCATCGAGCCGCAGCCGGCGACGTTGATGATGACGGCGTCGAGATCGTCCAGCGGAAACGCCGCCAGATTCCGTTTCGCGAACTGCACGGCCGGTTCGCCGGCGCCGCTGTGGTAATGGATCGCCCCGCAGCAGACCTGCGACTGCGGCACGATGACGTCGCACCCGTTCTGTTGCAGCACCCGCGCGGTCGCCCAGTTGACGTGGTGAAACAGCGCGTCGGCGACGCAGCCGGTGAACAGCGCGACCCGCGCGCGACGCGGACCGACGGCGGGGAGCATCGCGGGGAGGCCCGCTTCGCGAGACCGTAGGCGCGGCAGGAGGCGGTGCATCCGACGCAGTTTGTCGGGGAGGAGATTGAGTAACCCGAATCGTTCCGCCAGCCGGTCGAGCCCCGTCCATTGCGCGATGGCCGGCGGCCAGAGCGAGAACCGCAATCGCCGCGGATAGGGGAACATCCCGTAGAGCACCCAGCGCTCGAACCAGCCTCGCGGGGCTTCGCCTTTTGCTCCCGGTGATGTCTGCCGCATTTCGATACGGAACGGTTCGATGAGCCGGCCGTACTGCACGCCGGACGGGCAGGCGGTCTCGCAACTGCGGCAGTCGAGACACAGGTCGAGGTGCCGCGTGACGGAGTCGGTCAGTTCGAGCCGCCCGTCGGTGACCGCCCGCATCAGGTAGATGCGGCCGCGGGGGCTGTCGTTCTCGTCGCCGGTTTCGAGATACGTCGGACACGCCGCGGTGCAGAGGCCGCAGTGGACGCAGTCGAGGAACTTTTCGTAGTCGATCGACGCGCCGATCCGCGGGGGCGATGTCGTCGGTGCGGTGGGTGCGTCGGTCATAGATATTTCTTTAGGAGCCGGGGCGTGTCGCCCCGGTCTTGGCTTTCTTGAATACAGAAGACCGGGGCGACACGCCCCGGCTCCTACGAAACATTATACGTGGCCGCGGCGCGATCGACGAACCGACCCGCGTTCCACACGCCGTCCGGGTCGAGTTGCCGCTTCAGTTGCACCATTTGCGGCCAGGCGGGTTCGGGGTCGCCGCACATCGGCAGATCGTCTTGCCATTCCGGGTCACAGTGCAGCACGGTCAGGTTGCCCCGGTTGCGGCGGGCGAACTGACGGAGTTGGTCCAACAGCGCCCGGGCCTTGTCGAGCGTGGCGATCTGCTCCGGAAACTGGCCGATGATGACGCCGTTGCCCGCGTGACACTGCACGGCGACGTCGAGTTTCGTCGCCAGTTCCGCGAATTCCCAGCACTGCGACGGCTTGACGTTCGCCTGAAACGTCAGTGGCTCGTCAGTGGGAATCGGGAACTCGGTGAGGGCCGTCGTCAGTTTCGTCGCATCATCCCCGGTGAGTTGCTGCAACTGCTGCACGCCGAAGGGCACGACTTCCTTGCGGACGGCGTCGAGTTGCCACGCCACTTCGCGGGCCGTTCCATCGACCTGAATCGCCAGCACGGGCAAATTGGACGGCAGCGGCAATCGCGATTCCGTCACCACGAGTTTCGCCGCGGGGACGTCGAGCATCTCCAGCGCGACCGGCCGGGCGGACGACGTCAGCAGCCGATGCAGCACGTTCTCCATCTCGGCGAACGTGTCGAACGTCAGCCACCACCAGCCGGTTGCTGCCGGTCGCGGTTTGAGTTTGAGCGTGACCTGTGTGATGGCCGCCAGCGTGCCGCGCGAACCGACGAGCAGCTTGCAGATGTCGTACCCGGCGACGTTTTTGACGACGCGGCCGCCCGCGGGACAGAGCCGCTGCTTCGCTCCAGCCGCATTCTCGGCGACGAACCGGGCGAGCTCGGTCTGCGTGGCGGGAACAAATTCCGACGGG
>JAWXBB010000552.1:0-7505 GCA_034439795.1 Planctomycetaceae bacterium | reverse complement strand
CTGCACCGGGGCGGCGGTCGCGCCGCTGTTGAGGAAGACCTGCTTCGTGCCGTAGTCGGCGAGCAGCTTGCCTTCCGTTCCCTCGAACAGCACGCCGGAATTCTTCTTGTACGCCTCGGCCCCCTCGGGCATCCAGCCGCCGTGATACCACGTCAGATGCACGGCCGGGTAGCCGCCGCGGGCGGGGAACTGGTAATCGACCTGCAGCTTGCCGGGCGTGTCGTTCTCGCCGTTGTGAGCCTTTTCCCCCTTGGCGGCGACGGTGGTCGGGGCCTTCAGCTCCAGCGCCCAGAACGGCAGGTCCATGAAGTGGCAACCGAAGTCGGCGAGCTGACCGCCGCCGTAGTCCCACCAGTAGCGCCAGTTGAAATGGAAGTGCGATTCGTGATACGGCCGCAGCGGCGCGGGACCGGTCCACAGGTCGTAATTGACGTGGGCGGGGGGCGTTCCCTCCTTGACGCGAACGCCCTCGCGAACCGTGCCACCCTGCCAGACGTGGACGCGGTTGATCTCGCCGAGCAGACCCGACCGCACGATCTCGACGACGCGGCGGTAGTTCGACATGTCGGAGTGAATCTGGTTCCCCATCTGCGTGGCGACGTTCGCCTGCGCGTTGAGCCGCCGCAGCACGCGGGCCTCGTAGACCGAGTGCGTGAGCGGTTTCTCGCAGTAGACCGGCAAACCGGCCTTGAGCGCCATCGCGACGGGAATGGCGTGGGTGTGATCGGGCGTGCTGACGACGACGCCGTCCAGCCCGGACAGCGAAAACACGTCGCGGAAGTCGACCAGCTTGCGGGCCGACGGAAACTCGGCCGCCGCCTGTTCGAGCCGCTGCCCGTCGATGTCGCACAGCGCGACGATGTTCTCGTGCGAGACTCCCTTGAGGTTCGCCCCGCCGCGGGCCGCGACGCCGATGACGGCGAGGTTCAGCTTCTCATTCGCGCTGCGGGCCTCGGCCCCGTAGGCGATGCGCGTCCGCTGCGGACCAACCGTCGCCACCGCCGTCCCTGCGGCGATCGCCGCCTGAAGAAAATCGCGCCGTGAAAGCATCGCCGTGTCTCCCGCGTTCGGAACCCATCAACCATCAATAGACCATTCTCACCGAGAGACTGCAATCGAAAGCAGAATCGGGCCTCACGCAAAGGCGCAAAGCTCGCAAAGGAAAAACCAGGGAGTGAATCACAAAACACACGAAAGCTCACGAAAAGCTTGATTCCAGGAAAGCCAATCATCGACCTGCGATCTGCGACGCGATCCGTCTCTAATCCTATGGGCTGAGTGTCCGGCTTCTTTCGTGGCCTTTCGTGTGTTTCGTGGTTCCCCTCCTAAAACTGCCTTCCTTTGCGAGCTTTGCGCCTTTGCGTGAGGCCTTCTTGCTATTGAGCATCGCCGTCGCCGCGTATGATGAACCACACGAACGGAGCGGCGAACATGGCGAAGTGCGACCAGGGCTACCTGTGCGAAGTCTGCGGCGAAGACGTGCCGGAGATCGTCGACAGCGATCTGTATCTGCGGTACGTCATCGGCGAGATCCCCGTCCGGTCGCTGCTGACCACGCCCGAGCGGCACATCCGCTGCAACCCGGTCGATGCCCAGTTCATCGTCCATCCCGCGTTCGAGCCGGTCGTCGTCACCGGCCCGTTCGACAAGCGAAATCTCGACCCGGCCGACGTCGCCCGCCGCGAAGACCTGTTGACCCGCGGCTGGAGAAGATTGCAGCAGGTGCGCGAATTGGGCATACCGATCAGCGAGTATCCGATGGAGAAAGTTGGTAGCTGATAGTGGGTAGGCAGAGAAAGACGTGCGGTGTAATGTTTTTTTCTGCCTAGAAGCGGTTTCAAGACCGCATGGTTTTTACGCTGAAGGCGTTGCATAACAAAGCCCAGGGTCGCGAGTCTGCGAGCGCACCCTGGGTGGCAGTCAATGACGAACCCCATACCCTGAAAGGGTTTCATAACGGTTTTAGGCCGCCGGTGATGCGACCCTTTCAGGGTCGATGCGCCTCGAACGCCATGTCCCCAGGGTGCGCTCGCAGACTCGCGACCCTGGGCTGTGTGATCGAACGCCTGCGGCGTATTTGACCTCCGATCAACGGTCTGCCATCACCGGCAACAACCAGGATCGGGTATTAAAATGGCTTCTACCAACGATTACCAACCAACGACCAACTCTCTTCCTCTGCCTGCCACCTATCTCCTACCACCCATCACCCATGAATTTCTGGCCCAACACCGGCGAGACCGATCAGTTGCTGGCGGAGGCCGGTCGCGGGCGGGCCGACGCCGTCAACGCGCTGCTCGACCGGCATCGCGAGGCGTTGCGGAAGCTGGTGCAGATGCGGCTGGACCGGGCGATCGCGCGGCGGGTCGATGCCAGCGACATCGTGCAGGACGTGCTGTTGGAGGCGAATCAACGGCTCGCGGGCTACCTCGCCGATCCGCGGTTGCCGTTTCATCTGTGGTTGCGGCATCTCGCCAAGGACCGGCTGATCGAGATGCACCGCCAGCACCGCGGCGCCCAGCGGCGCAGCCTCGACCGCGAACAAGCGCACACCGGTCCGCCCGGCGGCGACCGCTCGTCCTTCGACTTGATGGGGCAGCTCGCCGATCAGGAATTGACCCCGGCCGCGGCGAACATCCGCCGCGAACTGGAAGCCCGGTTCCTGACGGCGATCGAACAGCTCGAAGAGGACGACCGCGACATCATCCTGATGCGGCACTTCGAGCAACTCGGCAACACCGAGACGGCGACGGCGCTGGGGCTGTCTCCCGCCGCCGCGGGAATGCGGCACCTCCGCGCGTTGCGAAAGCTGCGGGCGATCCTCGGCGACCGGCCGTCGCTGGTCGGCGACGGGGCGGTGTTGCCGGCGCACGGGGGGACTTGAGTCCCTTCGGTAATTGGTTGGGATTTCAAGGAGGACCGGCAAATACGGGAGCGTTGTGACTCGATGAACACACCTGCCGATCAAAGGTTTCGCTCACCGCATTTGATGCTGTGGGAACCCACGCGGCATCCCAGGCTGACGATCACACTCTGTGTCGCGTTGCACGTCACACGGTTTTTGACGGCGGTGTGCCTGCTGTTCTGGGGGTTGTACGAAAACGTCCCGGTGTCCAAGCTCATGTACCGGGACTTCGGTGTCCCTGCCAACTGGTCATTGTCGCTCGTAATGCCAATCTCAGATCTGGTTGTGATCAACACGCCAGCCGTGATCGGCGCGGCGTGCGCATACACCTTCTTCTATCTGGTGCTGATGTATCTCCACGGCTGTCGCGGCGTTATCGCCTATCTGCTGGATGCGTTGCATTGCGCGGCCATCGTTGCAGCGATTGCGGTCCATCTCATTTGCCTGAATGCCGCCGAGGACTTGCTGATCCTGCAGGCGCTACGGCTTTGACGTTCAAACCATCTGGACACTCGCCTTTCGTGGTCGGGATTCTGCGGAAGAACTACTTCGGCCACATCACCGACAACGTCCGCCCGTCCCGTTCGCCGATCGTCTCCACGCCCGCCCGTTCCACGCGATTCGTCCCCTCGCCGATCCGCACGGTATACGTCCCTTCGCGGAACACCTTCGGCGCGAACCGGCGGCCGTTGATGCGCACGGTGTAGACCACGTCGCCCGAGTCTTCGTCGACAATCTGCACGACGGGGTCGTCCGGACCGTCGATCACCAGCGTGGGCAGCCACGCGATTGGTTCGCGGCCGTAGTTGTCAAGTTGCGAGACCGTCAGCGGCCAGCCGGGATATTGCGTGGCGTCGGGTTTCGTCACGTCGACGAACCGCGGCCAGCATTCCATGACGATTGCACGCGACGATTTCTGGAATCGCACGATGCCGAAGCCGGTCCCCTGGTAGTTCTCGGCGGTGGGATTTGCATACGCGGCCATCGTCAGTTTGTTGCCGAAGCCGTCGTAGTAGTTCCCGGCGGACGGCAGCGGACTCTTTGGATACGGTGCAAGCGCCGGTTCTAAAGGAACCCACGAGCGGCCGTAGAGATTCCAGATCGACGGCGACGTGAACTGCACGCCGGCATCGCCCCAACTGTTGACGCCGTGGTGAATCACCGTCGAGAGATGCTGGTCGCCCGACATCATGAACGCGAACGCCTTGCGGATCTCCTTAAGCGCCGCATTCCGGCCCGATTGCGGCCAGCCGTTGGAATCGAGGTCGGCGAGCAGCCGGTCCTGCTTGCCGCCGTGCAGATGGGCCGCCCCCGCGAACGGCGTCTGCGAGAGGACGCATTTCATTTCGGCGTTGGTCCACGTCTGGCCCCAGTCGCGCAGGAACTTGAGTTGCCGCTGGCCGAGCAATTCGGCTTCGGGAACATCGACCGCCTGCCGGTCGTACTGCGGGTCGTTGATGTGGTCGGGCCGCGGTCCCATTTTGGGGATGAACCCCGCGGGGCCGGTCTTCCATTTGCGGTCTTCGAGAATGGCGAAGTCGATGCCGCCGACGTTGAGCGACGTGTAATACACGGTGATGCCGCGTTTGATCGGCGTGGGATCGTAAGGGTCGGGCAAATGGGCGGTCTGCTGCCGTTGGACCATGTTGACGTACTCGACGGGCATCGCGTACCCGCCGTCGGCATTGCCGGCGATCGTCGACAGCTCGCCCCCCTCACCCCACAGGTTCGGATGACCGACGTCGTGATCGTCGGGGATCGTGACCGTCGGCCGGTCCTTGATGATGTCGCCGAACTGCCGGCCGAACTGCAGCCACGCGGCGAGGTGTTCCTTGTGGTCGTAGCTCTGATCGCCGGCGAAGAACAGCAGGTCGGGGTCCAAGACCCGGAGGTTGGCGAGGATGTCCGGCTTGAGATTGCGGTCGGTGTTGGAGTTGCACGAGAAATTGCCGACAACGATTTCGTCCTGGTCGCGCGGGTTGGCCCGGATGACGCCCTCGTAACTCGCGCCGCCGGGGTGCGTCACGCGGTATTTGACGCGCTGCGCGTCGTCCCAATCGGCGATACGGAACACGGCCTGCCAGCCGAGACCGTCCACATTCTCATCGGCCAGCTTCTGCCATTGGCCGTTCCGTTCGACAGCCAGCGTGACCGTCCGGCTTTCGCCGTCGGCCAGCGGGTACAACTGCGCACTGAGCTTCAGCACGCCGCGGTGCGTGGTGTAGAGACAGAAACAAATCACCTTGTCCCGCGGCACGTCGGGGATGACCAGCTTCGTTCGCAGCGGTTGGTACTGTCCCGCGGCGTTGGTCAATTCTTTCGGGATCAGATCGAACCGCAGCGGCGCCTGGGCGGATGCAGACAGCGGAACGGCGACGCAGACCACGCATGTGAGCGGGAGAGACCAGCGCATCGGGCGAACTCCGGAGGGGCGACGAGGATGATCCCGAAGTGTACCGCTGCACCGTGTCCCCGACGAGCATTCCCGCACCATCGCTACGATCGGCCCGGCGAGTGAGCAATTGTCGCCGTCTTCAGAGGGCCGTATCACCGCGGGCAAGCTAACGTTCTCTGTGCGACCCATCAATCCCCGGCATTCTCACGACCCACGCCTCGTTCTCGAGACCACAACATGCCCACGTTTTGCACGCTCAGTTACGGCGCGCAGGCCCTCGAACCGCTCGTCGAGCCGGGCGTGATTCGCACCTCCGAAGTGTTGTCGGCGCTGTCGCTGGCGCTCGACCTGACCGAGGGGCAGGCGTCGGGACATGCCATCCGCAGCGCACTCATTGGGATGCGGATCGCCCAGGAAATCTCGCTCCCTGTGGTAGGCCAGTCGGCGTTGTTTTATGCGATGATCCTCAAAGATCTCGGCTGCTCCAGCAACGCGGCGAAGATGGCGTGGCTGTTCGGAGCCGACGACCGCGGCGTCAAGCGGGACATCAAGCTCATCGACTGGACGAAGGTCAGTGAAAAGGCGATGTTCGCCTGGCGGCAGGTCGCCCCCGGCGGGGGCACGCTGCAGAAGATGCTGCGGCTGGCGGTGATGGCCCGCGAGGGAGAACAGGGAGAGGCCCAACTCGTGGAGCAGCGCTGCGAGCGCGGGGCCGAAATCGCCCGCGAACTCGACATGCCCGTCGCCACCGCTCAGGCGATTCGCAGCCTCGACGAACACTGGAACGGCAAGGGCCATCCCGTCGGACTGAAGGGGGAGGAGATTCCGCTGCTGTCGCGGATCATGAATCTCGCGCAGACGGTGGAGGTCTTCTGCATGACGCAGGGTCCGTTTGCCGCCCTGCACATGGCGCACGAACGCAGCGGGCGGTGGTTCGATCCCCGCCTGGTGCGGGCGCTGCTATCCACCCGCGTCGACAGCGACTTTTGGGCGTCGCTGCTCAACGAGGATTTGCACGCCACGCTCGCCGCCTGGGAGCCGGAAGACGAACAGCGTTACGCCGACGCCGACGGGTTGGACCGCATCTCCGAAGGGTTCGCCCGCGTGGTCGATTCCAAGTCGCCGTGGACGTACAAGCACTCGACCGGCGTGGCGGACATCGCGGTCGGCATCGCGGACATGCTGGGCTTCGACGCCCCCGCGCGGCGCGACCTGCGTCGGGCCGGATTATTGCACGACCTCGGTAAACTGGGGGTGTCGAACGCGATTCTCGACAAGCCGGGCAAGCCGACCGACGAGGAGTTCGCCCAGATCAAGCTGCATCCCGACTACTCGTTGAAGATTCTGTCGCAAGTGCCGTTGTTCGGCCGGCTGGCGGATGTCGCCAGCGCGCATCACGAACGGCTCGACGGCCGGGGCTATCACCGCCGGTTGCCGGGCGACTCGATGCCCCTCGAGGCCCGCATTCTCGCGGTCGCCGACGTGTACGAGGCGTTGACCGCCGCGCGGCCGTATCGCGACGGCATGCCGCGGGAGAAAGCCCTGTCGATCATGAAGAAGGACGCCGGCCAGCATCTGTGCGCGGAGTGCATCGCCGCGCTGGAGATGTGGCTGGACCGGACGAGCATCACGCCGCGGGTGGAGGCCCAGTTGCAGGCGCTGGACCGATTGCACAACGAACTGTCGGGGCGGCCAGCGGCAAGGGAAGCCGTGACGGCCGGATGATTCGCGCGATTGACCGGACTCCAGTGACCCGGACGCTCCAAGCGTCCGGGGTCACTGCGCTCGGGGAGCCACCGAATTGTGGCCGCCCCTGTGAAGCTGCGCGGGCCACGCGGACTGGCAAGCCCCCGTCCTGGTCAATTCGACAATCTGCGGCCCCACGCCACGAGTTTTGCGTGCAGCCCGGACGCGAATTCGGTAGCGTCATCGGCGAGCGAATTGATTCCCCTCCGCCTGGCATGGAAAGCCGTCATGCAACTCACCGCCGTTTATGTCGAGACGCCGGACGGCGTGCTCGCGTATGTCGAGGAATTCCCCTCCGCCGCCTCCCGCGGCACCACCCTGGCCGAAGCCCGCGAAAACCTGCGGAACTCTGTGCGGCTGGCGTTCGATCAGAACCGCGATCTCGCCGAAGGGAACCTCTGCCTCGCGAATCTGCCGTACCGCAAGGAAGAGTTCGCCCTCGCGACGCTGTGATTCCGG
>JAWXBB010000551.1:0-4516 GCA_034439795.1 Planctomycetaceae bacterium | reverse complement strand
GTGGTAAGTCTCGCTGTTCATCGGGCCGGTGAGCGGGCTGAGCGTGCCGTCGCCGAAGCGGAAGACCGACGACAAGTCGGCGGCGGAGACGGGCACCTGCGGCAACGTGGCGGCTTCGGCCTTGAAGGCGGCGATTTCGGCCTCGGGGACGGTCCGGCACACCGGCTCCGTCAACCCGCCATGCGGGGGAATCAGATCGGCCATGATAACGGCAAGTCTTTCTGCGGATTCACATTACGCAGGGCAACCGACCCGCCCTGTCCGGGAGACCGGGACCACCCGGCACCGCGGCAACATAGGGGGAGATTGCCGAAAGATCAAGGGGGAAGGGCAGATGGGTCTCTTCCAGATATCGCATCCCTTGGATCGGTTGGGCATAACATCACTTTCGGCCGGATTCTGAATCTCGAATGAGATCATCGCAATTGCACTGAATGCAGAGTATGACAGGAACAAGACACAGCCCGGTGTTGATAGATGTCTCAACGAGGTTCACGTCACAAGATGACTGACGAATTCATCCCATTCTGCGAAGAGCTTTGGCGGAGTTGGTTGAGCAACAAGCTCGACCTCGAAGCCATCCGCAATTTGTCATTCGACCTCGAAGCGGCTCCGGAGCCCTATATCTCGTTTGATGACGGTGGTAATCCTCTGGTCGCTCTGACAACAAACCCCGGTGCCTCGATTCCGCAACAACAGCGCGCTTCAGTTCGATCTGCAAGTGGCCCCCTAGATGAGCGTGACACATACGCTCTTACTGCCAAGAAGCTTGGCGCATTCTATGCTGGCGAGCATGCTCCCATTTCTGCCACAGCGAGGCAGCGAATTCGCGCGTTGAATGCACTTGCCAGGGATGTCGGACTGGATGGTGTGCTCCAGGTCGAGGCCTGTCCGTTTCATAGCCCAACATTATCGATGGGTAGGAAACGAGCGATGCTCAAAATAATCCAGAAAGGTGGTTTCCTCTCTCAATACACCGAGAGGTTGCAGGCATTTCTTCAAGGGCGCACGGTTGTGATCGTTTCTGCGGTTTCCTCGCGGGAGTCGTTGAAGAAAAGCACATCTCTCTCGGATTGGGTCCGCTGGAAAGCAAGCATTGCCGGACTCGACCTGAACCAGGCTAGTTTTCTGGAGCTCGTCAAGAACCCCGCTGGAAAGACCACCGCTGCAGCACACCTCACGTGCGTGAATGGCATCTCCAAGGTTCTTGTCCTAATGATGGGAGGGAACCATTTACCTGCCGAGACCGGAGGTCTAAAAACCTTGGCGGAGTCGATGCAACTCGGACGTAAATCAGCGCTCGCATAGCCGAGTTTCAACTCGTTCCCACGCTCCGCGTGGTAACGCGCGGCTGCGACGCTCCGCGTCGCTTCGGAGCAGGCGAGGCAGCGCGTCAAATCGGTGTGCCGCCCAGAGTGCGGAGCGCACCGAGAATGCCCCGCAGGCCGGAATTGTTGGACGTGGTGACCGTGGGGAAGGCGACGCGGAGCGTCGCCGACGGGCGTTCCCACGCGGAGCGTGGGAACGAGTTGGTACGTGTCGCAATTGACCGTCGATGACGTTCAAGGCTACCGTGACCCTCAAGTGGAAGTTTCTCCTCGGATGGCAGTACTGCCGCCTTCCCTCTGAAGAAAAGGTTCTCGCATGTCTCGCACGATGCAGATCGCACTGTTCGTGGCTCTCGTGGTTGGTCTCGGTGGCTGGGCGTTTGCACAGTCGCAACTGGGTCAAGACCCGTTGGTGGTCCGGGAGCCGGGACCGATGGTCGTTGCCTCCGGTCGCTTCACCGTCACCGCCGTCGGCAATAGTGCCATCCTGCTGGATACCATGTCGGGCCAGTCGTGGACTTTTAACAACGAACGCGGGGCGCGCTGGGTTCCGTTTGCGGGCGGCATCGATTTCCCGCATGCACATTGAGGGACTTGCTATCGCAAGCCCGCTTCGCGCAGCAGTTTGTCGGTTGCGGTGTAGGCTTCCGCGACCCAGGCTTCGATCTGGTCCGGCTCGGGGCTGTATTCCAGTTCGATGGACACCGCACCGTCGATGTCCATCGCGGCGATCTCTTTGAGGTACGGCGCGAAATCGACCACACCGCGACCGGGGGGGAGGTCGCCGTGGACCTTCCCGTCGCAGTCGGAGATGTGGACGTGAATCGCGCGGCCCTTCAGGCGGCGCAGTTCCTGCGGCGCGACGTGGGCCAGGCAGAGATGCGACACGTCGATGTTCGCCTGCACGGCGGGGTGAGCAGTGTCGTCGAGGAACCGCACCATGCTGTCCACGCTGTTGAGCAGCGACAGCGGGAACGGCTCCAGTTCCAACGCGATCTGCACGCCGAGTTCGGCCGCGTAGTCGCCGAGTTGCCGGCAGCTTTCTGCGGCGAGTTGCCATTGATGCGCGGGGGGGATGACCTCGCGGTTCCAGAGGTATTCCCCCAGCACCAGCAGCAGATTCCGTCCGGAGAATTCGTAGACGAGGTCCAGGTACTGCTTGCAGCGGTCGAGATGAAACCGCCGCACGCTGGGGTTGAAGTCGATCAGCCCCGTCGCCACGCAGCAGACCGACACGATCGGCAAGTCGAGCCGTTCGCATTCGCGGCGGATGAGTTGCCGCTCCTGAACGCCGATGTCGAGCGGATCGGCGAAGATGTCGACGGTATCGAAACCGAGCGCCTTCGTCTTCTGCAACCCCCACGCGGTGTCGCGCCCGGCTTGCGCCCACGCGGAATTGATCAGACCGAGCTGCATGGCGGTGGTTCCTGGGTGCGGACGAAGGACTGGTACTCTATCATTCGGCATTCGTGTTCGCACAGCCCGGATTGCCGTCGTCGATGGACGGCGGTACCGTGATTCGCACGCCGAAGAACGGGTCTCGAACGGAGCGATACGGGTGAGCCGATTGCGCGTGCTGTGTGTGCTGGTGCTGGCGTTCTCGGCGTCACCAGCCTGGGCGTGGTGGGATGCCGGGCACAAGATCATCGCGGCGATCGCGTTCCGCCAGTTGTCGGCGGAGCAGCAGCAGGCCACGTTCGAGCTGCTGAAAGCGCATCCGCGCTGGCAGCCGGATTTCGCCGAGTGGATGCCGGAGCCACTGGCCCACGGCGACATCGGCGAACAGGCCGAATGGTCGTTCATGCAGGCCGCCGTCTGGCCGGATATCGTGCGGGACTTCGAGGGGGACGATAAGACAACGTACCACCATGCCACGTGGCATTATGTCAACATCCCGTTGTTTCTCAGTGACGGCGACCGGATGGCGCTGTCGGGAAAGTTGACGGTGAATGTTTCGACGCAGCCACCGCCTGAACCGATCGAGGCGATGAACATCATTCAGGCCACGCAGGTGGCGCGGACGCTGATCGCCGATCCGGCGACGCCGCCGGAGACAAAAGCAGTGATGCTCACGTGGTTGTTCCATCTGGTCGGAGACAGTCATCAGCCGATGCACTCCACGGCCTGCTTTTCGCAGCGGCTGTTCCCCGAGGGCTGCCGTGGCGGCAATTCGATCAAGACGAAGCAGCGCGAGAACCTGCACGCGCTGTGGGACAGCCTGCTCGGCGAGCGGTTGGGCTACCGTCAGGCAAGGAACGAAGCGCTGAAGCTGATGAGCGACGCCGAACTCAAGGCGGCCGGCGAACGGGCGGTCAAATCGCTCGATCCTGTGCAGTGGATTCGCGAAAGTCGGGAGACGGCCGAGGCGGTGGCTTTGGGACCGGAGGTGCTGTCGCCGCTACGGGCTGCAGACCGCGCGGGGGAGAAGATTCCCACCATCGCGCTGACCGACGAGTATCTTTCACACGCCGGTCAGGTGGCGAAGCGCCGTGCGGTGGAGTCGGGCTATCGGTTGGGAGCGGTGCTGAAGGAAATCGTCGCGACCGGGGAGTGACGCAACAATGTGTCACATCGCCGGGCGCGCGTCGTGGTGGATCGACGAGCGGTACGTTTTGCGCAAGAAGTGACGAACCGGGTGTGGACGACGTTCCGCAACGTCGGCGGTCGTCTTCGCGGTTGTGGGACTGCTGTTCTTCAGATGGCGTTCGAGGAAGTCGACGACCGCGTCCAGCATCTCCGGCTTCAGGGCATTGATGGCCCGCCCCTCGCGGACGCGGAGGTATTGCACCCGCGTGCCGACGCGCCGCAGGGCCTGCACCAGCTGGTCGCTTTGCCGAACCGGCACCACGGAGTCGTAGCGGCTGTGGATGACCAGAAACGGCGGCAGGCGGCGATCGGTCTGCAGATACGTCAGCGGATTCGCCAACGCGACCAGTTCCTGCCGCTCCTGAATCGGACCTCCGACCAGCAGCGACTCCGGCGACCACGCTTCGTCGTGCCGGACGACGTTCTCACCCGACGACTGCTCGTCGAGCGCGAGAAAATCGACCGGCCCGGCGAAATCGACGACGGCCTGCACATCGGCCGAGACGCCAGCGTCGCCAGTGACGCCGTGGCTCATCGTGCCCAACAATGTCGCGAGATGTCCGCCCGAGGACTCCCCCCAGGCGGCGATGCGCTGCGCATCG
>JAWXBB010000550.1:0-12313 GCA_034439795.1 Planctomycetaceae bacterium | reverse complement strand
GCTGGAAACTCCAGCCCCCTCTCCCCCGTCTTCGGGGGAGAGGGTCGGGGTGAGGGGGCGAGCGCTCCGAGCAGTGTTCCGTCACAGGAAACCTTGCGCGATAATGGTCGGCGACTGGATGTCGTCGTCGATCAGCCGAGAGAGCAAACAACGCCTTGGCGAGCGCACGGCCCCCTCACCCTAGCCCTCTCCCCCGAAGACGGGGAAGAGGGGACCGAGCAATGCGCCGGCCCTCAACTCTCAACCCTTAACACTCAACCCTCCCTCTGGCCACTCATCCGTGGCGAACGAGACGCGCTGCACGACGCTGTCGCGACCATCGGTACCAACGGCGCGATGAGCGTGCGAACGTTGACCGAAGCTGTGCTGTTCGCGCGGCGTCCGTCGTTGGATGTCGCGCCCGATCCGGCTGATGTGCGCTGTTATGCCAAGCCCGAAGACCTCTGGGATGTGAACGACGTGGCCCCGTCGTTGCCGGACGTCGTCGCGCGTGCGGCTGTGTGGCTGGCGGGCCGCGCTGAAAAATCGGCGGGCACAGTCGCCGTCGCCGGGTCGTCGCGGTAGCATCGTGTTGTCGGTCGTGTCGGTTCGGTGTCAACGTGCTGACAGTTTGCGGCACGCGTGACCAATGTCAGCCAGGACGCCCTCGCTGGCGCTCGGGGCTGTGACAAGGCGACGTCACTCAGGATTCTTACAGCAGGGATGAACGCTGATGGCCGAAGCGGTCTCGCAGAAGGAGCTGGAAGCGTCGATCGCCCGGATCAACCAGGCGTTTCAGGCCCTCAAAGAGCAGATGGCGAAGGTGATCGTCGGGCAGGACGCCGTCATCGAGCAGTTGCTGATCGCGCTATTCAGCCGCGGGCATTGCCTGTTGGAGGGGGTGCCCGGTCTCGCCAAGACGCTGATGATCAGCACGCTGGCGAACACGTTGTCGATGACGTTCGCCCGCATTCAGTTCACGCCGGATTTGATGCCGGCGGACATCACCGGCACCGACGTGTTGCAGGAAAACCGCGACACCGGCCGCCGCGAGTTCCGGTTCCTGTCCGGGCCGTTGTTCCACAACGTGGTGCTGGCCGATGAAATCAACCGCACGCCGCCCAAAACGCAGGCGGCGCTGCTGGAAGCCATGCAGGAACGGCAGGTGTCGGTCGGGCAAACCCGGCACATCCTCAGCGATCCGTTCTTCGTGCTCGCGACGCAGAACCCCATCGAGCAGGAAGGGACCTATCCGCTGCCGGAAGCGCAGCAGGACCGGTTCATGTTCAAGGTGTTCGTCGGCTATCCCAGCTTCACGGAAGAGCGGGAGATCGCCAAGCGGACAACCTCGGCGAAGACCGACAAGGCGACGACAGTGTTGTCGGGCGAGGAGATTCTCGAACTGCAGCAACTCGTGCGACAAGTGCCGGTCAGCGACCACGTCGCCGATTACGCGCTGGCCCTCGTGCGGCAGACGCGCGTCGGTCAGCCGGGCGTGCCCAAGTTCATCGAGGACTGGTTGAGCTGGGGAGCCGGCCCGCGGGCCGTGCAGTTCCTGATTCTCGGCGGCAAGGCCCGGGCGCTGTTGAATGGTCGGACGCACGTCTCAACGGACGACATCCAGGCGCTGGCGGCGCCGGTGCTGCGGCACCGCATCGTCACGAATTTCTCCGCGGAAAGCGAAGGGATCACCACGGACCGGGTGATCGACGAACTCATCAAAGTCACGCCCACGAAGGAAGGGGAACTGACCCGTGACCCGCGACTCCAAAAGATTTTTGCAGCCTGAGACGATCGCGCGGATCGCCCGGCTGGAAATCGTCGCGCGGAACGTGGTCGAGGGCTTTCTGTCGGGCGGGCATCGCAGTCCGTACTTCGGACAGTCCATCGAATTCGCCCAGCACCGCCAATACGTCCCCGGCGACGACATCCGCCGCATCGATTGGAAAGTCTGGTCGAAGACCGACAAGTATTACATCAAACAGTACGAAGAAGAGACCAACCTGCGGACCACGCTGGTGGTCGACGTCAGCGAGTCGATGCAGTTCGGCGGCGGCGACGTCAACAAATGCGAATACGCCTGCCGGGCCGCGGCGTCGCTGGCGTATCTGCTGCTCAAGCAAAGCGACGCCGTCGGCCTGGTGACGTTCGACGAAGCCATTCGGCAGCGCGTGCAGCAGAGCAGCAAGCTCAATCATCTGACAGCGCTGCTGGCGGCTCTCGACGCCAGCGCGCCGAAGCAGAAAACCCGCATGTCGGACATCCTGTTCAAGGTGGCCGAAGAGTACGCGCGGCGGGGGCTGATCGTCGTGATCTCCGACCTGCTGACCGATCAAGAGGGGCTGAAAAAGGGCCTGAAGCTGCTGCGGACGCGCGGGCACGACGTGATGGTGTTCCACATCCTCGACGACGCCGAGCTCGATTTTCCGTACACCGGGACGACCAAGTTTGAGGGGCTGGAGGCCGCGGGCGATCTGGTCTGCGATCCCCGGTCGCTGCGCGACGGTTACCTCGCCGCGATGAAGACCTTTCTGGAGACGATTCACCGGTTCTGCGCTCAACACGTGATCGATTACCAGACCATCCGCACCAGCGAACACCTGTCGGCCGTGCTGGCGCACTACCTGTCGCACCGCGTCGGCATGAGGCATACCGTGAGGAGCTAAGAAATGGCTTAGGGTCTAGGGCTGAGGGCTGAGAGCCAGAAAAAGGCATTCTCCGGCCCTTAGCCCTTAGCCCTTAGCTCTCGACCATCATGCCCTGGCTGCTCAACCACTTTTTCAATCCTGCATTTCTCGCCGGCGGAGCGGCTCTGCTGGCGTTGCCGGTCATCATCCATCTCATCAACCGGCTGCGCTACCGCCGGGTGAAGTTCGCGGCGATGGAGTTTCTGCTCCAAAGTCAGCAGCGCAACCGCCGGCGGATTCTGTTCGAGCAACTGCTGCTCTTACTGATGCGGATGGCGATCGTCGCCGGGATTGTGATGCTGATTTCGCGGCTGATTCTCGATCCCTCGCAACTGTCGATTTTCCGGGGCGCGAAGGCGCACCATGTCGTGCTGCTCGACGACAGCGGCTCGATGCGCGAACGCTGGGGCGAGACCTCGGCGTTTCGGGAGGGGCTAACTGTCGTCAACCAGTTGCTCGCGGAAGGTGCCCAACGGCCGGACACGCAGACGTTCTCGCTGATGCGGTTGTCGCGGCCCGAGCAGCCGTTCGTCTCGCAGCGGGATGTGAATGAATCGTTTGTGCTGGAGATGGCGACCAAACTGGAGCCGCAGACGTTCGAGTGTACGCACCAAAGTTTGGACCTCGTCGCCGGGTTGCGGACGGCGCTCAAATTCCTGCAGGAGGAGAAGGGGACCGTGCAGCAGTTGCACGTCGTCTCCGATTTCCGTGAAGCCGACTGGAAGGACCAGAAGGCGATCGCCGGCGTCATCGACGAACTCACCGCGGCCGGCGTGACGGTCAATCTTGTGAAGACGGTGCCGGCGGCGCAGCCGAATCTGGCGGTGACCGAGCTGTCGGCCGCGGTGCAGGTCGCGGCGGCGGGAGTGCCGTTGCGGGTCAAGGTCGGCGTGACGAACTTCGGCGACGCGGCGGCGAAGAACGTCGGCGTGACGGTCTCCGACGACGGCGTCAAGCTGCCGGTGACGGTGCTGTTCGACGAGATCGAATCCCGGACGACCGTCCATCACGAAGTCGATATCCCGGTTGACCACGGCGACGCAGCATCGGCTTGCGGCTCAACTCGATGCCGACCCGCTCGCACAGGACAACGCGCGATTCCTGGCGGTCGACGTTTCTCCTGCGGTGCCGGTGCTCATCATCGAAGGGAATTCGCAGGACGACGCGGCGAGCTTCGTCGCCGATTCTCTCGCGGCCGACCCGACCAGCACTGGCGTGTCGATCACGCTCGACAGTCCCGACGGCTTGCGGCGGCGGTCGCTCGACGAGTTCCGCGTGATCTACCTGCTCAACGTAGCCGAGTTGCCGGCCGATGCCGTCGACGCTCTCGACCGGTTCGTGCGCTCCGGGGGCGGGCTGATGTGGTTCCTCGGCGATGTCGTCCGACCGGCCCATTACAACGACGCGCTGTATCACGACGGCGACGGCATCTTCCCGGTTCGGCTCGGCCTTGCGCCGGAGCCGTTGCCCGCCGATCCGACCGCCGTGGAAGTCGATCTCCAGCCGACCGATCATCCGGTCTTTGCCGTGATGCTCGGGCAGGACAATCCGTTTCTCGCCAGCGTCCACGTGCGACAATTCCTGCCCGTCGCCGAGGATTGGGTCCGCGACGATCAGCGCCGCGGCGACGCCGTTCACACTGTCGCCACGTTGCGGAACCGGATGCCGTTCCTGGTCGAGCGGACGCTGGGACAAGGCCGCGTGATGGCGTGCCTGACGACGGCCGATCCGGTCTGGAACGACTGGGCCCGCAATCCGAGTTTCGTGGTGTTCCAGCTCGACCTGTTGAAGCATATCGCGCGACGGGATCGTGGCTTGCCGCAGCGAGTTGTCGGCGAGCCGATTCAATTGTCGCTCGATCCGGCAATGTATTCGGAGACCGTCGAAATCATTTCGCCCGCCGCGGAAGGGGGCCGGACGACGCTGTTGCAGGCCGCGCCGGAGTTGCCCGCGGGGGAATCCGAAGGGACGGCTGTGAAAACCGGCACGCTGGCGTTGTCAGCGGTTTACCGCGACACCGACGAGCCCGGCGTCTACCGCGTGCAGGTCTTCAATCAGGCGCAACAGCCGGAATCGCGGATGTTCGCGTATAATGTTCCCCTCGCGGAAAGTGATTTGGCGCTGGCCACCACGGCCAACCTGCGCAAGCGGATCGGCGACAGTGGCAGCGTCTCGATTCAGGAGCCCGGCCAATTCACCTGGTTGCAGGGACAGGAGGCCGGTTCCGAGATCCGGCAGTGGCTATTGTGGGGTTTATTGACACTGTTGCTCGGGGAACAGGTTTTGGCCTATCGGATGAGCTATCATCCGGCGACACGGACGGTGAGTGCAGCGGCATGATGGATGCAGGCGGGCTGTCATCGACGCTCTTCGCTGCGGCGGATGCCGCGGGCACGCTCACTGCGCGCGAATTCGACTGGCCCGAAAGCCCGCTCGTCCGGCTGCTGGTCATCGTGGGTGCCATTGCGGTTGCGGCCTGGGTGATCGCGCTGTATCGCCGCGACGCCGCCGAGTTGCCGCGCGGCTGGAACGTGTTCCTCGCCGGCTTGCGGCTGATCGTGCTGGTCGGGCTGCTGATCGTGGCCCTCAACCCGCAGGACCGGACCCAACGGACGGCGTTCCGTCCCTCGCGCGTCGCCGTGCTGGTGGACACGTCGCTGTCGATGCGGCACCCGGTCGAGTCCACCACGTCGGCGACCGAGACGCCTGTCAGTCGGATGGACGCCGCGAAGAAGCTGCTGGAAACCGGCCCGTTGCTGTCGCAGTTGCAGCGCGACCACGAAGTCAGCCTGTTCACATTCGATTCGACATTGGCCGGGCCGCATCGCGTGTTGCCGCATCGACCGGCGGACAGCGCCGCGGCTCCGAAAGCGTCTGACTCGGCAAGCTCCTCCACCAACGATGAATGGGTGCAGCGGCTCGAACCGCAGGGGGCGGAAACGCGATTGGGGGAAGCGCTCGGCGAACTGATCCGGCAAGCCGCGGGCCGGACGTTGTCCGGGATCGTGATCGTCACCGACGGCGGCCAGAACGCCGGCGTCGAGGTCGCCACCGCCCACGAACGCGCCGTCGCGGCGAAGGCCCGGTTGATCGCCGTTGGCGTCGGCGGTCTCGACGAGCCGCTCAACGTGCAGCTGGCGGAAATCCAGGCTCCGACGGACGTGCAACTCGGCGACCGCTTCGATCTGACGGCCTTCGTGCAGGCCCAGGGGCTGGCCGGCCGCGACGTGTCGGTCGAACTGCTGATGTCGGAAGAGGGGAGCGCGGAGCCGCCGACGGTGGTCACGTCGCAGGATGTGACGTTGCCCGCGGACGGCGTGCCGGTGGAACTCAAGTTCCCCATCCAACCGTCCGGGGAAGGGGGCTGGAAATATACGGTGCGGGTCCGGCCAAAAACGGCGGTCGCCGAATTCAACGTGCAGGACAACGAACTCGGTCATGCCGTGCGGGTCTTCGACCGGCCGACGCGCGTGCTGCTGATCGCCGGCGGGCCGATGCGCGATTACCAGTTCGTCCGCAACCTGCTCTATCGGCACAAGTCCATCGAGGTCGACGTGCTGCTGCAGACGGCAAGCGTCGGCACCAGCCAGGAGTCCCGGCAACTGCTGCTGCAATTCCCGTCCACGCGCGAGCAACTCTACGACTACGACGTGGTGATCGCGTTCGATCCCGACTGGCGGCTGATCCCCGGCGAGGGGGTGCAGCAACTCGCCGACTGGGTCTACCGCGAAGGGGGCGGACTGATTCTCGTCGCGGGAGACGTCAACACGCTGCAACTGGCGTCGGTCTCGGAACAGGCGACGCCGGTGCAATCGCAACTGGAGCCGCTGAAGGAGCTGTACCCCGTCGTCCTCAGCACGTATCTGTCGGAGTTGCGGTTCGATCAGGCGAGTAGTCAACCGTGGCCGCTGGAGTTCACGCCGGAAGGGCAGCGGACGGAGTTTATCCAACTCACCGACGACCCGGTGACGTCGCTCGCCCGCTGGAAGGAGTTCCCGGGGTTCTACCGCTGCTACCCAACCTCGGGGGGCAAAGCCGGCGCGACGGTGCTGGCCCGGTTCAGCGACCCGCGCTCGCAGACGGAGTACGGCTTTCCGATCCTGATCGCCGAGCAGTTCTACGGCCAGGGCCGCACGCTGTACTTCGGCAGCGCCGAGTTCTGGCGGCTGCGGGCCGTGTCCGACGAGGACTACGACCGCTTCTGGATCAAAGCCGTCCGCGAAGTCGGGCAGGGCCGCACCAAGCGGGGCACCAAGCGCGGCGTGCTGCTCCCCGAATCGCGGAAGCTGCTGTTGGGGCAGACGGTCCGCATCCGCGCCCGGTTGCTCGACGCCCAGTTCCAGCCGCTCGTCGCCGACAACGTCGCGTTGGAGGTCATCGCGCCGTCGGGCAAGCCGCTGGTCCCCGCGCCGCGGCTCAAGCCCGATCAATCGCGGCCGGGCGAATTCGTCGGCGACTTCCGCGCGAGCCTGCCGGGATCGTACCGGCTGGACCTCGCCATCCCGGAATCGACCGACCGGCTCACCGACGAACTCAGCGTCGCGCTCCCCAAGCTCGAAGATCAGGACGTGCGGCAGAACGTGACGCTGCTCAAAGACCTAGTCCGCGACACCGGCGGCGAATACCTGCCGATTTCCCGGGCGGAGGCGGAATTGCCGGCGTTGTTGCCCGCTCGCGGGGAACCTTTCACGATCGACGAGCGTCTGCGCACGTTGTGGGACCGCAGTTGGGTGATGTATCTGCTGGTGGGTTTGTTGTCCGTGGAATGGCTGATCCGCAAGCTGTTGAAGTTGGCGTAGAGTTGTGTTGAGTAGTGTAGGGTGGGACGAGTCTTCGAGTCCCACCACGTCGGTGATTGATCGCGGTGGGACTCGAAGACTCGTCCCACCCTACGAGGCTCACTCACTCGCGTTTTGGGCAAATAGGAAGTTAAGGACCGCGCATTGAGCATCGCTCCTACCACCGCTGATTTGCCGCCGGAAGTCGATCAGGCTCTGAATCGGCTGCGCGCCCGCATTCGGCGGTACGTGTGTCTGGAGGGACTGGCCCTCGTCGCGGTGCTGGTCGGGCTGCTGTTCTGGGGGAGCTTCCTGTTCGACGCCGCGTACTTTCAGTTGTCGCGGCTCGAATTGCCGCGCTGGTTGCGGGCGACGTTTCTCGTCGGAACGCTGGGGTTGCTCGCCGGGGCGACGCTGCTCTTGATCTTGTTCCGCGCGCTGACGGCGTTCCGCCGGCGGGCGCTCGCCCTGGTGCTTGAGCGCCGCTTTCCGGAATTGGGGGACGGCCTGATCACCGCGGTGGAGGCCAGCGAGGGGGGCTTCCGGTTCAACAGTCCGTTCGAGTTGGCGCTCTTGCAGCGGACGATCTCCGACGCCGCCCGACGGCTCGACCGGCTCGATCTGGCGACCGTGTTCAACCCGCGGCCGCTGCGGCGGGCGATCGTCGTCGCCGCGGTCTTGCTGGCGTCCATCCTGGGGCTGGCGGTCGTCGACTCCTCGGCGATGGAGCGCTGGTTCGCCGGCTATCTCGCGTTGCGTCCGACGTACTGGCCGCGCGAGACCACGCTGGTCGTGCAGGCCGTCACGCAACCGGGGGACAAGCTGCGGGAATTCCGCGACGGGTTGTACCGCCATCCGCGCGGGGGCGATCTGGAACTCCGCATCACAGCGGCCGACGGCACCAAGAAGCCCGACCGCGTCCGGCTCGATTACCGCATGGCCGGAGGCAGCCGCAAACGGATCTATCTTGCAGCGCTGGGCGAGCAGCCGTTCGTACATGTGTTTCCCGCATTGCTCGACGACGTCGAGTTCCGCGTGTCGGGGGGCGATTTCGCCGCCGCCGATCCGTGGCGGGTGGACGTCGTCGAACCGCCCCGCGCGGAAGCCGTGTCGCTGTCGGCGCGGTATCCCGACTACACCGGGATGAACGCGGCGAATGACGCCGGCATCCCCGCACGGACCGAGTTGCCGATGCTCGGCTCGCAGATGTCGCTGCCGCTCGGCACCGACGTGCAGTTCCAGACAAAGTCGAACAAGCCGCTGTCGCTGGTGCGGCTGGACGTCGAGGCCGGTCCGGACCGGTTCGAGATTGAATTCGGTCAACCGGCCGATCCCGCGGGGTGGGTCACCGTCCGCTCCAAAGACGGGGCCGCAACCTTGCGGGCTGCGTGGCCGACGGATTCCATCAACGACCTGCTGCTCGAAGACCGTCGCGGGTTCCGGTTGCCGTTCGTGCTGCGACCCAACGGTGCTGCGGAACTGACCGAAGCGGTGGCCGCCGCGGCGACGAAACAGGCGCCGCTGCCGGTCCCGTTGCCGTGGCCGGCGGACAGCCTGATTCGCATCCATCTCGAAGACAGCGACGGCATCGGCAGCCCCGAACCATTGAAGCTGACGATCAACGGCATCGTCGATCAGCCGCCGGTTATCGAAGCCGCCTTAAAGGGAATCGGCGCTGCGATCACGCGGCAGGCCCGCATTCCCGTCGCCGGCGTGATCCGCGACGAATACGGCATCACCGCGGTCCGGTTCGATTATCTCGTCTCCGACGGCCCGACCGAATGGCAGCCGCGCGAGTTGGCTGCACCGCCCCAGGGCGTGACGCGCGAATTCGAGTTGCACCGCTCCGACAGCGAGCCGTACGAGCGGTTCGACGTGTTGCCGCTCGATCTGCAACTGAAACAGAAGCTCACGCTGTCGGTGGTGGCGGTGGACGGCGACACGCTCGACGGGGCGAACGTGCAGCGGAGCCAGAAATTCGTGTTCACCATCGTGTCAGTCGAGGAACTGCTGTCGCTGCTGTATGCCAGGGAGCTGAATCTGCGGAAGCGGTTCGAGCAGATTCTGTCCGAGTTGAAAGATCTGCAAAAAGATCTCGACCTGCACGCCGGCCGGGCGGACGAAGCCGCGGGGCTGGCCGGCAAGACCGATGCGGCGGCCACGGAATCTCGGAAGCAGCTCGATCTGGCCATTTCCACGTGTGCGGAACGGTCGCTGCTGGCGATCCGCAAATCGGCGTCGGAAACCGCCGCCATCGCCGCCGCGTTCGCCGAAATCCGGGATGAATTGGTCAATAACGCCGCGGAAACGCCGCAGAACATGGACCGGCTGGAGACCAAGATTCTGGCCGCGCTAGACCGGGCGGCCGCGGAGGGTTTTCCCGCAACCGATGCGGCGCTGGGGCTGTTCGCGTTGAAGGCCGAGAAGGGGGGCGACCCCCGCCCGGTCATCGCCGACGCCCGCGAGGCCCTGAACATCCTGATCGAGCGTCTGGAACGGGTGTTGCTTGAAATGCGGAAATTGGAGACATTCCACGAGGCATTGGAGTTGCTCAAGTCCATCATCAACGCCGAAAATGAATTAATGGAGGACACCAAGCGGCAGCGCAAAGAAAAGGCACTCAGGGCTTTGGAGTGAGCCGACCGGCGCGCCGCCGTCCCTTCTCGGAGCATCGCACATGACCGCCCGCCTCGCCTGCGACGCACGGCCGTTCCGCCGATTGCTGCTTCTTTGGGCAGCCGTCGCGGTTTCCTGGGCGATGGCCGCCACGGCCCAGGACACCCCCGCGGTTCCGGCCGTCGAACCGGTCACCGTTCAGCGTGAGTCGCTGCCGACCAAGCAGGAGGCCCTCACGCTGCGGTATCAGCGATTCGAGACCACGCTGTTGCAGCTCGCCGAATACCTGCGGAAGACCGACCCCGACCGGGCCGAGTTGCTGGTCCGCGCGCTCGGCCGCAGCAAGGAGACCCGCATTCCGGACCAACTCGCGCAGCTGGTCGAGTTGCTGAAGCGCGATCAACTGGGCGACGCCATCGACGGCCAGGAAACGCTCGTCACGCAGATGCAGGATCTGCTCACGCTGCTGCAAAGCGAGGATCGCCAAAGCGACATCGACAAAGAGCGGGCGCGCATCGCGGGCCTCATCAAAAACGTCGACAAGCTGATCGGCAAGCAGACCGACGTCCGCTCGGCGACCGAGCGCGGTCTGCCCGGCAAGGAGGTCCAGCCGCAGCAGCAGAATGTCTCCGAGGAAACCCGCAAACTGATCGACAAGATCGCTGGCCAGGACGCCGAGAAGCGCGCCCAGCAGTCGTCCGGTCAGAATCGTCCGGGTCAGCCGAAGCCCAAGACGCCCGACGGCAAGGATGTGCCGTCGAAGGACGATCCCAAGTCCGACGATCCGTCCGACAAGCCGCCGATGGACAAGCCCGGCAGCGAGTCGCCCGATGGGAAAGGTTCGCCGCAACCCGGCAAACAGGGGGAGTCCAAGCCCTCGGGAAAAGACGACAAGCCCCCCAAATCCAAGCCTTCGGAAGAACCATCGAAGGACGGCGAGACTCCGCCGAAAGACGACGATCCCAAGAAATCCGAGGGGAGCGCTCCGAAATCGGGCGGGCAATCGCCGCCGAAGCCGGGCAAGCCCTCGAAATCGCAGCCGTCCCCCTCCTCACCGCCCATGCCGATGGACGGTGAGACGCCGCCCATGCCCAACGACGGCGATCAGGACAGCCAGCCGTCGCCCCCGCAGGACCAGCCGGAGTCGCCGCGCGAACTGCCGCAGACGCCGGGCCGCAAGGAGCTCGAACAAGCCCGCCGCGACATGGAACGGGCCATCGAAGAACTGAAGGGTCAGCAGCGCGACAAGGCGTCGGGCGCGCAGGACCAGGCGCTCGCCGACCTGCTCAAGGCCAAGGAGAAGCTCGAAGAGATCCTCCGTCAGTTGCGCGAAGAGGAAAAGGAACTGATGCTCGCGGCGATGGAAGCTCGGTTCCGCGACATGCTCGGCCGAGAGATCGCCGTCCTCAACGGGACCGTCGGTTTGGCCGCCGTGCCGGAGGAGCAACGGAGCGACCGGCATCGCAGCCGGGGCATTGAGTTGGCCCGCAACCAGGACGAAGTCGCCATCCTGGCGGCCAAGGCGCTGACGCTGCTCAAGGAAGAGGGGTCGTCGATCGCCTTCCCCGAAGCCGTCGAGCAGATCCGCGGCGACATGCTGACCAGCGCCCGGCGGCTGGAACGGGTGGAGGTGGGGGAGATCACGCAGGGAATTCAGCGAGATATCGTCGAATCTCTGGAGGAAATTCTGGACGCGCTGCAGAAAGAACTCGAAAAGAGCAAGGATCAGCGTAAGAAACAACAGCCGCCGCAACAGGGCAAGCCCCAGCAGCCCGGCCTGGTCGACGGCCTCGCCGAGCTGAAAATGCTGCGGTCGCTGCAGTATCGGGTGAATCGCCGGACGCGGGAACTTGGCCGGTTGACCGACGGCGAACAGGCCCGCGACCAGGACGTGCTGGGGCAGTTGCAGGAGTTGTCGCGACGACAGGCGAAGATTCAGCGGACGGCCGCCGACCTCGCTGCAGGACGCAATCAGTAACCGCATCACAGGACGTTAGTCACGGATGACAGGAGCACCGCCCGCCATGATCTCACGAGGAATGCTTGCTGCCATCGCCGGCCTGGCGATCTCGTCTTCGGCGTGGTGCCAGGTGCGCTACGCGCCGCCGCTGCCCGGTGAAGTCCGCAACCGTGTCTTCTCGTGGATCGACGAGCAGAAGATCGATCCCGCCGTGCGGACCCGCATCGAGGCGTTGTGGCAGGAGCAGAGTTCCGGCGCGATGGATGCGCAGGCGGCGTCCGAACTGGCGATCG
>JAWXBB010000549.1:0-3484 GCA_034439795.1 Planctomycetaceae bacterium | reverse complement strand
CGAGGGCCTTTTTGTCGAGCGCCTCACGCCCCGCCCCGCCGGCCGCGATTTTGAAACCGACACATTGAAGATCACGCGCCACGGCGCCGAACGCATCTGTCGCGCCGCGTTCGAACTCGCGCGCACGCGTCGCCACCATTGCACGCTCGTCGACAAGGCCAACGTGCTCCCCTCGATGGCGTTTTTCCGCAAGGTCTTCGACGAGGTCGCCCGCGAGTTTCCAGACGTCCGGACCGAGCACATTTATGTCGACGCCATGGCGCTGTTCCTCGTGCAGCGGCCGGATACGTTCGATGTCATGGTGACGGAAAACATGTTCGGTGACATCCTCTCCGATCTCGGTGCCGGTATCATCGGCGGCATGGGCATGGCACCATCGGCGGATCTCGGTCACAAGTACGGCGTGTTCCAACCTTCCCATGGATCCGCTCCAACCATCGCTGGCCAGGGCATAGCCAACCCAATCGCAACCATTCTCTCCGTGGCCATGATGCTCGAGTGGCTCGGACATCCCGATACGATCCGTGGCGCCGCATTCATTCAACATGCCGTTGAACACGTGCTCTCGAATCCCGCTCATCGCACCGTGGACCTGGGCGGCACGACCACCACCGCCGAAATGGGCGACATCGTCTGCCAGGCTCTGGCGATCGAGCGCGTCCCCGCGTTATAGTCTGATCTTCGAAATCTTATATAGCAGATCCCGGATCTTAGCTCGTCAGAACCCGAATCTCAACCCCATGTCGGCCACCCCACGCATCATCGACCTCACGCTCCCGCTCTCCCCCGGTCAGCGCGGGGTCGCGACTGAGCCAACGTTCACGACGGCCCGCGATGGCTGGAACGCGGCCACGTGGCATTTGTACTCGCATGCCGGCACCCACATGGATGCACAGCTCCACTTCGATGCCGGCCCGGAGACGATCGATACCAAGCCGCTCGCCCGCTGCCTCGGCCCGGCCTGGATCGTGAACCTCACGCCGGTTGCCCCGCGCACGGTCCTGACCGTTGCTCACCTCGGCGCGGTCGCGACTGATTTCACCGCCGGCGAATGCCTGCTCCTCCGAACCGATTGGTACAAACACGCGACTGATCCTGCGATCTATCGCGACGGGCTCCCGCGCATCGGCGACGAACTCGCCGCGTGGTGCGTCGCCCATCGGGTGAACGTTCTCGGCGTCGAACCACCTTCGATCGCCGACGTGAACAACCTCCCCGAAGTCACGCGTATCCACAAAACCCTGCTCGGCGGCGGCGTCACGATTGTCGAGGGCCTCGCTCACCTCGATCAACTCACGCAGGCCCGTGTCTTCTTCGCCGCGCTCCCCCTCAAGTTATCCGGTGGTGACGGCTGCCCCGTTCGAGCCATCGCCGTCGAGGGCGTCGATCCGTCCGTTTTCACCGCTTAGCCGGCGCTCTCCCTGCCTTCAGGCCCTCGCGCATCCAAAGTCCAACCACAAACCTACCCCATGCCGCGCCGCGCCCTCGTCGTCATTGCGACTTTTCTCCTCGCCTTCCTGCTGTACGTCGACCGCGTCTGCATCTCGACGGCGAAAATTCCGATCGTCACCGAGCTCGGCCTTTCCGATGCGCAGTTCGGATGGATCCTTTCATCGTTCGCGTTTGGCTATGCGTTGCTCCAGGCGCCCGCCGGCATCCTCGCCGATCGTTACGGAGCCCGCGTCATTCTCGCTGCGGTGGTTGGCTTCTGGTCAATCTTCACTGGCCTGACTGCCCTCGCCTGGAATTTCACGTCAATGATGGTGGTGCGTTTTCTCTTCGGCGCCGGTGAAGCGGGCGCCTTCCCTGGCATGGCTCGCACGGTCTTTTCCTGGATTCCGGTCCGCGAGCGCGGTCTCGTAAAAGGGATCAACTTTTCCGCGTCACGGCTCGGTGCGGCGGTTACCATGCCGACGCTCCCGTGGCTCATTGACAGCATCGGATGGAAAGCCTCGTTCGTAGTCCTCATGCTGATCGGCTTCGTCTGGGCCGCCGCCTGGTGGCTCTGGTTTCGCGACGAACCCGCCGATCAACCCGGCCTGTCCGATACCGAACGCGACTACATCCTGGCCAACCGCCAGGAACCCGGAATCGCCGCCGCGCCCGCTCCCGCGCTTTCAATTCCGACCCTCCTTCGCTCCGGAAATCTGTGGCTCCTGATGACTCAGTATTTCGCGAGCAACTTCACCTTCTTCTTCTGCCTGAGCTGGCTCTTCCCGTATGTGCAAAAGACCTACAGCCTTACTTACACGCAAGCGGGGCTCTATGCCATGATCCCGCTGCTCGGGGGCGCCGCCGGCAATATCTTCGCCGGCTGGCTGGTCGACGCGCTGTTCCGCACCGGGCATCCGCTCGGCTCAAGGCGCATCCCCGCCATCGCCGGTTTCACCCTCGCCGCTATCGGGCTCGTGCTGAGCGTCGACCAGGCGGATGTCGGCGGCGCGGTCTTCTGGCTGACCCTCGCGATCTTCGGAGCCGATATGACGCTCAGTCCATCGTGGTCCACGTGCATTGATATCGGCGGCCGCAATGCCGGCCAGGTTTCCGGCACCATGAACATGGCCGGCAATCTCGGTTCCGCCCTCGTGGCCCTTGCGTTTCCTTATCTCCTACTGTGGACCGGAAAACCCCAGACGTTCTTCTACGTCGGCGCCGGTCTTAGTGTCGTCGCCATCGCCTGCTGGATCTTCGTCCAGCCGCGTCAACGCATCCTGCCTGTGCTCGCATGAAAAAGCTCCGCGGAGTCTGCGTCGGTGCCGGCTACTTCAGTCGCTTCCAATATGAAGCGTGGCAGCGCATTCCCGAGGTCGAGATCGTCGCCCTCGCCAACCGAAACGTCGACAAAGCGCGCGAGGCCGCCGCGCTCCACGGCATTCCCCGCGCTTATGCCTGGAGCGATCTCGCCGCGATGCTCGACACGGAAAAACCCGACTTCGTCGACATCATCACGCCGCCGGAGACGCACCTCGAGGTCGTCCGCCTCGCCTCCGCCCGCGGCATCGCCATCATCTGCCAGAAGCCGGTCGCGCCCACCTGGGACGAGTGTGTCGAGGTCGTCGAAACCGCGCGCCGCGCGAACGTGCGCTTCATGGTGCATGAAAATTTCCGCTGGCAACCGTGGTACCGCGAGATGCGACGGCTGCTCGATGCCGGCACCTTCGGCGAACTGTTCTCGATCGGGATCCGCATGCGCATGGGCGACGGCTGGCAGGACGACGCCTACCTCGCGCGGCAACCGTTCTTCCGCACTTACCCGCGTCTTTTTGTCTACGAAACTGGCGTCCACTTTCTGGATACATTCCGTTTTCTCGGTGGCGAGATCGCCACGATCTACGCCCGCCTCCAAAAACGAAACCCCGCGATCAAGGGCGAGGACGCCGCCCAGATCGTCTGCGGGTTTGCGAGCGGCGCGACCGGTCTGCTCGATGCCTCGCGCTATAATGAGGCCGACACCGCCAATCCACGTTACACTTTCGGCCTCGTT
>JAWXBB010000548.1:0-3662 GCA_034439795.1 Planctomycetaceae bacterium | reverse complement strand
GTGCTGGGGAATCGAGCCACCGCCGCGGCCAAACCCAAGGTGAAGTCCGTCATCCTGTTGTTCATGTGGGGCGGGCCGAGCCACCTCGACACGTGGGATCTGAAGCCGGGCGCACCCGACACGATTCGCGGGCCGTACAAGCCGATTTCCACCAAAGTGCCCGGGATGCAGATCAGCGAGTTGCACACTCGCCTGGCGCAGTTGACGCAGCACTTCACGCTGATCCGGTCGATGACGCATGTCGGGAACATCAGCAACCACTTTGACGCCATGCACCACTGTCTGAGCGGTCAGGCGGCGGCCCCGACGGACGCCCCGTACATTGGCTCGATTCTGGCGAAGGTCCGCCCGAGCGAGCGGACCATCGCGCCCTACGTCTGGCTCATCAAGTGCGTCGGCGACCCGGTGTTCTGCGCACCGAACATCGGGACGGGGGGACATCTGGGGGCCGGCAACAGCCCGCTGTTCGTCGGCTCGGCCGCCAATCATCCGGCGATGCCCGAATTCAAGGCGCCCGACGAATTGCAGGCCGCCGTCGCGACCGGGCGGATGACGGGGCGTCGCCAATTGCTCGAAGGACTGAGTCCGACCGTCAGTGCGAGCGAGGCGCAGCGGGCCACGAAGGACTGGCAGGACATCCATCGCCGCGCGTTCGAGTTGACGAGCGGGGCCGAGGCCAATCTGCCGTTCGACTTGAGCCGGGAGCCGGTCACGGTGCGCGAGCGCTACGGCATGCATCCGCTGGGGCAGAACCTGCTCCTCGCGCGGCGGCTCGTCGAGTCCGGCGTCGGATTCGTCACCGTCAACGGCTGGACCGGCACGGCTCCGGAAGGGGGCGGCGGTGCGCCGAGTTCCAGTTGGGACATGCACGGCGGTGAAATGGGGATGGGTAGCGCCTTCGGCAACGGCTCCTACGGCATGGGCTGGTGTCTGCCGAAACTCGACGAAGCCCTATCGGCGTTGCTCACCGACCTCAAGGATCGCGGCCTGTTGGACAGCACGCTGGTGGTCGTGATGGGAGAATTCGGCCGCACGCCCAACATCAACGCCCTCGGCACGAATCCCGGCCGGCAGCATTGGCCTTCGTGTTTCTCCGCAATCCTCGCCGGCGGCGGCATTCGCGGCGGCGCGGTCTACGGCGAATCCGACAGGCACGGGGCCTTTGTGAAAGACCGGCCGGTCAGCCCGCAGGATCTCGGCGCGACGATTTTCCACTCGCTGGGAGTCCCGCTCGATCTCCGCCTCGGCCGCGACGGCTTCACGCGCCCGCTGTCCACCGGCGAGCCGCTGCTCAGCCTGTTCGGCTAGCGCGAAAGTGGGTGGCCGGGGCTGGAGCCGCTTCGGCGAAGCCCCGGCCACCCCAAACTGTCTCATGGCGATGGCGAATTCCGCCGCACGGCATCGCGCCAGAGTGCGACGTCTTCCTCGGACAGGTGATAGACGTTGATTGAATAGCCGATGTGCGTTTTCGGCTCGAAGAACCGGAAGTACGCGAATTCATCGAGTCCGGCGACGTGCGGCTTGCCTTCCGGATCGCGCAGAATGTGCGGCCGGCCCTGCACGTAATTCACGCTCACGGCGAACCACCCCGGCACGGGAGCGAGGCCGGGCGGCAAGTGAAACTGGATGTCGACCGCGGACGGCGGGAGCGTTCCGTAGTAAGCCAGGCCGATGTCGGCGATCCCCTGCTGGTCGAGATAGGGCTTCAGATCGCGCAGATCCTGGCCCCAGTCGAGATTGGAATCGAGCAGGTGATACCGGCCGTTTTCCGGTCCGCCCGCCAGCTCGTTGAAGTACGCCAGATAGTGCGGATGGAACCGCAACGTCGTCGGCAAACCGACAATCGCCAATCCGACCAACACGGCGCGCGTCGGATAACGGGTCCGTTGCAGCCAAATCGCAGCCTGCCCCGCAAACAGGAACAGGAACGGAATCGCCGGCAGGATGTAGCGGAGTCCCAGTTGCATCGTCGACGTGCTGGCCACGATCATCAGCCCGACGATCGGCACCCACAGAAACGCCTGCATCCGCAGATCGCGCTTCTCGCCATCGGGGCAGAACAGAAAACAGGCTGTCAACAGCGCCAACAGTTGTTCGGCGTGGGACAGCTTGTAGACCAGCGCCATCGCAAAGTAGCTGGCGAAGCCGTTGACCGACCAGACTTCATCGAGATAGACGGGATGCTGACCCTCCATGATCTGCCGCTGCCGGTCGAAGCCTTCGAGATAATCGCGCGGCAACGGGACCGGCAGTCCCGACAGCGCTCCCGCTCTTTGCTGGATGCGTTGCATCGACCGGCTGGCGAAGTGGTAGCTCTTCAGCGATGATCCGCTGCCGTGAAACAGGTAGCCCGCGTTGAGCACCGCCAGACTGAGAGCGCACATCGCCAATCCCTGCGCGAGCGTCGTCTTCAGGTTCCGCGGCGTTTGTGGCGCAGTTGATCCTCTGCGTCGGGCGGACAGGATGAGCCAGCCGACCAGGCCCATCGGGTACAGCAGCACCGCCGTGTACTTGCAGAGTTGCGCCAGGCCCAGCAGCACGCCAAGCGAGATCGCCCGTCCCCACGTGGGTTGCCCGGCATAGTTCCACAACTCGTAGAACACGGCGACGAAGAAGAAGGTGACTCCGATGTCGGGGGTCATCAATGAGGCATTGGCGAGCGCCGTGGCGCTGCACGACCATATCAGGACCGTGAGCAGTGCGGCCGCATCGCCACGAAACCGTCGCGCCCACAACGCCAGGATCACGCCGATGCCGACCGAGAACGCGACGTTCGGCAAACGGCCCAGCCAGAACAATGCGAAGTAGCGGTCGCGATTCGCCGCGAGAAACGCTTCTTCGTAACCGTGGTCCTCGTTGACGGCTTCGTAGTCCCCGGTGTTCGCGCCCGCGAAACACAACGGCAAGGCCCCGCACAGCCGGGTCAACGGGGGATTCAGGTTCTCGAAATCGAACCGACCCGTCTTCCAATTCAAGAGGCCCACCGGCAAATGCCAGTATTCATCGTGCGTCACCGTGACCCGCCGGGCGCAATCGATGGCGACCCCCGCATGTACGGTCAACATCACGCCGATCGCCAGCCAGAACTGGCGCGGCGAAAGACCGTTGTTCTGGGGAGTTGGCGGCATCTGTCCAGTTTAGCAGGGGTCGTGTCTGCCTGCCTCACGCATACGTCATCAACAGGTCGCCCGCGGACACCGTCAGGCCCGGCTTCACGAGCACTTCGCCGATCCGGCCGTCCCGTTCGGCGAACAGGTTGGTTTCCATCTTCATCGCTTCGAGGCTCAGGAGCTTCTGCCCCCTGGCGACCGCGGCCCCGGCTTGCACCGCCACGCTGACCACCATGCCGGGCATGCTGGCCCCGATGTGATTCGGGTTCGCCGAATCGGCCTTCCTGTTCGTCGGCGCATCCGGCTCCAGCGACTTGTCGACGATGGTGACGTCGCGCGGCTGGCCGTTCAGCTCGAAGAACACCGTCCGCTTGCCGTCCGGGTGCGGATCGCCGACCGTCAGGAACTTCACGATCAGCCGCTTGCCCGGCTCGATGTCGACCGAAATCTCCTCGCCCGGCTGCTGACCGGAAAAGAACACCGGAGTCGGCAGGCCGCTGGTGTCGGAATACCTTTGCAGATGCCCCTGGAAGTCCTCGAACACCTTGGGAT
>JAWXBB010000547.1:0-8077 GCA_034439795.1 Planctomycetaceae bacterium | reverse complement strand
CTTCTGGGCCCGGATCTTGGCCATGATGTCCGCGGTCGATAGCTTCTTTTCTTCCATCGCGGTAGCGGCCGACAAAGGAGTCGTTCGACCTGTCCGCAGACGATGTCGCACCGGGCGAGGTCTGCCGGGAGGTCACTGACAGGAGTCGCCGGGCCATTCGCCGACCTGAGTCCGTGAGAACCCGTCGGCCGCGCAGCCCGGCCCGATCACCGCGAGATTCTGGCGAGTCCGCCCTCGTCTGACAACTCGCCGCCAATTTTCAGGGGTGGTTTTCTCAGAACCAAGAATGCGGAACTGTCGGAAAAACGGGTTCAACTCGTTCCCAAGCTCCGCTTGGGAACGGACGACAGCGAGGCTCTGCCTCGCGGCCATCGTCTTCATCTCGGGCGTCAATCTCAGCCGCGACGCAGAGCGTCGGAAATCGACGTTCCCAGGCAGAGCCTGGGAACGAGTCGCGGCGGGAGTTCCGGCGACTTTCCGGCCGCGGGGCGGCATGGCAGAATCTCACTTCCGAGACTCTCGATCATTTGCAGGACCACCGTCCGCATGGACACCGCCACGGCCTCACTGGCGACCGATCTGGATCGGTTGATCCGCCGCGATCCCGCCCGACGCGGACTGATCGGCAGTGACGCCGAACGGGGACCGTTGTGCGCCGGACATCTGTCGGCCGCCATCGATCATTGCGTCCGGTTCGGTCAAACCGCCTGGATTCTCACTGGTTTTTATATCCCCGGCGGCGCACAGCCCGCCGCCGAAACGGACGGCCCCCCCGGCGCCGCGCTGTTAGCCGCCACGTTGCACGCTTGCGGTTTCGCGGTCCGCCTGCTGACGGACGAACCCTGCCGCTCCGCCGTGACGGTCGCCGCCGAGTTGTACGGCCTGCCGAGCGATGTCGTGGTGTGTTGCCCGCAGGAAATTGACGACGCGGAGCGCTGGGTCACAGCTCTGCTCAGCGATTCCTCGCTGTCGCACGTGATCAGTGTCGAACGGGTTGGGCCAAGTCACAGCCCGGCAAGTTGGGGGACGATTCGGAACCAATCATCACCAGCCACGGTCTTCCAATCGCAGGTTCCGCCGGCGCATTGGAACCGTTGCCACAACATGCGCGGGGAAATCATCGACGGCTGGACCGCGCCGTTGCATCGCGTGCTGGAGCGGGTCGCCGCCGAACGCCCCGGCGTGCGGACGATTGGCATCGGCGACGGAGGTAACGAACTCGGGTTGGGGGCCGTATCGTGGCAGGAGTTGCGGGATCGGTTATCGGGACCGGCCGCCCCGCTGGTTCCGTGCCGGGTGGCGACCGATTGGACGATCCTCGCCGGCGTGAGCAACTGGGGGGCGATGGCGCTCGCAGCGGGGATCGCCCACGGTCGGGGTTGCCTGCCAGCGCTGCAGGATTGGAATCGCGACGGCGAAGAGGCCCGGCTGGGGGAACTGGTCACGCGCGGTCCGGCGGTGGACGGTGTCACGCGGCTGTGCGAGCCGACGGTCGACGGGCTGCCGTTTTTGACCTACATCCAGCCGTGGGAAGGCATCCGGCAACGGCTGGGGTTGGACTGACGACGAGCGACTACGCCGTCTTCGGAGCCGACAGCTTGTTGACCAGCTTCGTCAGCCGGCTTTTGAGGCGCGAGGCCTTGTTCTTGTGGATCAGGTGCTTGCCGGCGCCCTGGTCGAGCTTCTTGATCGCCGTGCCGAGCGCGGTTTTGGCCGACTCGGCGTCGCTCGCCCCGGCGGAGACGCGGACCTTCTTGATCGTCGTCTTCAGCGTCGACCGCTGCGACTTGTTGATGATCCGACGGCGTTCGGACTTGCGGTGGCCGCGTTTCGCGCTCTCGGTATTCGGCATGGAACGGAGTTCACTGTCAGGGACGAAAACGAAACACACCCGCACTTCCGCGGAATCGAGGAGTATAGGCGGTTTCTCGCGGGAGTTCCAGCGAGCCGGGATTCGCGTCGCGGGTTTTTTGTAACCGTCGTTCCCACCGCCGCTTGCGGCTAAGCCGCGAGCGGCGGGGAAAATCTCCCGGTCACGGAGCGCCCGGACAGCAGAAAACAATTCACATGTCGCTCAGATCGCCCATCGTATTCGCGCCGCCGCGTTCCTCCTGGATTTTCTCCAGCCGTTGCCGCGCGTCGCGAAACTCGTAATCGACCTGGATGACCTCGGCGAAGTGTGCCTCGGCTTTTTCCAGATCTTTGGCTTCCTGATACAGCCGCCCGAGGAAATAGTGGCAATCGACGAACTGCTTGGGACTCTCGTTGGCATTGAATTTGACGACGGCCTTCTCGAATTGCCGCAACGCCAGCGAGTTCTGCTTTTGCTGCAGGAAGCACTTGGCGAGATTGAACGCCACCGGGCCTTCCAGTCGGGGGTCGCTCGACGCCTGTTGCAGCAGCTTGGTCGCCAGCGGGAACTTGCCGTCGCGCATGTAGCGTTCGGCGAGTTCGTATTTCAGTTTCAGGTCCGAGGGCCGGCGTTCGGACCAGCGACTGTAGGTTTCGATCTCCTGTTTGCGCAACTCGACTTCGAGAGCGTCCGCCTGCTCCTTGGCTTGTGCGTCGTCGGGATTCTTCTTGGAGACTTCCCGGGCCAGATCGCGGTTCTTGCGGATCATCGACAATTGCACGTCTTCGGCCTGCTCGCGGACGACCGTGTCACCGCTGATCTCGTGCGCTTTCAGGAACATCGCCATCGCTTCCGGCAACCGGTCTTCGCGGCGGAGCAGGTCGCCGAGCTTCTGGTAGTTCGCCGGGTTCGACGGATCTTTGCGGATGGCCTGCTTGAGATCGATTTCCGGGGAATCGCCGGGGCTGACGTTGTCGGCTCCGGTGTTGACGTTCCCCCGGACCGATTTCTCGTACCCCTGGGCAACTTCCTTGCCGGACTTCGCGGTGTCGAGGCCGCTGCGGTCGATGATCTTCTCGGAATCCATGGCCGTCATCATGGACCGCGCCCGGCCGTCGAGCGGGTCGAGCTTGTACATCGTCTCCCAGCATTTGCGGGCGCCGTCGAAATCCCCCTTGGTCTGGAGCGCGTTGGCGAGTCCCTCCAGATACTCCTTGTTCTTTCCTTCGGCGTCGACGGCCAGCCGGTAGCCGAACACGGCGATCTCGTCGTAGCCGAGGCTCCGCGCCCCTTCGCCAAGGTCGGCGTTGAGCTGGGCGTCCCAGGGGTTGACCGCCAGGCCTTCCTCGGCGGCCTCCAGCAGTTCCTTCCAGTTCTTGGCGTTGCGGGCCTTCTTGACTTTGCTGCGGATGCCCATCAGCCGCATGCCGGCCATTGACGCGCCGGACTTGTTGTTTTTGTACTTGCGGAACTCGCAATTGCGGAGCGTCTGCCGATAGACCAGATTGTCGGGCACGACGGTGCAGCATTGTCCGAACATCTGGACGGCGTAGTCCCAGTTCTCTTTGGACATGGCTTCGGTCCCCACTTTCCAACAGCGGGACGCGATTTCGCGCGCCCTGGCATTGCCGCCACCGGACGGAGTCTCGTCATTAGACATAGCGGTCTCGAAAGCCGTGCAGAAGTTGGCCGAGGAGAAGACACCCCGAGGAATTCTCGCAGGTGTCGCGTGCCAATCAAGTGTACCAGACGCGGGAGACCGGCGTCATCAGCGCGGCGGCGGTGCATTTTCCGCGTCGACGGGAGGACGTTAGCCGCGACCCGGAGTCCTCGGAGGGGAGCGCGGGGTGGAGCGCGCAACACGGGTTGTTGGCTCCACCCCGCGCTCCCCTCCGCAAAGCCTCCGGGTCGCGGCTAACCACATCCGTCATAGCGCTCAGCGCAGCGGTGACGCGGACGACGGGTTCGCCGAGAGGACCGGCGGCTCGGCGGTGGTGCCCAGCAATGCGCTGCCGGTGTTGGACACCGGAGCTTCGTACGGCTCGGCTGCTGGCGCGGCGGGGGGCATCGCACCGTCCGGGATCGGGGTCGTCGCATTGATCGGCACGCCGGGGAACAGGTCGGTCTTGGGATACGGCACCGGCGACGAGAACTCGGCGGGCAGCGTCTCCAGCTTCTCGTTCGGCTTGCCGAAGCTGCGGGCCCAGGCGCGACGCAATGCCTCTTCGTTCGCCTCGGGCATCCAGGCGCCTTCCGCGAGCGAGATGCCGTTGACGTCGAGCAGCGTGCCCCGTTGACGGTTCAGCTCGACGATGGCCTTGTTGTAGTTCACCAGGCTGGTGAAGTAGGCGATCTCCGCAGCGGCTTTGCTGGCCTGCGCCCGCAGCACGAGGTCGAGCGTGGCGTCGCGGACGCCGGCTTCGTACTCCGCCTCGGTCGCCTGCACGCGGCGCTCGGAAGCCACGCGGCGGTCGAAGTTGGTCTTCGCCGTCATGTAGGCCTGATCGAGGTTCTGAATCGACTCGGCGAGGTCGTGGCTGATGTCCAGTTCCTGGGCCGCCAGCGCGGTGCGCGATTTGACCAGTTGCAGTTCGGTGTTGTGCAACTGCGCCCGGGCGGTCCGCAGACCGATGGGCATGGCGAACTGCAGGCCCAATCCCCAACCAGTCTGATCGCCTCGGGTCAATGTGGAGTACGCGCTGTCGTACCCTTCCGCGGTGATGCCGTCGTCCGAGTCGTATTGCAGCAGGTCGTTGCCGAACCCGTTGACGTTGTAGTTCGAGACGAAGTTCAACTGCGGATTGCAGGCGTTTTCGGCGGCGACGCGCTGCAGTTCGAGGCTCTTGACCTGCCACTTCTGGCGGCGGAGTTCGACGCGGCGCGTCAACGACTCCGAGAGCGCCATCTCCCAGTTCAGGTGATACTCGGCGCGCAGCGGATCGTCGGCCGGCCGGATGATGCGGCCGTCGTTCACCGGCAGCCCCAGCATCCGGCGGAATTGATTCTCCGTCCGGAAGATCGCCCCCAACGCGACCTCCACCCGGGCCCGCGTGTCGAAGTAATTCTCCCGCGCCTGGGCTTCCGCGGCGGCATTGCCGCCGGCGGCACCGACCTCCATCTTGGCTTTCACTTCCCGCCACGACCGCAGCGCGCTGTCGCGGTTGGCGTTCTCGGCGTCGAACTGACGGTATGAGAGATAGAGTTCCCAATACAGATCTTCCACGTCCTTGGTCATCGCGATCACGGCGGACTCGAAGTCGGCGATCGAGATGTCTTCGTTGATCCGGGCGATCGTCACGCCCTGGTTGACGCCGGTGATCGCGCCGAAGCCGCCGCCGCGCGACGGACCGGCGATGCGGTTGAACTCCACGCCCGCCCCGGCCCACAACGGCTGCGTATAGCCCAGGTTTACCAAGCCGTTGTACGACGACGGAAACAGCAGTCCCGGCGAGTTGGAACCCAGATAGTTCCAGTTATGGCTGAGCGCCAAGTTGCCGCCGGTGGCGATCGTCTTCGACAACTGCGACTGAAACTGCGCCGTCTCGGTGACGCTCTCAAAGCCCGGCGGCAGCGTGCCGCTCGTGAACAGCGAGTTCGAGACCTGCTCGTTGCGGCCCCACATCATCGACGTGCTGAACTGGGCGTCGAAGTCCGACAGGGCCCCTTCCACGCCGCGGTTGCCGAACAGGAAGCCCGACGCCCTGAGCGCCGGATCGTAGACGGACGGGAAGTTGGTGGGGTTGGCGAGGAGTTGTCCCTGGCTGCTTCGCTGCCGGATCATCTTGTTGTTGGCGATCGCCGTGTGCATCGCCTCTTCCAGCGTCAGATCCCAGACTTCGTCCTGCTCGCGGTCCTTGACCGTCCGCGGCTTGTGGCTGTAGACGACTTCCGCCGGCGTCTCCTGATCGACGGCGGCATACTCGACCGCCGTCGCCCGGTCTTTGTAATAGCCCAGGTCGGCGTCGCCGAAATAGTGCAGCGTTTTCGGAGTGTGGCAGCCCGCGACCGCTCCGCTGAGCAGAATCGCATTCAGCCACCGGATCGACTTGCTCCAGCGCATCCCTGCTGCTCCCCCGCCTGATTCAGTATGGTCTATCGTAGGGTGACGTCGAGTCCGCGAGGCTCACCCCGATCGGCCCCAACGCGTGGTGAGCCTCGAAGCCTCGACGTCACCCTACGAAGATCACTGAATCGTCCTGCCGCCGTTCCACACCGATTCTGCGGCACTCCTGACAGAGTCGGCAGAATCGGCCGGTTCGATACGGTCGGTACAACCCCTATCCGGGGTATCGGCGTCAGTTTCGGCAGGACTTCATCGCTTCACCCTGGGGACGATGTCCACATAAGGGAGGCCCAAGGCCTTCTTTACCAGAACCACCTCACCGGCATCATTGCCCTCAATGGCATGACCGGCAAACTGCAACACATATCCCCCCGCGAACGCCCCGAGCGCCCACCAGCCGTACCCCTGACACAGCCAGAGGGTGGACACAATGAACGTCAACGGCACGCCGACAAGATGCAGCACCTGGCTCGCCGGATGCTGATGCCGCTCGATGTAGTTCTTCACGAATGCCAGCATGAAACGTCGCCTCTGGGCCGTTAAATCCGACGAGCTACGAATGTCTGTGGTGCGATGATTTCTCTGGGTGCCATGCTTGCAGCTCTGGGCAAGCATGTGCCTTTGATCTGAAGACATGCTTGCCCAAAGCTGCAAGCATGGCACCCCGATCCGATTCTGCCATACGATTTGGGCGTCGTCCACGCCCCGCCCACTCGCTGTGCCGACCGGCTACAATGCCTTGTCTCACGAAAGGCCGTCGGCAATGTCCTTGCAGCCGCATTACTTCCCCGCGCTCGGCTTCGGCGTCGGCCTGCGGACCGTCCATTTCGCGCATCTGCTGCAACAGCCTGCGCGCGTCGACTGGTTCGAGATCATCTCCGAGAACTTCATGGACTCGCACGGCCGGCCGCGGTCGGTGCTCGACAGGATCGCCGAACGCTACCCCATCGTCATGCACGGCGTGTCGCTGTCGATCGGCAGCACCGATCCGCTGAATCACGACTATCTGCGGAAGTTGAAACGGCTCGCGGATGACACCCAGGCGGCGTGGGTGTCGGACCATTTGTGCTGGACCGGCGTCGCGGGGCTGAACACGCACGACCTGTTGCCGTTGCCGCTGACGGAGGAGTCGCTGGCTCACGTCGCCGACCGCGTGCGAATCGTGCAGGACGTGTTGGAACGGCCGCTGGTGCTGGAGAACCCGAGCAGCTACGTGACGTTCGCCATGTCGACGCTGTCCGAGTGGGAGTTCCTGTCGCGGCTGACCGACGCGACGGGCTGCGGGCTGCTGCTCGATGTGAACAACGTCTACGTCTCCGCCGTCAATCACGATTTCGACCCGGTCGAGTACATCGAACACATTCCCGCCGACCGCGTCGTGCAGTTTCATCTCGCCGGACACACGAACTGCGGCACGCACCTGATCGACACGCACGACGGCCCGGTGATCGACCCCGTGTGGGAGCTGTACCGGCTGGCCCGCACGCGATCTCCCCGCGCGGCGACGCTGCTGGAATGGGACGCCCGCATTCCCGAGTTCGCCGTGCTGGAAGCGGAGATCGCGAAGGCCCGGGCGATGTTCGGCTGTGTAGGGTGGGCCGAGTCTTCGAGTCCCACCACGTCGGTGGTGACAGCCTTGGTGGGACTCGAAGACTCGGCCCACCCTACAAGCACACCGACCGTGCCGCATCCGGCGCTGTGCGTTGCGGCCGAGGTGGAATGATGGCGGCCGAATCGCTCGCTCAGATTCAACGCTGGATGCAGGCCGTGATCCAGCAGCCGGACGGCGATGGGTCTGAGCGCGTTGACGACGTGATTCTGCCGTCGCGATCATTGTCGAGTCGGGACCGGTTGCAGATTTACGCCAACGCCTATTTCGCCCGGTTGCTGGAAGTGCTGACCGGCGAGTACCCGGCGGTGGCGTTCGCCGTCGGCGAAGAGGTGTTCGCCGAGTTCGCATTGGGGTATCTGAACCGGCATCCGTCGACGAGTTACACGCTCGCGCAGTTGGGCGGCCGGTTCCCGCAGCATCTGGCCGAGACGCGACCGCCGTGCGAAACGGACGCGCCCGACTGGGCCGATTTTCTTATCGATCTCGCGACGTTGGAACGGCTCTACAGCGAGGTGTTCGACGGCCCGGGCACGGAAGACTCGGCGGCGTT
>JAWXBB010000546.1:0-9626 GCA_034439795.1 Planctomycetaceae bacterium | reverse complement strand
TGCGCCGTCAACCCGTCCGTGGGGGCGAGGGGGCGGATGGCGTCGGCGGCGTCGTCCAAAGCGTCGCGGTTGAACCAGATCACGCTGCTGCGTTTCAGAAAATCGTTGGCGCACAGGCCGTTCGCGAACCGGGCCGTGCCACCCGTCGGCAGCACGTGCGACGGACCGGCGAAATAATCGCCGACGGCGACCGGCGTGTAATGGCCCAGAAACACCGCCCCGGCGTTCTGGATGCGGTCCAGCATCGCCTCCGGGTCGCGCGTCGAAATGTGCAGATGCTCGGGGGCCAGGAGATCCGTCAACTCCGCGGCCTGAGCGGCGTCCCGCGCGAGAATGAGCGCCCCGTAGTCATTGAGACTCGACAGCGCTAAATCGCCGCGCGGCAGCTTCTCCAATTGCGTCGTGATCGCCTGTTTCACCGCCTCAATGAGCGGCTCATGCCAGGTGATGAGCACGCCCGAGCCGGGACTGTGTTCCGCCTGCGAGATGAGGTCGCTGGCGACGAACTCGGGCGTCGCGGAGTCGTCGGCGAGGACCACGACTTCGCTCGGGCCGGCGATGCTGTCGATGTCCACTTCGCCGAAGACGTGCTGCTTGGCGAGCGCGACGAACAAGTTGCCGGGGCCGACGATTTTGTCGACGCGCGGGATGCCGTCCACGCCGTAGGCCAGCGCCGCAACCCCCTGCGCGCCGCCGATGCGGTAGACCTCGGTGACGCCGACTTCGGCACACGTCGCCAATAGATGCGGGTTGTAGCCGCCGAATTCGGTGGGTGGGACGACGACCGCGATCTCCTTCACGCCGGCGACTTTGGCGGGGACGGCGGTCATCAGCACGGTCGACGGATACGCCGCCGCGCCGCCGGGGACGCAGATCCCGACCCGCTTCAGCGGCAGATACCGCTGCCGCAGCTCGACCCGCGACAGCCCATCCTGCCGCACCAGCCGGACATCTTCAGAGAGAATCTTGTTCTGGAACTCGGCAATGTTCTCGCGGATGCGGCGGATCGTCGCCAGAAACTTTGGTTCGACCTGCGCATGCGCGGCGGCCAGCTCATCGGGGGTGACGCGCATCGTTTCGCGCGTCACGGCCTTGCGGTCGATCTGGCGGGTGTAGTCGAGAACGGCCCGCAGTCCCTGGGACCGGACGTCGCTGCAGATCCGCTGCACCACTTTTCGCGGCGACAAGGGTTCGCCAAACAGATCCATCGTCCTCTGGCGGCCGGCGTCGGAGACCATGTCCCCCTGCATGCTGAGCTTGCAGCGCAGGTCGGCGAGCAACGCCATCGGGTCGTCGCGGGAGCAGTCGAGCGTGGGGATGCGGAGATCGATGGTCATGACATTGTCAGTCAGAGGGGAACGCGAAACCGCAAGCGTGGTCGAGAAAGTGATCTTAGAACTCTTTCCCGATCGTGGCGTCTGTGGATGAGGACGTGATTTTGCGGCGGCTGGAGAGCACCGCCGCCGCGATTCCGGCGAACAGGCCGGTCACCAGTCCCAGAAACGGCAGCATGATCACTCCGGTCCCATCGTTGTTCGGGGGACTGGCTAAGCGGATGGCAGGGATCATCAGGACGACGTTCAAGCCGGTCAGCACCGGGGTCAACATCCACGCGATCACGAACGCCACAAGCGGCGAACGGACGCGCGAACCGACCCACGCGGCAATCGCAACGGGCGCCACAATGATCATCGCGAACAGCATCAGCCGCAGCAGAATCACGTTCATTGCAGACCCTCCCGACCGAGATTACAGTGATGTCAGCGAGATTGTGGACGGAACCACACCGGTGTTAGAGTTTAGAGCAACGCGCTGGGATTGCCCACTCAACCGGTTCGGGAAAGCGACCCGCCATGAAATACGGCGTGATTGATCTGCGGAGCGACACCGTCACGCGGCCGACGCCGGGGATGCGGCGGGCCATCGCCGAGGCGGACGTCGGCGACGACATGTCGGGCGAAGACCCGACGGTCAACCGGCTGGAAGCCCGGATGTGCGAGCTGCTCGGTCACGAAGCCGCGGTGTATGCGTGCTCGGGGACGCAGTCGAACCAGATGGGCGTGCGGGCGCACTGCCAGTCGGGGGACGAGATTCTCATCGAGGAGTCGGGCCACATCGCCAACTGGGAGGCCGGCGGCGCGGCGGTCCTGAGCGGCGTCACCGTCCGGACCCTCAAAGGCCGCGGCGGGATGCTCGACGTCGCCGACCTCGTCGGCAAGATCCGGCCCGACAACCAGCACTACTGCGTCACGCGGCTGGTCTGCCTGGAGAACACCACCAACCACGGCGGCGGGCAGGTGTACCCGCTCGATCAGATGGCCCGCCTCGCCGCGTGGTCGCACGAGCACGGGCTGAAGGTGCATCTCGACGGCGCCCGGCTGTTCAACGCCTGCATCGCCGGCGGATATTCGGCCCGCGATTTCTGTCAGCACGCGGATTCGATTTCCGTCTGCTTCTCGAAGGGGCTCGGCTGTCCGATGGGGTCGATCCTCGTCGGCGACGCGGAGACCGTCCGCAAAGCCCGCCGCGCGCGGAAGCTGTTCGGCGGCGCGCTCCGGCAGGCCGGCATGATGGCCGCCGCGGCGCTGTACGCGCTCGAGCATCACATCGACCGGATGGTCGAGGACCACGACAACGCCAGGGTGTTCGCCGAGGCGATCGCGGAGATCGACGGCGTGGTCCTCGATCCCGACACGGTGACGTCGAATCTCGTGTTCTTCGAGCTCGACCCGAAGTGCGGCCCCGCGGTCAACCTGTCGGCCAAACTGAAATCGCGGAAGGTGAACCTCAACGCGACCGGCCCGCAACGGCTTCGCGCGGTGACGCATCTGGACCTGACCCGCGACGATGTGTTGCAAGCGGCGGCGGTGATTCGCGAAGTGCTGGAGGGCGCGCCGGTCGCCGTGGGGAGCACCGCGGGGTTGGTGTATTAGAGGCAGTTTCAAAACCACATCGTCTTTACGCCGAAGGCGTTGTCTCTTAAAGCCCAGGGTCGCGAGTCTGCGAGCGCACCCTGAGTGACAACGATGATGAATTCCATACCCTGAAAGGGTTTCATCACGGTTTGAGGCTGCCGATGATGCGACCCTTTCAGGGTCGATGCGACTTGGACGCCATTTTCCCAGGGTGCGCTCGCAGACTCGCGACCCTGGGCTGTGTGATCGAACGCCTTCGGCGTACAGGACATCCGATCAATGTCCCGCCTCCAACGGGAACAACCAAGACTGGGTTCAGAAACCGCTTCTGGCAATCGAAGACGCCCAGGGATGGCCATCCCTGGGCGTCTTCAATTGTGCGCCAATGCGGACAAACTATCGTGCACCGAACGGCGTTGCGCCTGGCGGTACACGTCGTCGCGCGTCCACGGGATGGTGTTGTCAACGGCCCGGGCGAACTGCACCTGGAACAGTTGCAGGAAGCCCGAGAGAAACGTCGCAGAAGATGCCGCCAGATAGAACCGCCACATCCGGACGAACTGCTCGTCGAACATCTCGGCGACCTTGGCCGCATGGTCGTCGAAGCGGTTCAGCCAGACCCGGCAGGTTTCCGCGTAGTGCAGCCGCAGGTTCTCGACGTCGAGCACCGACATCCCGTGCGGCTCGAAGACGTCCATCATCTGTTTGAGGCTGGGCGGTTCGGCGCCGGGGAAGATATACCGGTCGGTCCAGTCGTCCAAGGGGCGGGCGACGTTGCGGCCGATGGTGTGGATCAGGCCGCGACCGTGCTCGGTGAGGACGCGGTTGATGACGGACCCCAGCGCCGGGTACTGCTCGACGCCGACGTGCTCCAACATGCCGACGGAGACGAACACGTCGTATTCGCCGTCGATCTGGCGGTAGTCGGCCTCGACGAACTCGACCTGCGCGTCGAGTTGTTCGCGGCGGGCGCGCTCGCGGGCATAGGCGAGTTGTTCGCGGGAGATGTTGTAGGCCCGCACTTTCACGCCGTAGTTGCGGGCCATGTGCAACGCGAAGGCGCCCCAGCCGCAACCGGCTTCGACGACGCGGTCGCCCGGCTTCAGCCGCAGCTTGCGGCAGATGTGATCGAACTTGGCGACCTGCGCATGCGCGAGCGACAACTCGGGCTGCTGGTAATAGGCACAGGTGTAGACGAGCTGCTCGTCGAGCCACAGCTTGTAGAAATCGTTTCCCAGGTCGTAATGGTGATGCACGCTCGACTGCGATTCGGTGAGCGAATGCCCGCGGCGGCGGAAGAGCCGGCCGGTCCAGGTTTTCTGTCCGGGGCCTCCCTTGGTGGTTTCCCACTGTCCGCGGAACAAAGCCGTCAACACTTCGATCAGAGGACCGGCGATTTCAATGCGTCCGGTGGCAAAGCCCTCCCCGAACGCCAGCGACGGGTTCCACAGCAACCGGCGGAGCGTCTTCGGCTCGCGGATGATGATCCGGCCGACGGCCCGGTCGGCGCCGCACACGTCGCCGTCCCACAGCTCAATCTGAATCGACGGCCGTCCGACGGCTTCCCAGATCCGTCGGACCAGTTGACGTTCCCACAGACGGGATGTGCGCATCGCCATCCGTATCGCTCCGGCAGACAGGCAACAGCGGGGGATCAAGGCTTGGTGAAGTGTAATCGCTGAATTGGAGAAAATGCCACCGCATGGAAAAGGTGGTCGGTGGTCGGTGACAGGCAGAAAAGAAGCAAGATGCCCACCGGGTCTTCTTCTGCCTAGAAGCGGTTTCAAAACCCTTTTCGGTTTGTTGCTGTTGGCGGCGGATCATTGGTCGAAGGTCAAGTACGCCGAAGGCGTTCGATCACACAGCCCAGGGTCGCGAGTCTGCGAGCGCACCCTGGGGGACAGGCGTCCGAAGCGAATCGACCCTGAAAGGGTCGCATCACCGGCGGAGTCAAAGCGTGATGAAACCCTTTCAGGGTATGGATTCCTCATTGATTGCCACCCAGGGTGCGCTCGCAGACTCGCGACCCTGGGCTGTGAGGTACAACGCCTTCGGCGTAAAAAGCATGAGGTTTTGAAACAGCTTCTACCAACGACCCCCTATCACCTACCAACTATTCCATCGTCTTCTTCTTCGCTTCCCACTTGGCGATCCAGCGGGCGGGGTCTTCCTCGAAGGCGGCTTTGCAGCCGGTGCAGCAGACGTAGTAGCTTTGCCCCTGGAAGCTGACCGCGATGGTGCCCAACCCCTGCGAGATGATGCACGTCTTGTCGCCGTAGTCGGTGTCGCTGAGGGCGAACGACGTCCCCTCCCGCTGGGTGTGAATCGTGTCGACCCGCTGATACGGCCCCGTGCCGCGGCGGCGGTCGAGCTCGATCAGATAGCGGCTGTTCTCCAGTTGCTGGATACCGACCTGCCACTGCTCGCCGGCGTCCCCCGGCTGGACCTCCGCGAGTTGCAGCTTGTAGGTCCGTTGCAGTTTTTTGTCGTCACCCGGCACGTCCTGCACCGGCTCGATAAACGTGCCGACAAGCGACCGTTCGGTCCCTTCGGGCGACTTGAACTGGAACCGGTACTGCTGCGTCGCCGGCAGATAGGTCAACCGGCCTTCGCGGATGTAGGTTCCCTTGTCGGACTTGATGAGCAGCGCCGGCTGATTGCGATCCGACTGAAAATCCCAGACCCATTCCGGCTGGTCAAGCTGTGCCTTCCGCGACGTGCCGTTCCATTTGCCCAGCAACACCTGCAACGGCTGCATCGCGGATAGCACCGATTCCGCCTGCTGCTCGTTCGTCGCGGCGTTGTCGACGGCGGTCGTCGCCCCGCCGAGTTGCACCGGTGCCCGTTTCCGCTTCGACTCGGCGACGGGAGTGTCCGTGATGGCGGTCGGCTCCGATTGGGCCGCCGATTCCGTCACCGTTTCAGTGGTCGCGACCGTCGCGTCGGCCGCCGGCTTCGCGCAACCCGATCCGATGAAGCTCGCCAGCATCACGGCCAGGAGGGAAACGCTGTAGGGCGGGCAACGGAGCATGGAAACCTCGACAGCTCAATCGGGAAACGTGGACACCGCTGAAACAGCAACTCGGTCCCCGTCAGTATAACCAACGCCACACGGGCAGCGTCCAGCCGCGTCCTGCCGCCGCCGTCGCCGGGTGTGGTCGCTAATTGGCGGTCTACAGATGCTGGAGTCAGGCGTCTGAGCAGCCCCGTAAGGGGCGACCAGCATGTAGCCACGGGTGGAGCGGCGCGGCGGCCTGGCCGCCCGACGCGGAACCCGTGGTGAGGTTGAATGAGCGGACTTTGCCCCGGCAGGGGCAACGGAAGCGCCCGTCGGTTTCTGAACTTCCGCCGGCCCTCCGGGACGGGGCTGCCCCCCGGACGCCCTCCCACGGGTTGCGCTCCGCCCGAAGCGGGCTGCGCTGCACCCGTGGCTACACTCCGCGGCCCCTACCGGGGCCAAGAAGACAATCTCTCGACAAACGTCCCCCACCCAATTAGCGACCACACCCGCCGCCGCCGCTGGATTTGCAATCGGTCTTCCCTCCAGCCTACGATACCCGCCGGAATTCGACGCTGAATCGCCCATCCAGAGACGCCGGTCTCACGCCGGTTGCACAACTTCCGAAGCACTGAAGGACTCCGCTAAATGGCCAAACCGCTGCGTATCGGCATGATCGGGTACGGATTCATGGGCCGCACGCACTCGAATGCGTACCGGCGCGTCCCCAACTTCTTCCCGACCGAACACACGCCCGTGCTGCAGGCCGTGTGCGCCCGCGACGCCGAGAAGGTGAAGGCGTTCGCCGACCAGTGGGGCTATGCGTCGGTCGAGACCGACTGGCGGAAGCTGGTCGAGCGGAAGGACGTCGACGCCGTCGACATCTGCACGCCCAACAATCTCCACAAGGAGATCGCGATCGCCGCCGCTGCGAACGGCAAGATGATTCTGTGCGAGAAGCCGCTCGCGATGAACGTCGCCGAGGGGGAGGAGATGTGTAAGGCCGTTGAGAAGGCCAAAGTCCTCAACACCGTCTGGTACAACTACCGCCGCGTGCCGGCGGTGACGTACGCCAAGCAGCTCATCGACGAGGGCCGGCTCGGCCGCATCTTCCATTACCGCGCGAACTTCCTGCAGGACTGGACGATCTCCGCCGACCTGCCGCAGGGGGGCGAGGGCCTCTGGCGGCTGGACGTCGCCGCGGCCGGGTCGGGAGTGACTGGCGATTTGCTCGCCCACTGCATCGACACCGCGCTCTGGCTGAACGGCGGCATCAAAAACGTCAACGCCATGACGGAAACCTTCATCAAGGAACGGAAGCATACCCTCACGGGCAAAGTCGAAAAGGTCGGCATCGACGACGCCTGCACGTTCATGTGTCGGTTTGACAACGGTTCGCTCGGCCTGTTCGAGTCCACCCGCTACGCCCGCGGCCACAAGGCGCTCTACACGTTCGAGATCAACGGCGAACACGCCAGCATCAAGTGGGATCTCCACGACCTGCACCGCCTGCAATGGTTCGACCACAAAGACGAAGGCCCGCTCCGCGCGTGGCGGTCGATCCACATCACCGACAGCGACCACCCCTACATGAAGCATTGGTGGGTGCCGGGCCTGCAGATCGGCTACGAACACACATTCGTGCATCAGGTCGCCGACTTCCTGGAAGGCGTGGCGAAAGGAGAATCCATCGGCCCGACGTTCCGCGACGCCCTGGAGACGCAAAAGGTGTGCGACGCGGTGCTGAGTTCGGCGAAGGGGAATCACTGGCAGAACGTGTGACGAAGAGGTTGGTAGTTGGTTGAGGGTAGTTGGTAGGCAAACAGAAGCCGCGGGGTCGCACCCCCGCGGTGAGTGACTGCAGACTCGCAATCGTGGGGAAGGGAACCCCGCGGCTTCATGCCCGGCCTTCATTGCTGGTTTCCATGACACCGACGCTGCTTGATCGAATGATCGAACCGGTTGCAGAATGTCTCACTGAGACGGCCGCCCGCAAGCTCGTGTCATTGAGGGCCGATCCTGAATTGCAGGCCCGCGTGGATGAACTGGCCGACAAGACGAACGATGGCACCCTCACTGATGACGAACGTGCCGAATATGACCGCCATCTGGCGGCCTTTCACTTCGTGACCATCCTGCAGGCTCACGCCCGTCGGAGGATCATTCGACCGGCCAGTTGACGACGGATGAACTCACCCGGAGGGTACCGCTATTTCCCTCGTTCCAGCCGCTCTGCCCGTTTGATCAGGGCCTTGCTGTATGCCGCCGCGTCCTCAGCGTGATGTGCGCGGCGATGGCAATTCGGACACAGGGCAATCACGTGGGCAGGGTGGTCCGGACCGTCATCGGCCAATCGCGTTGTGTGGTGAGGCTCTAAAAATGGCGTGCCATCCCGCCTTTGAAATGGTGCCTCTGCACGACACCCTTCGCAATCGCCAGCGGCTCGGGCCAAGACGTATTTGTGGATAGCCAACGATCTGGCTCGGTAGATGACCTTACGTTCTTTTGCGGTCGCCGTGGGGCGCGCTCGCAACAAGGCAATCTTCCGCAGTTCATCGATGTTTGCTTCGTCCAGAGCAGCATCATCAAGATCAGGAATGCCGGTCCTGCGCCGCTTTGCAATCAGCGCGCGAATCTGAGCGGCGTTCTCATCACTCGGCGTTGTGATGCTCCGTGGATAGTTGGCCCAAATCAAACCAGGGATGTGACGTTGGATCGCTGCGAGTGAAATGGCTGGTTCAATCAGCCTGATAGAATCCAGCCGCGAACCATATCGGTTGGGCCAGTTTTCTCTCTTCTGGGCGAGGGAAGCAACGTGCGCCGTCGCGAAGAAGCCGAATGTTGTGACGTAAATGACGACATCGTCTCCGATCGACACATTTTTCGGAACGGTCCACTCGGAGGCCGTCAACTTCCTTCTCGCTGCTCTTTCAAGCCATCGCTTGTCGTCGTTTTCGACCCCGCCTTGCGTGATGTGCAGAGCCTTCATGAATTGCCTTTCTCAGGTTTCAGAATCGCCATCTAGTCGCGATCAACTCATAACACTCACATCATACTGAGACCGAAACCCATAAGTAGATGGTAATTGGCTCAGCCGGGTACAATCAGTGAAGCCCCCCAACACCGGCCGGTCCCATCCCTGTAGGGTGCAGTCGAGGCTCTGCGAGGCTCACCCGCTGCGGCCCCACGGGGTGGGCCTCGCAAAGCCTCGACTGCACCCTACGAAGGCGTCCGGCCCAACCGGCAAAGTCGGCCAAACCGGGTGCGGGCGGGGGAATTGCGGTGTAAGAACCGATCCGGCCGACGTATAGTGACAAGGCGGCCCGTCCCGAGGTTGGCGGTGAGGATCAGGTTGTGAGCGTCAGCGGAATCACACCGGGAGAGGCCGTGGCGACGGGGGCGGCAACCGCCAACCGTCCGTCGTGGCTCAAATCCCGGCCGCGTCGCCCCGAGCCGCATCCGCTCGCCGGGGTGCCGGTGGGGAAACTCAGCGATCAGATCGCGCTGTCCCCCGGTCCGCTGGCGGTGATCGCCGGGCTGTGGTCGGACATCTCGCTGCGATACGGTTTGGGCGTGTCGCTGCTCGTCCATGCCACGGTGTTGACGCTGCTGGGATTCATTTACTGGTCGGCCCAGTCCGACAAGACGCAGGATTTGGAAGCCGTGTTCGGCGTCGCGGGGGATGAAGTCACCGTCGGCGGGCCGTTCGATTC
>JAWXBB010000545.1:0-13948 GCA_034439795.1 Planctomycetaceae bacterium | reverse complement strand
GCTTCTTCCTTCGGCCCCCTCTCCCCCGAAGACGGGGGAGAGGGGGCCGAAGGAAGAAGCCACGCCAAAACGAGATACACTCTCCGCAGCCCTTCCCCAATGCCCCCGCTCGCCGGTCGGTGAAATCACCTGCTACAATGCCCGGGCGACATTCCCCTGCATAACATCCGGGCAGACATGACCACCGCATTCGTTGAGCGTCGGCGACAGATTCTCGATCAGGCCAGGACCATCGTCGTCAAGGTGGGCACCAATGTGCTCTCCACCGACGACGACCGCCTCGACGAAGAGCGCATCCACGCGCTCGCCGAGCAACTGCACGGTCTGTGGCAGTCCGGACGCCGGGTCGTGCTGGTCTCCAGCGGAGCGATCGGCGCCGGCATGGGCTTGCTCGGCCTCAAGGAGCGGCCCAAAGACCTGTCGCATCTGCAGGCCGCCGCGGCGACCGGGCAGGCCCATTTGATTCATCTGTACGACAAATGCTTCCGGCCGCACGGCTATCATGCGGCCCAACTGCTGCTGACGGCGAACGACTTCAAGAACCGCGACCGCTACCTCAACGTCCGCAACACGCTGCTCACGCTCGCCGAGTTCCGGGCCATTCCGATCGTCAACGAGAACGACACCGTCAGCACGGAGGAAATCAAGCTCGGCGACAACGACCGCCTGGCGGCGATGGTCGCCAACCTGCTCCCCGCCGATCTGCTGATCATTCTGTCCGTGGTGGACGGCCTGTTGACCGGCGACCCCGGCGATCCGCAGAGCCGCCGGATTCCCGTCGTCGAAAAGTACGACGATGATCTGTTGGACCTCGTCGGCGCGAGCAAAAGCTCCCGCGGCACCGGGGGGATGCGGACCAAGCTCGACGCCGTCCGCACCGCGACCGCCGTCGGAACCGACGTGATCATCGCGCACGGCAAGCAACCCGACGTGTTGACGCGCATCGCCGCCGGCGAAGATCTGGGGACTCTGTTCGTCGCCGAGCAGGAGGCGTTGCCGGCCTGGAAGCGGTGGATCGGCTACACCATGCCTCCGAAAGGCCGGCTGGTGCTCGATGACGGGGCCCGCAAGGCGATCGTGCAACAGGGGCGGTCGCTGCTGCCGATCGGCATCCGCACCGTCGAGGGAGACTTTCTGAAGGGGGAGGTCGTGTCGCTCGTCGACCTCGCCGGCGAGGAAATCGCCCGCGGGCTGACCAACTACGAAGCGGCGGCGATTCGAGTGGTCGCCGGCAAACGGAGCGACGAGATCGCGCGGGCGCTGGGCGGCGTGCCGTACGAAGAGGTCATCCACCGCGACAATCTGGTCGTGCGGGTCTGACGGGTTGCCGGCTGAAATGTCGCCAATGAAGAAGCCCAGGGATTGCTATCCCTGGGCTTCCTCGGAGGTTGCGGTGTGTTGTCTGCCGATCGCGGCGCTTACAGCCCCTTGCGGTACGTGGTGAGCATTTTGATCATGCGGGCGGCCTGACCGGGGGTGAACTCATCCATGCAGGCGTCGTCCGTATAGTCCATGAAATTGAAGATCGGATCGAGTCCTGCCGACGGACAAGTATCGGGTTGCACGAAGGTGCAGCCGTAGAACGCCGCGGATTCGGCGGGGGTATCGGAGACGTTGTCGTTTCGCTTGCTGCAGCTCCCCTGGAACGTGTGGTACAGCCCGCACCAGTGACCGACCTCGTGCACCGCCGTGTCCCCTTCGTCGTAAGGGACAGCGCTGCCGCCGGGCAGCGTGTCGAAGCCGACCACGACGCCGTCGAGGTCCGGCTTGCGCCGCAGATCCCAAGGGAACGTGGCATAACCGAGCAGGCCCCACTGGCTCAAATCGGTGGTGTAAATATTGAGGAATTCGTTCGGATCGGCCCCGAGAGCGAGCTTCATGTTCCGTTCGTCGACAGAACCCGGAAAGTGGGAGAACCAGTCCTCGTTGTTCGTGAAGCTGGTGCTCGCAAGCACGAAACTGACGCCGGTCCCCGCGAAGGTGGAGTTCAAGAGGTCGATCTGGGCCTGGATTTCGAGCTGGGTCAACAAGCCAAGGGAGAAGAAGGCGTCGTCGAAATAGACGCAATGGAACGCCACCGGAATCGGTCCCGACAGCGCCGCCGCCGCCCGCTTGCCGAGTTTCCGGCGTTCGGCGTCGGTGAACCGCTCGACCAGATCGACGTCGGCCGCCGTCAGTTCCGGCGTCCCGCAAATCCGAATGCCGTGCCGCAGCCCCCGGGCCGAACTGCCGTGCGAGGCGGAGGCATGGGTCGCCACCGGGTTGGAGGCAACCGGAGTCGTAGGCGTGCCAATCAGCACGGCGCAGGCGGCAAGCATCACACTGGCCGCAACGCCTAACATGGCCGAAGTCTGTCGCATAACGGGGAGTCCTGAAGAAGCGCGTCGAGTCAATCCCGGACAGAGTGTACGGGGAGATGTTGCCGAATCGCAACAACTCTTCCCCGCAAATTCTCCGTCGTCAAGCGGAGCAACGCAGATTACCCAGTTTCGCCTGCGATTGATCTTTCGCGACCGGATTTGTCGCCGGTGACCGGCAAACGCCCGATCCTCGTCCGAACCGCTGTCGACAGCGCGGCCGGTTCCTTCAGAACAACCGGCTGTAACCGTTCAACTCAGGGTGCCACTGGCGGCGGGTTTCGGCCGCCAGTGGCGATGTCACGAGTGGGCCTCTGCTGCCGCAACGTGAGGAGCACTGGCGGCTCAAAGCCTGCCGCCAGTGGCACCCAGCAGGCGAGCCCGATTTCTTCAGAACAATCGGTTGTAGCCGTTCAGCGCGGCCACCCGGTACGCCTCAGCCATGGTGGGATAGTTGAACGTCGTATTGATGAAGTACAGCAGCGTGTTGTGCGGCTTGGGGAGCGCCATGATCGCCTGGCCGATGTGAATGATCTCCGACGCCGTCGCTCCGAAGCAGTGAATGCCCAGGATTTCCAGCGTCTCGCGGTGGAACAGGATTTTGAGCATCCCGGTCGTCCGTCCGGTGATCTGGGCCCGTGCCAGGCTGCGGAACTGCGAATGCCCCACTTCGTAGGGAATCTTGGCCTCCGTCAGTTCGCGTTCGGTTTTGCCCAGCGAACTGATTTCCGGGCTGGTGTAGATGCCGGTCGGAATGTCCAGGCACGGCCGGCCGTCACGCGTGCCGACAATCAGGCAGGCCGCATACCGCCCCTGCGTGTAAGCCGCGCTGGCCAAGGCCGGCGGGCCGATCACGTCTCCCACGGCGAAGATGTGCGGCACCACGGTCTGGAAGTGTTCGTTGACCGGGATGTTGCCACGGCTGTCGGGCTGAATGCCGAGCGCCTCCAGATTCATGCCGTCGGAATTGCCCGTCCGTCCGGCGGCCCACAGCAGCACGTCGGTCTTGAGCTGCTTGCCCGACTTGAGATGCAGGACCACGCCGTCGTCGCGCGGCTCGACGCGGTCGAACGTCTCGCGATGCCGGATCAGCACGCCGCGCTCGCGAAAGTGGTAACTCAGCGCGTCGACAATCTCCTCGTCGAGGAAGTCGAGCAACCGGTCGCGCTGATTGATGAGGTTCACCTTGATTTCGATGTTGCGGAACATCGACGCGTACTCGCAGCCGATGACGCCGGCCCCGTACACCGAAATCGACTTCACGTCCAGATTGCAGTGCAGGATGGTGTCGCTGTCGAAGACCCGCGGATGGTCGAAGTCCACCTCGGCGGGTCGGTACGGCCGGGCGCCGGTCGAGATCACGAGGTGCTCGCCGCGGAGGACGTCGCGGCCGCCGTCGTCCTTGCAGACCTCGACGGTGTGCTCGTCGGCGAAGCGCGCCTGTCCGCGGTAGATGGGGATGTCGTTCCGATCGTAAAACGTCGTCCGCAGCCGCACCTGCTGATCAATGACCGCCTTCGCCTTCCTTTGCAACTGTGGCAGCAGGCAATCGACCGTGATGCCCCGCTCGCGGAACAGCGGGTTCTGATTGGTCTCCATGATCTGAAAGATGGCGTACCGCAGCGCCTTGCTGGGAATCGTCCCGCGGTGCGTGCAACTGCCGCCGATCTGCGGATCGCGTTCGACGACGGCCACCGTCTTGCCGTGCTTGACCGCCTGCATGGCGGCCCCTTCGCCCCCCGGCCCGGTGCCGATCACCACCACATCGTACTGTCCGTCCATTGGCTGCCCCGTCCAGAATCTGCCGACTGACCGCCTCGAGCGCAACACCGTTGTATCCGCCCGAAATGCCGACCTCCACTGCGGCGGGGAAATCGGAGGGATTGGCCATTTGGGTCCGGCGCGGCCGTTGTTCGGCTAACAGTCATGTTTTTGCTTGAACCCGAAGGGTTCGCAGAAAGTAGCCGGGGGTCGCAGCGTTTCGCGGAGACCCCCGGAAAACGTCGCGAACGCGGTGAGCATCCCGGAGGGATGCCAGAAGGGCGCGTTCTGGCATCCCTCCGGGATGCTCGTCACCGTTCCGCGATGTTCCGGGGGCTCCGAAGACTCCGACCCCCGGCTACTTTCTGCGACCTCTTCGAGGTCAGGAAAGACATCAATTCAGACGACGCGAACAATCTCGCAAACGCTTGCTCAATCCCCAAGCGACACTGCGGTTCCTATTCCCCGCTTGACCGCTGCGGTATCATGACATTGTGTTTTAACGCTTCGACATCATGGACTGGATGGCCATCTCATGGACCACGAACTTCGCGAACAGTGCCGTTCGCTGATCAGCCGCATCCTCCATCTCCGAGACTCTCTTTGACTCCGCGACCAAGCTGAAACGGGTCGCCGAGATCAACGAACTCATGGGCGGTTCGGGCTTCTGGGACAACCAGGAGAAAGCCCAGGGGCTGATGAACGAGCTGAAGTCGCTCAACGCGGCACTCAAGCCGACGGCGGAATTGGTCAAGGGGGCCGAAGACTTCGGCGTGCTGCTGGAGTTCGCGGAGGACGACGACTCCGCAGAGAACCTTCGTGAATTGACCCAGGCGCGCGACGCCCTGGAGTCGCAGTTCCGCGAAGTCGAGCTGCAGGCCATGCTCTCGCAGCCGGAGGACGCCTCCGGGGCCTACATTCAGGTGCAGGCCGGCGAAGGGGGGACCGACGCCTCCGACTGGGCCGCGATGCTCATCCGCATGTATCAACGCTGGGCCGAAGAACGCGGCTTCGAGTGCGAAGAACTCGACGTCTCGCCGGCGGAAGAGGCGGGCGTTCGCAACGCGGCGATCGCCATCCGCGGGCCGTACGTGTTCGGTCTGCTGAAGGGGGAGACCGGCGTGCATCGGCTGATCCGCATCAGCCCGTTCGACTCCGCCGGTCGCCGGCAGACATCCTTCGCCGCCGTCGACGTCACGCCGGAGCTCGACGAGAACTTTGACGTCAACATCGACTGGGCGAAAGACATCCGGGAAGAGACCTGCCGAGCCGGCGGTGCCGGGGGACAGCACGTCAACAAGACGGACTCGGCGATTCAGTTGTTCCATTTGCCGACCGGTCTGTACGTGCGCTGTCAAAGCGAACGGAGCCAGCACAAGAACCGGGCTACGGCCCGGAAGATGATGACCTCGAAACTGTTCCAGTTGGAGCAGGACAAGCGCGACGCCGAAAAGGCCTCGAAACGCGAAGCGAAATCGAAGATCGGCTTCGGCGGCGAACCGATCCGGCATTACGTGATTCACCCCGAATCGTACGTCAAAGACGCCCGCAGCGGTCTCAAGACCGGCAACCCGAACGCGCTCCTGGAAGGCAAGCTCGACCCCTTCCTGGAAGCGTACCTGCGATGGAACCTGGAACAAACGTCGGGCAAGCCGGGGAATGGGTAACGTATCGGATTTAGTGCATTGCCTTGTCCCCTCTCCCGCCGCTTCGGTGGGAGAGGGTTAGGGTGAGGGTGCCTTTCTCTGCTTGAGACGAGTCGTCGAAGACAAAAGGCCGAAAGGCACCCTCACCCCCGACCCCTCTCCCAGCGAAGCGCCGGGCGAGGGGAGTTCCGTATCGAGGAGCACAGCCATGATCGCCATCAAGAAGGTGTTGTTCCCGACCGACCTGAGCGACGCCGCGGCGGAGGCCCAGTTGTATGCGTGCGCCCTCGCCGATCAGTTCGATGCCGAGCTGCACGTGCTGTCGGTGCTGCAGGACGTGAGTCTGATGTCGCCCGATCCCAACATGCCCTGGGTGATTCCGGCGAGCAGCCTCGAAGAGGTCCGCACCAGCCTGGAGGCCGCCCTCGCGAAAGTGCCCGATCCGACGTGGGCCGCGGGCAAATCGGTGCAGCGCGTGATCCGCATCGGTGCGCCGTACGTCGAGATCGTCAAATACGCCGCCGAACAGGATGTGGACATCATCGTCGTCGGCACGCACGGCCGCTCCGGCCTGACGCATCTCCTTCTCGGCAGCACGGCGGAAAAGGTCGTCCGCAAAGCCCCCTGCCCGGTGCTGACCGTGCATCCCAAGGGACATCAGTTTGTGACGTGAGTAGGTGGTAGGCATTAGGTATTAGGCGTTAGCAAAGACAAGAATCCAGAACCGGAAGCCGCGGGATAGCCATCCCGCGGTGCTTTCAACGGACGACATTCATGCCGCGAACTTTCCTTGCCCTGTTGTCGTTGTTGCTGTTCCTCGGTTGCCAGGGCGAAGCTCCCACACCGCCGAATCCGGCGCCGGTGTCCGATCTCGGCGAACCCGCGCCGATGGAGCCGATGTCGCCGCCGCCCGCGCAGACCGAACCTGCGACCGATGCCGTCACCACCACAGCCGCACCCGCGCTGGAGGCCCCGTCGCCCGATGGCCACAACCGGCTGACGCGCGACGAACTCTCAGCCGGCTGGATTCGCCTGTTCGATGGGCACACACTGTTCGGCTGGCAACCCAACAGTCCCACGCACTGGCGGGTGAGCGACGGCGTCGTCAGCGCGGATGGCGAAGAGAAGGGGCTGCTCGTCACCACCACCCGTTGGTCCGATTACGAATTGCGCTGCGATTTCCGCGTCGCCGCCGGGGGCAACAGCGGGCTCTTCCTGCGGACGCCGGTCACGCCGAAAAATCCTGCGGCCGACTGCTACGAACTCAACATCTGCGACACGCATCCGCAATACAAATCGGCGAGCCTCGTCGGCCGCGCGCAGCCCACGACCGCGATCACCGCTGACGGCGAGTGGCACACGTTCCACGTGACGGTCTCCGGCCCCCAAGTCGCCGTGAAGTTCGATGACCAGCCCGTCACCGAATACACCGACGACACGGCCGCGCCGCTGACCAGCGGGTTCATCGGCCTGCAAATGAACGGCGGCAAAGCCGAGTTCCGCAACGTGTTTCTCCGGCCGCTCGCCGCGACCGTTCTGTTCGACGGGCAATCGCTCGCCGGTTGGCGCGTGGTGCCGACATCGAAGGGGGAATTTCAAGTCGATGACGGCACGATCCGCATCACCGGCGGTCGCGGATTCCTCGAAACCGAACGGACGGCGGGCAACTTCGTCCTGCAATTCGAGGCGATCACGCACGGCGACGCGCTCAACAGCGGCATCTTCTTCCGCGCAATGCCCGGCACCGAGCAGAACCCCTCGCACGGCTACGAGTTCCAGATTCAGAACGGCGTCAAGAACGGCGACCGCACCCAACCCGCGGACTTCGGCACCGGGGCCATCTTCCGCCGCGTCGCCGCCCGCCGGGTCATTTCGTCGGACCGCGAATGGCTCGCCGCCACACTGGTCGCCGACGGCCCGCACGTCACCACCTGGGTGGACGGCGTGCAGGTCATCGACTGGACCGACGAACGCCCTGCCAATGAGAACCCCCGCGAAGGGCTGCGGCTCGAACCGGGCCATTTCAGTTTGCAGGCGCACGACCCGACGACGAACCTGCAGTTCCGCAACCTGCGGCTGGCCGATCTGCCTTGATGATGCTTCGCCTTGTCCCCTCTCCCGCCGCTTCGGTGGGAGAGGGTTAGGGTGAGGGTGCCTTTTGATTTCATCCCGCGACTGAGACAAAGACAAAAGACACCCTCACCCCCGGCCCCTCTCCCGACGAAGCGCCGGGCGAGGGGGGAAGAACTCCCATGCACACCTGCGACGTGCTGATTGTCGGCGGCGGGCCCGCGGGGTCTTCGTGTGCCTGGCGACTGCGCGAGAGCGGCCTCCGCGTCGTCGTCCTCGACAAGGCGGTCTTTCCGCGCGACAAGGTGTGCGCCGGCTGGATCACGCCCGCCATCATCGAAGAGCTGAAACTCGACATCGCCGACTACGCCGCCGGTCGCGTGCTGCAACCGTTCACGGGATTCCTCACGGGACTCATTGGACGACCCGGCGTGGTGACCGACTATGGCCGCCCGGTCAGTTACGGCATCCGGCGGTGCGAGTTCGACCACTATCTGCTCGCCCGCTGCGGAGCCGAGATGCGATTGGGCGAACCGCTCAAGACGCTGCATCCCGAGGGGGAGGCGTGGATCGTCAACGATGCACTCAAAGCCCGCCTGGTCATCGGCGCGGGCGGCCATTTCTGTCCGGTCGCGCGAATGGTCGCCCAGCGCTCTGAGACCGCGGACGATCCCGTTGTGCTGGCGCAGGAGGTCGAGTTCGAGATCCCGGAGCGCGACCGCGCGGCGTGCCCCGTCGCCGGCGAACGGCCCGAGTTGTACTTCTGCCCCGATCTCGCCGGTTACGGCTGGATCGTGCGGAAGGGCCAGCACCTCAACATCGGCCTCGGTCGCGAAGGGGAACGGAATCTGTCGGCACAGTTCGAACAGTTTCTCATATTCCTGCGCGATCGCGGCCGGTTGACCATCGACATCCCCAAGCCGTTCCACGGCCATGCGTACTATCTCCGTCGCTACGCGCCGCCGGTCGTCACGCCCCCCGGCGTGCTGCTGATCGGCGATGCGGCGGGCCTCGCGTATCCCCAAAGCGGCGAGGGCATCCGCCCGGCGATTGAATCCGGCCTGCTGGCGGCCCAGCTCCTCCGCGAGCGCGGTCTCGATTCGTCGCCCGATCTCGCCACCGAATTGCAGCAGCGCTTCGAGGTCCGCTTCGGTCGCGGCGCGAAGCGGCCCAAATGGACGCCGACGCTGGCCAACGTGCTGCGTCACCGGGCGGCCGGCTGGCTGATGCAGACGCGGTGGTTCAACCGCCGGGTGCTGCTCGACCGCTGGTTCCTCCACGCGCATCAGGCGGCGCTGGGGACGTGAGCGAATTTCACGCTCTGCGCGGCCGATGACGATGAGAGTGCATCCCGATCTTGGTGACACTCCTGTCCAGTCCCCTCTCCCCCGTCTTCGGGGGAGAGGGCTAGGGTGAGGGGGCTGAGCGCTTCGCAGGGCCCTGAACGCCGGCAGGACCAATCCGAAGCGTCAGCGACGATGCGGCAAGCGTAAGCGAGGTGGAGTGGCGCTCGAGCTTTGGTTTGGTGTGGGACGCGGCAGGGAGCGTTCGCCCCCTCACCCCGGCCCTCTCCCCCGAAGACGGGGGCGAGGGGGCTGGAGGAAGATGCCCAGCCCGGAAGCGAGACGCATACTCGATGACAATCGCTGGAGTCGTTCGGAGTTTTGCGAATTACCCGTCTGATCGAATGACCGTTACGGTTCGCCGACATCCGTCGGCACCGGTTCCATCGCCACGGCCGATTTCGGCGGGTGGAAGAACAGCAGCAACAGAACGGCGGCAACGAGGGCGGCCCCGGACGGATACAACAGCAGCGGATGGTACTGAATCTTCCCTGCTTCGGTGGTGTATTGCTCCCTGATTGCGGGCCACAGGAAGCGGGAAATGATCGGTCCGAGGCCGAGAATCAGGAAGTTGAACAATCCTTGAGCGCTCGTGCGGGCGTCCTTCGGGAAGACTTCGTCGACGAGGATGTACAGCGTCGCAAAGAAGAACGCATAGCAGATTCCGTGCAGCACGTTCACCGCCACGGCGACATACGGATCGGGGAAGAATGCGAACACTGCGAACCGCACTGCATGACCGAGGATGCCCACGATCATCGTCGCCCGCCAGCCAAAGTTCTTGAGCACGACGCCCAGGAACGCCATCGTCACGATTTCCGCCAGTTGACCGACGCTCATGGCGGCCTGCACCCAGTTCGGTTCGACGCCGACATCTTCCAGATACTTGAACGCGAAAATGAAGAAGCCGTCGTGTACGGTGGCATCGATCAGCGTCACGATGAACAGCACGATCAGGAAGGGATGCTTGAGCAACTTCATCGCCTCCAGCCACGCCAGCGATTTATCGCCGGGTGCGACCGGCTTGGGCGGCGTGTGCGGCAACGTGAGCGAGAACGCGGCCAGCAGCAGCGAAGCAATTCCGGCGGCGAGAAACGCCCAGCTCTTGCCCTGATTCAGCGCCTGACCTTTGAGTCCGGTTCCGAAGGCCGTGCCAAGCCAATTCACGAAGCCCCCCGCTTGATCCATCGCGGGAATCTTCTGCCAGTCGAGCAGGATGAAGATGAAGGGCCAGGCGGCCGCGATCCAGCCGATCGTGCCCCACAACCGCACCTTGCCGAAGTCCTTCTGTGCGTCCTGAATGTTCGCGAACGCGATGGCGTTGGTGACGGAGATCGTCGGGACATAGAACAGACAATGCACCGCCATGCAGCCGAAGAACAGCCAATAACTGGGCACGCTCGGTGCCGCGCCCTGAAACGCGGTCCATGACAGATAGCCAAATCCGAGCATCGCCAGCCCGCCGACGAAGTGGCTGAACGCCAGGAACTTCTCGGCGGCGAAGTTGCGGTCGACGAACTGGTTGCCGAAAAACATGGCGATGATTGCGGAGATCGGAAACGCGAGTGTCAGCCCCAAGTCCTGCCACTCGATCTCGAATCCTCCCACCGTAACCTTCTCCGTGAAGCCCAGCGCACTCGCGCCGAAGTAGCCGAAGCTGGGAGGAAACCAGGCGCCCCAGATGAAGAACTGGAGGAACATCATCACCGACAGCCGGGCGATCGGGGACCGCTGCATCGCGGGGTGCCTTTCGGGTTGCGGACGGACTTCAAGGGGAGACGCATCGAAGAGTCCGTGATAATGCCCGCCCGCGAACCCGCAGGCAAGCCACCACCCGGCGATGTGGCGATTTCCCGATGCCCATCCCGTTAGTCGCGACCCGGAGGCTCTGCGCAGGGGAGCGCTGTGTCGAGCGCACACCACGGATCGTGCGCTCCCCCACCACGCTCCCCTGCGCAGAGCCTCCGGGTCGCGGCTAACCGACCACTAACCCAACAACGACGCGAATCACTCAAATTACCTATATTGACAATCATTTGTTGAGCGGTACAATCGTTACAACCGGCACAATCGTTACAACCGGACCCTGTCCGGAACTGCGGCCGGTGTGACAATCCCGTCCAATCATGAGGTGTAACATGCAACTGCTGAAGGCATTGTGGCGAGACGAGTCCGGTGCGATCCTGACCGCCGAGACAGTGCTCGTCGGGTCGGTTGTTGTGCTGGGGGCCACCGTCGGGCTGACCACGGTCGCCACCGCGGTCAACGAAGAGTTGAACGAAGTCGGGTACGCGATCCGCAGCCTCGATCAGAGCTACGGCTTCGTCGGCCATTCGAGCTGCCGGGCTTGGACCGCCGGGTCGTACTACACGCAGCCCAAGGTCGAGGATTCGCTGCGGGAACTGTGCGGCGAAGGAACGGCGGACCGCGCCCTGATCCGCGAACACGTGGACGCCCAGCGAGCGCTGCAACACCCCACGACTGTCCCGATGGACTCCCAATTGGCTCCGGCTCCGGAACCGAACGAGCTGCCCAAACCGGATGTCAAAAAGGACGAGCCGAAGAAGCCGACCAAGAAGCCCAAGAAATCCAAGGACGAGGACTAACCGCTCATTGATGTTTTGTGTGCCACGGCTGTGGCACACAAAGCGCGAGACTTCAACAGCCAGCCAATCATGATACAACGGGACGATGAAAGCCCTGTTCAGCGTCACGGCTGCGATTGAGGTCGGGATCGGCTTGGCGTTGCTCGTGTCGCCCGCCGTCCCCGTGTCGCTGTTGTTCGGCACCGGATTGACGACGCCCGTGGCCTTCGTGGTCGCGCGTGTTGCCGGGGCGGCGCTGCTCTCCCTGGGAATCGCGTGCTGGCTGGCACGCCACGACGAATCGAGCCGGGCGGCGACCGGGTTGGTCGCGGCGATGCTGGTCTACAACGTCGCCGCCCTCGCGCTCCTCGTGTCGGCGGTAGTCGGCTCGGGACTGCGCGGCGTCGGCTTATGGCCGGGAGTCATTTTGCATCTCGCGATGGCCGCCTGGTGCATCGCGTGTCTGCGATCGAAACGCGACACGATCAGCGGGCCCTGAGCGCTTAGAGGCGGCTTCAAAACCGCGTCGTCATTACGCCGAAGGCGTTGTCTCTCAAAGCCCAGGGTCGCGAGTCGGCGAGCGCACCCTGGGTGGCGATGATGACAAATCCAAAACCCTGAAAGGGTTTAATCAGGGATTGATGTCGCCGTTGATGCGACCCTTTCAGGGTCGATGCGCCTCGGACGCCATTTCCCCAGGGTGCGCTCGCAGACTCGCGACCCTGGGCTGTGCGATCGAACGCCTTCGGCGTACTTGACCTCCGATCAATGTCCCGTCTCCAACGGCAACAACCAGGATTGGGTTTTTGAAACCTTTTCTATCCTGGTTCACATGAAAAACTGCGCAAGACGATTCGCGGTGCTGTGCGCCGGTGGCAATTGTCACCGCCGAGCGATACCATCACCTTCGCGCTCATCTCTCGTCCTCGATCTGTGTTTTCACCGTCTGGCCAATCGATTTGAGCCGCACGCTGTTCCGTCGTGCGTCAGATTGGTCGCGAGTTTCCGGCTGCAAGCCGTGGCCGTCTCCAGCCGCTCGTTCCAGTTTTCGTCTCTGGCCGACGTTCGTGAAGCGCGGGGCCGCGCGCCCGTCAATGATCGCGTGCTTCAATGATGCTCGATGGTCTCGTTCGATGGGGAGCCGATCCGATGAAGCGACCTCTGCTGCTGTTCTCCTTGATGTCGGTTGCGATGCTATCCGAGGCATCCGCGCAGGAGGCCAGATCCAAGCCGCAGGTTCCGTCGGCCGGAGCCGACGCTCACGCCAAGGATCGCACGGCGATTCGCGACACGCTGGCCTCGCTGGCGAAGGCCTTTGAGGCGCGTGATGCCAAAAAACTGGCAGCCCATTGGACCTCCGAAGGGGAGCACCAGACGGTACGCGGTGAGACCGTCCGGGGCCGCGACGCCCTGGAGCAGGGTTTCGGGGAATTCTTCGCCGTCACGCCCGAAGTCGTCGCCGAGGTGCGTTCGGAATCGTTGCGGTTTCTGTCCAAAGATTCCGCCATCGACGAGGGAGTGGTGACCATTCGCAAAGGCTCCACGGCTCCGGCCACCAGGGCGCGTTACCGCGCGCTGCTGGTCCGCGAAGACGATCGCTGGCGGCTGGCGATCCTCGGCGAATCGCCCGAGGACGGCGTGTCGATCGGCGATCTCGGCTGGCTCATCGGCGAGTGGAAATCGACGAGCGGCGGGGGAGCCGACATTCGGACCACCTACACCTGGGACGCCAACCAGAAATTCATTCACGTGCAGTTCGCGATCAAGGAGGGAGACCGAGCCCTCAGCGGCAAGCAGGTCATCGGCGTGGACCCCGCGACCGGCGCGATTCATTCGTGGACGTTTGAAGCCAACGGCGGCATCGGCGAGGCCGACTGGAGCCGTGACGGCGATCACTGGGTGCTCGCCGCCGCCGCCACGCTGCCCGACGGCGGCACGCTGGTGCAAACCAACATTCTGACGCGCGTCAACGCGGACACGTTCACGTGGCAGTCCACGGAGCGGACGCTCGACGACAACGAGTTGCCGGATCTGGCCCCCGTCAAAGTCACCCGCATCAAATCGGAGAAGTGAGCCGAGATCGGAAGCGTTTCCCATCTCCCTTCTGCTCGGCCTCACCCTTGACAAGGCAGACCATCATGCACATGAAACACTTGGCATCGGCGGCGATCGTTCTTTCGCTCCTG
>JAWXBB010000544.1:0-25805 GCA_034439795.1 Planctomycetaceae bacterium | reverse complement strand
GAACACCGACCGATCATAGCCGACGAGTCAAGCCCGCTCGACCGCCAACCCCAGCCGCCCTGTGGAATACTTCAACGGGCTGTTAGGGTGAGGGGGCCGAGTGCTTCGCAGGGCAACGACCGCAAGTACCACTCACCCGTAGCGTAAGCGAGGGCGAAGGCCCCCCCCGGTGAAGCGCTCGCACCCGCTCGCGCTGCGGGTTGGTGTGGAACACGGCAGGGAGCGCTCGCCCCCTCACCCCGACCCTCTCCCCCGTCTTCGGGGGAGAGGGGGCCGGAGGAAGAATCCACCCCGATTCGAGACGCACACCACGGGAACAACGCCCGCGACCCGCACGTTTTACCTCCGCCGCCGCGGTCGCTACACTGGCGGTTTGCTTGCCGGCCGGGCCGGCGGTGTCGTTTTGATGTCAGGCCTGACAATGTCGGTCACGCAGGCGTCCGCCGGCGACCTGAAGGTCGTCGATCCGCGGCAGGAAGAACTGATTCTCGTCCTCGATTTCGGCGGTCAGACCGCGCAGCTCATCGCCCGCCGCGTCCGCGATCGGAACGTGTTCTGCCAACTGGTGCGGCACGACCTGTCCCCAGCCCGCATCCGCGAACTCAACCCGAAGGGCCTCATTCTCTCCGGCGGCCCCGCCAGCGTGTACGGCGAACGCTCGCCGCAGCCCGATCCGGAAATCTTCCAGCTCGGCATTCCAATCCTCGGCATCTGCTACGGGATGAATGTTCTGTGCCAGTCGCGAGGCGGCCTCGTCCGGCCGGCGACGGCGGCGCGCGAGTTCGGTCGCACCGAATGCCGGATCGTGCAAAGAGACGCCCTGCTCGACGGCGTCCCCGACGCCTCCACCGTCTGGATGAGTCACGGCGACCAGGTGCAGCACGTCGGCAACGGGTTCGTGACGCTCGCCGAAACGAACGATTGCCGGTTCACCGCGATCAAGCACGAATCGTTGCCGCTGTACGGCCTGCAATTCCATCCCGAAGTCACGCACACCGAATTCGGCCCGCAACTGCTCGAAAACTTTGTCAAGCGGATCTGTGGCTGCCGGGGCACGTGGCAACTCAGTTCGCTGATCGAACGGGAAGTGCAGGCCATCCGGCAACGCGTCGGGAAATCGCGCGTGATCTGCGGGCTGTCCGGCGGCGTCGATTCGTCCGTCGTCGCGGCCATTCTGTACAAGGCGATCGGTTCGCAACTGTCGTGCATCTTCGTCGACAACGGCTGCCTGCGGAAAGGGGAGTCCGACAAGGTCCGCGAACGGTTCCAGAACCACTTCAAGACCGACCTGCACGTCGTCGATGCCAGCGACCGGTTTCTGAACGAGCTCAAAGGGGTCGCCGATCCGCAGCAGAAGCGGAAAATCATCGGCCGGGTGTTCATCGAGGTCTTCCGCAAGGAGGCCGAGTCCATCCCCGACGCGCGGTTCCTCGCCCAGGGAACTCTGTATCCGGACGTCATCGAATCCGGCGGCCACGCGGACGGCCCGGCGGCGACGATCAAGCATCATCACAACGTCGGCGGGTTGCCCGCGGAACTCGGCTTCGAGCTGATCGAGCCGCTCCGCGATTTGTTCAAGGACGAAGTCCGCCGGATGGGGCTGGAACTCGGCCTGTCCGAAGAACTGATCTGGCGGCATCCGTTTCCGGGGCCGGGACTCGCCGTGCGGTGTCTCGGAGCGGTGTCAGAGGAACGGCTGGTCAAGCTGCGCGAGGCGGATGCGATCGTCCTCGAAGAGCTGCGAAAACACGGGCTGTATCGCGAGATTCAGCAGGCCTTTGCGGTGCTGTTGCCGGTGCAGTCGGTGGGGGTGATGGGGGACGGCCGTACGTATGAGGACGCCATCGCCGTCCGGGCGGTGACCACCGACGACTTCATGACCGCCGACTGGTTTCCGATGCCCTACCCGGTGCTGCAACGGATTTCGACCCGCATCATCAACGAAGTCCGCGGGGTGAACCGCGTGGTGTACGACGTGAGTTCCAAGCCGCCGAGCACGATTGAGTGGGAGTAGGGGCGCGTGGAGCGCGACGCCCAGGGATAGCAATCCCTGGGCTTCCGGGGAATCGATTCATGAATGTCCAATGGCACGGCGTCTACCCCGCGGCGGTGACGCACTTTCGCGACGATGAATCGCTCGACCTCCCCGCGACGCTGAAGCATCTCGATGCAATGATCGACGCCGGCGTCCACGGCATGATCGTGCTCGGCTCCGTCGGCGAGAACTGCACGCTCACCGCCGCCGAGAAACGGGACGTCCTCCAGGCGACCGTGCAGCACGTCGGCGGTCGCGTTCCCTTCCTCACCGGAGTCGCCGAAACGTCCACAAATCTCGCTTGCGGTTTCGCGGCGGACGCCCAAGCGATCGGCGTCGACGGGCTGATGGTCCTCCCCGCGATGATCTACAAAGCCGATCCGCGCGAGTCGATGGCCCACTTCCGCACGGTTGCCAAAGCCAGCGACCTGCCGATCATGGTCTACAACAACCCCATTGCGTACAGCGTGGATCTGACGCCGGCGATGTTCGCCGATCTCGCCGACGAGCCGAAGTTCGTGGCGATCAAGGAATCGTCCGACAACGTCCGCCGGATCACGGACCTCAAAAACACCGTCGGCGACCGCTACCTGTTGTTCAGCGGCGTGGACGATCTCGTGCTGGAAAGCGCGCTGCTGGGCTGCGTCGGCTGGGTGTCGGGCCTCGTCAACGCCTTCCCGCACGAGAACCGGCTGCTGTGGGACCTGGCGATGGCGGGCAAGTGGAACGAGGCTCTCGCCGTCTACCGCTGGTACACGCCGCTGCTGCATCTCGACACGCACGTCAAGCTGGTGCAGTACATCAAGCTGGCGGTCAAGGAGTGCGGCTACGGCAGCGAAAAGACCCGCGCTCCGCGGCTGCCGCTGGTCGGCGAGGAACGCGAACGAATCCTGAAAATCCTCCGCGACGGCATCGCCAACCGCCCGCGCAGGTAACGTCTTTCACAGCCCGGAGCGCAAGCGACGGAAAGGCGTTTTTAACCACGAAACACACGAAAAGTCACGAAAGGGAGACAGGGCAATTACGGTCCTCATTCGCCCGCCAGCGGTTAAATACTTCGGCGGTATCGCAGTGCGTCCCTTGGCAATTCCCTTTCGTGTCCTTCGTGGCTTTGCCTTAAAACCCTAGTTTTTGGGCAGGTTTCTGGGCAAACGGGTATTTTGCCCAAAACCCCCTCTCAGTCATAGAAGCCTCTTACTGCGATTTGCGAAGGGATTCGCCGAAGGTATGGCCATCGTCAAGGCCGCAGGCACGGGACCGGAACGAGGCGGTCAATTCTCAGAACGGGTAGAACCAAACGGGATTCGGGCGATTCACAGGCTCGACGGTTTTCTCGGCTCGCTGCGGGTTCCGCAGGTGCCACTCGTCGCCGTCGCAGTCGTGCAACTCGACGCTTCCCACGATCACGCCTCGGGGGAGGTCGTCCGATTCGACATCTTTGATCCCGTACTCGTGGGCCAACTGGCTCTCTTCTTCTGGCCCGTAGCGGGCTTGGCTGGCATAGATGAGGATGCGGCCACGGATCGTGGTCGGCCCGGAGCGTAACTCGGATGTCTTGGTGCCACGGATGATCGCTTCGGCGAAGGGCTGGCGGACGCTCAAGGCCCGCATCGAGCGCACGTCGTCGCCCAGCCCGAGGTCGTCGGGGTTGGACGAGGGCGACGAGCGTTCCACCGTCGCCGGGGAGCGTGTGTTCCGCTCCGTGGCGGCTCGCAATGCGTCGGGGTTCCACGTATCGCTCTGTCCCACGACTTCGATCCAGCCGATCAGCCGGGCCTCGTAACCTCGCCGTTCGGAGATGATTTGGCGGTGGTTGAGTTCCCGATGCAGCATCGTGTCGCAAACAGCGGTCAGCAAGGTGCTCGGCGAGTTCGTATTGCGTGTCTCCGGGGCCGCTCGGAAGAGTTGATCGGCGGTTCTCTCCCAGACGGGAATGCGCTGGCCGTCCGATCCAACCGCCAGGGTAATGATGTGGGTTCGGGTCTCGCCACGCTCGCCCTGCGAGGTGACGTGCCAGACCGAAAGTACCCCGGTTCGGCCATCGGTGGACTGAACGCGGATTCCGATCTCGTCGGGCGGCAATGCCCGGAACTGGCCGATGGACTTCTCGACCAGCGGATGATCGAGGCCCAGAAGTCCAAGCCCCTCATTGCCCAGTGACTCGTCTCGATCCGTCGTGAAGGACGCTTCGGGTGCTGATCCTTGCTGGCCCACGATGGCATAGCCGTGGTCGCCGGTTTTCTGCCACTGCTTGCCGTCGCCCTCCACCGCCGCCTGCATGAAGTCGATGATCCGGCCCATGCCCTCGGTGATGTTCGAGAGGGGCTGGTACTCGTCGAGCGTGAAGCGGTCGAGGTCTTGAAACAACTCGAAAACGACCTGCCGGGCTTCGTTGGCGTTGGAGACGGCGGCTTCGAGTTCCAGCCGGGTCCGCTTGAGTTCCGGGTCGCCGAGCGCCTGCGAATACAAGCTCTCGTAGTTGAGCCGCTCGGACAACTGCCCAAGGATCTGCGTCCGCATGTCCTCCGCGACTTCGCCGTGCTCATCGACCTTGCCGAGCGCCTTGGCGATCTCCTTGAGCTTCTCGTCCAGCAGCAGGAAGATTTTGCCTTCGATGGTGTCGGACAGGACGAGGTTGTAGACCTGCGCCGTGTGCCGCTGGCCGTAACGGTGGATGCGCCCGATCCGCTGCTCCAGATCCATCGGGTTCCAAGGCAGGTCGAAGTTGAACAGGATGCGGGCGTGCTGGAGGTTGATCCCTTCACGGCCTGCCGCCGTGCAGATCATGACCTTCGGGCCACCGGCCTGCTTGAACCGTTTCTCAGCGGCGACTTTGCTGCCGTGGTCGCCGCCCTTGAGGACGACGACGCCTTGTCCGGGGTAGGCCCGGTCGATCTCCTCGCCGAGCATCTCGACGCTGCCGAGGTACGTGGCGAAAATCACGATTTTCTCGTTGGCGTCCTGCCGCCACAGCATCCCGAGGGCGTGCGTCAGCTTCTCCACCTTGGTCTCTGTCTGCTTCGGGAACTTCTCCAAGAGCGCTCGAATCCGCTGGCGCTCTTCGGGCAATGCGATTTCGACCGCCGTGATCGCCGCATCCTCCGAGCCGGTCGTTGCTGTCTCCGAGGAGAACTCGCTCGACGCCTCGGCCAGTTCTTCCTCGTCCATCTTCTTGAGCAGTCGCCGCTTCAAATCGGTGAGGATGCCCTCGACTTCGATGGTCCCCTTCCGGTCGTCGGGGAGATCGAATTCGTGGCGGATCAGTTCCTTGGCTTCCTTGAAGGCCGCATCACGGGCGTCGATGTCGAGGTGGGCGTCGTGCAGCAACCCTTCCTGCACCGTCAGGGCGATCATCCGCCGACGCAGCGTGCGGTGGACGGCGGCGAAGCTGGAGGCGGCGATCTTCTGGATGATCGTCATCACGAAGCCCAGCGCCCGGCCCTTGTTGCCCCGCTGCCTGGCGAGGGCGAAACCGTCCATCAGGTAGACCTGAAGCTCGTTGTAAAACTCCCGCTCGGGCTCCGACATCACGAACGACTCGGTATGCACCCAGCGACGGGCGAACAGCGTCGAGCCGTCCGGTCGGCAGGCGTCGGCCTTGGTGCGCCGGAAGATCACCGTGTTCAGCCGGTGCCGGTTTTCCACCATGTCCTTTGCATCGCGGAACAGCGTCGGGTTGAGCAGGTGGACCAGCATCGAGAACCGGAAATGATCGCCTTGGTGCGGCGTGGCCGACAGGAGCAGCAGATCCCGGCAATGGGCACGCAGGCACTCGGCCAGCTTGTAGTTGTCGGTCCTCGTGACCTTGGTGCCGTTCTTGTAGGCCGTGAGGTGATGGGCTTCGTCGAAGACGACGAGATCCCACGGCGGGGCCTGTTCCAGCCGCTTCATCCGGGTGCGAATCTTCAAGGTGTCGATGCTGGCGATCAGCCGGTCGTGCCTGGCGAAGGCGTTCGACTTGCGGTCGAACACGTCGCCTTCGCTGCCGAAGACCTCGAAGTTGAGATTGAAGACTTCGTTCAGTTCCCGATGCCAGTTGTTTACGAGCCCGGCCGGAACGACCATCAGCGCTCGGTTCAGTTCGCCCCGACTGGCGAGTTCTCGCAGGATGAGCGCCGTCTCGATGGTCTTGCCCAGCCCCACTTCGTCGGCAATCAGGAAGCGGCGGGGGGCGGACGTGGCGACCCGGTGCGTCAGCACGACCTGATGCGGCAGCAGGTCGATCTTGGCCGAGGTCAGGGCCGAGGCGCTCTCCAAGAGCGGCAGGGCGTGGGCCTGATACGCCAGCCACGCACGTATGGCCCGGCGCTCGCCCGCCGCCGTGCTCTGGATGATCTGCTCGGTGCGGCCCAGCGCCAGCGCCAGCGACGACACCGGCACCTGCCGCTCGCCGGTCGGGAAGAACACCCGCACGAAGCCGCTCGTCGACCCGGCAACGACGACGCCATCGCCGTGCTCGGCATGGCGGACCCGCTGGCCGGGAATCAACACTGGAATGTCAAGCTCCATGGATCATCTCTGGACTCGAAAGAGAATCACGAAAGCACGAAAGTGCGAAATCGCGAGAAGGCTCAATGGATTCCATTTCGGCATTTCGTTCTTTCGTGATTTCGCGATCCTCTTAACCCACTCATGACTTCACCTTGGGATGGTAAAGTCCGACCCAGTGTTCGTCGCGCTTCGCATCCACGGTGTGAATGCGTCGGGCATCGGCCTGACCGCCGTTGAAAAGGCAACGGCTGATCGGAATTTGCCGGCCCTTGTACTCGGTTGTGCAGTGCCAGTAGTACGTATCGTCGCTCGTGTTGTAATGGAAGCGGCGGAAATCGGTGAACCACAGCACGAGTGCCGCTTCGGTTCCTCCATACGCCACCTCGGTCTGATACCCCACGATGGCCGCATACACCACTCGCTCCAGCCATTCGCTCGACTCCTCGGGCGGCAGGGCGTCGATGGCGCTCTCCAGACCGGCGACGACCAGCACCTTGTCGTTCACGAGGCTCACTTGGGCCTCGGGCCAGCCGAGCGCGTGCAGTTGCAGGAATCGGCGCAAGCTCACCACCTGCTGCGGCGTGCAGATCGTTGAGAGCGAGTCGGCGTCCCACAGCAGCGAGATGCCGCGCCGGTGCCAGATGTCGTCGTGGAGGACTGTGCCAGCCATCAGTGACCCCTTTCGTTATCCACAGAGTTTGTCCACGAAGGACACGAAGAACCACGAAATCAATCCAAATCCATTGTTTTGCATTCCCTTCGTGCCCTTCGTGGATCACTCCCTGCACCCAAAATCCAGTTCTGATTTTTTTCGTGTCCTTCGTGGATGAATGCCTTCGCCGATCAGCGCACGAACCGTTTCCATTCCAGCTTGCCGTGGCTGCCGAAATTGATCAGCACCCCGACTCGAAACCCCGTCGCCTTGAGATAATTCAAGACCTGAGACTCTTCCGTGCCGGAGAGTGCGCTCAGGGCCTTGAGTTCCACGATCATTTGTCCGTAACAGACCAGATCGGCCTCGTATTCCTTCTGCAGCGTTCGCATTTTGTACTGGACCCGCAAAGGCGTTTTCCGCAAATAAGGGATGCCCCGTTCCAGCAGTTCGATTTCCATCGCCTCCTGGTAAACCGGTTCGAGAAACCCGGGCCCCAGTTCCCGATGCACTTCCATGGCGGCGCCGACGACGGCAAACACCTCTTCCTTCAGCAGCAACTCAGCCATCGGCCTCTCCTTGCTGGAGCCAGAACGACATTGTCCACGAAGGACACGAAGGGGCACGAAGAAAAACAGGAAATGGATTTTGGACTGCGGAAGAGTGATCCTTGAAGGAACTGAAAGCTGGTAACACGAGAAGTGGTCTCAAAACCCAATCCTGGTTGTTGCCGTTGACGGCGGAATATTGATCGGAGGTTATGTACGCCGCAGGCGTTGCATCGCACAGCCCAGGGTCGCGAGTCGGCGAGCGCACCCTGGGGACATGGCGTCCGCGGTCATTCGACCCTGAAAGGGTCGCATCATCGGCGGTGTCAAATCGTTATGAAACCCTTTCAGGGTATGGGGTTCATCGTCGATCACCACCCAGGGTGCGCTCGCAGACTCGCGACCCTGGGCTGTGCCATGCAACGCCTTCAGCGTAAAGAATATGGTGGTTTTGAAACAGCTTCTCGACAATTGATCGGTCTTCCCTTCGTGCCCCTTCGTGGCCTTCGTGGATCACTCTTCAACCATGTCGTCGAAGAGCGTCCGCTGGGCGGCGGCGACCTTCGGCTTGTTGTTCGCCTCCCACTTGCCGTACAGCTGCCTGGCAAGCCGGGCGGCGTCTTTCATGGGGGCATCGCCGCCGTGTCGGGTGTACCAGTCGAGAATGTCGCCGGTCGCCGGGTGCGGCAGGAAGTTCGGGTTGTTGAGCGTGTCGTTCACGTTGATGCCGCTCTCCGGGTAGCACGCCCCGATCAGGAACATCGACTGATCGAGATCCCGCCCCAGCCCCTTGCGAGGGAGCCCCTTCCACTTCCGGGCCTGCTCCAGCGGCGGCACGAGGTGGAAGACCTTCTTCTCTTCATTGCACCACTCCCGCTGCTGGAACTCGTTGGGCGAGACGCCGGTGCCCCGCAGGAACTTCTGCATCTGGTCACGTGCGAGACTGGTCGTGTCGGCGAACAGCCGCAGGAACTGCCGGGTGTACGGCTCGGCATCGACCGGGGGCACCTCGGCGGTCGAGTCCCGCTGGTCGTCGAGCAGCTGGTTGATCCCGGTGAGGGCTTCCTTGACGGTGAACTCCCGCCCCTTCTCGACGTACACCTTGCCGTAGTGCTTCGAGTAGTATTCCAGCGCCTTGCCACGCCGGATCACTTGCAGGTCGGCCTCGGCGAGTCCGGCCTCCTGGTGATGTTCGAGCAGGTCTTGAAGCTGCTTCACGTCTTGGAGAATCTGCCGTCGCAGACGTGCCCAGCTAATCGCTTGCGGCTCATCGACCCGTTTGCGGCAGACCTGCCACTACAGCCGAAGCTTCTGCTCGAGAGTGCTCGTCATCCTTTGTGCTTCATAGAGCCCTTGAACGTCGCTCGCGTTTGCGTGGTGACACCGTTGAATAATCTCCGCGAAGATGTCACCGCTAATGCGACGTTGAAACGCACGGTCGTCCCCGTCCGTGACAATGTGCAGGACGGTTTGGAGACGTCGTAACTCTCCGAGGCGAACCAGGCCAGACCAGATGCCCGTCGTCAATTCGACTTCGAAAGCGTGGACCGGGAACGATCTATCCAGCCAAACCACGTCGATCTGGCGAATAATGTCGGTATTGAGTCCAGGAAACGACGGAAACTTGGAGACAGTGGTAAGCTCGCCGAGCGATGTCTTGCCAAAGCGAGGCGACTTATTTGGGCAAAACGTCTGATACCCACGCAGAGCACCTATAGTGAGTAACATCCCTTGAAGCGCTGCGTGTCTGGCCGCCGTTTTGGAATCCACCTTCGCTGACGGGAGGGCAGGAGCCGACAATAGCTCGAACTGCTCGTGAAATGCGGACAGATCGAGGGGCTTGCCCGACTTCACTCGCAATGAAAATGCGGTATCAACCTCCAGCTTATACTGCTTTGCACTTGCACTCAGCCTGCTCCGCTGTTCCCAGAGCCAATGCGCGGGAATTAAGAGCACACGTCCCGAGTCCGACAATACAAACGCAATAACCGCGTTTGGCAATTGCGAAAAATTGTCAAAAATGTGCGTGGTAAGGCCAAAGAAGTACACGGATCGACCTTCGTGCAGCCTGGACGTGCGCACGAGAAGATGCACGTCATCGTTAACGCGATAGATGTTGTCGCGCGCGATAACGGTGTCCGGCGAAACTTCCAGCCGAAGGCTCCGTAGCCTTGCAAGGAACGCGTCCCTCGCCGTCATATCGCGCGGCATTCGCTCAGGCATTTGGAGGCTCCATCTGTCGGTAATGTGAGTTGAATCGATCGCTCACCCACGAGCCGGTCCACGGTCAGGGATCGCAGCCAGAGGGCGCTGATGATCTCGGCCAGGTTCGGCACTTCCTTGTCCGCTTTCGGCACCGCCTCCCGCACCGCTTCCAGATTGCGGATCGCCTTCTGGCGCAGATCCTTGAAAAGCTGGTTCGCCACGGCGTCGAGCAGCGAGGCCACCCCGCTCTTCTCGTTCAGGAGCGAGCAGTCGGCGGCGGTGATGATCGGCTGCGTCTCGTCCACGGTCTTGAACAGGTCGATCAGGATCTTGATGAGGTCGCGGGTGCCTTGGGTGTCGGTGGCGATGAGCACCTGATCTTCGAGCAGCTTGAGCAGGTGCGGAGCGAACGGCCAGGCTTCGATGAATTCGGTCTGGCGGCTCTCCTGCTCGTGCTGGGGGATCTTGGCGAGCCGGAAGTATTCGCCCAAGTGTCGCTGGATCGCGGCCTCGATCTTCTTCGGCGGCACCTGCATCCGATTCTCGAAGATCCGGTGAAGCAAGAGCCGCTGGCGGTCCCGCTTGGCGAGCGGCCCCTTGAAGTCCACCAGCACGGGATTATTTCTGTGAACCTGCTGGAACGCTTCGTTATTGCCATCCCGAACCGAGACGACCAGCACCAACAGGTCCGGGCACTTGTCGGCAATTTCCGTAAGGATCTGGATGAAGTTAAAAGCCCAGCTTTTGGTTTTCTGCCTGGCGTTGTTGCTCAGGCCATCGAACCAGGTCTGGCACTCGTCGAGGATTAGAATTGTCGGCTGTTCGGTGAACATTTCGACCAGGAGACTATAGCTGGGCACGTCGGTCTTCTTCTCGCCCATGCCCTCCCACTTGCCGAGATATTTTTGCCCATTGGGAAGCTGCGAGAAGAGAATGTCCCAGAGAAACTTGCTCTCATTATGGTGCAGGCTTTCGGCGATGACTTTGCAGCCGTCCCGCAGCTTGAGGGCGCCCACTTCCGGGCCGAGTCGCTCCGACCACTCGCTCAGCCATGCCTGGCCCGCCGTGGGGTTGGTGCAGAGGTGGTACAGGGCGGCAAGCAGGTGCGACTTACCCTGGCCTCGGGCGCCCATGAGCACGACCGGGCGGGACTGGCCGGGGCCGATGGAGCCGATGGTCTTGAGCAGATCGAACGAGGGATACGTGATGCGCAGGAACTCGGTCGCCGGGACTTCGAGCGCCCCGGTCTTCGACTGGTTCGTGAAATCGACAGTCGTTCCCTTGAGCTTCTTGCCTCGGAACTCTTCACGCAGTTGCAGGTCGAGCATCTTGATCCTCGTGTCTTGTGCGCAGGCATCGCCACGTCACAGGAACTTCTTCACGGCAAGGTAAAGTTCCCGCCAATCGACCTCGTTGGCCTTCTTGGGGCTGCGGCGAGACTCGGCGATGTGCTCGCGGATGCGGAGCAGCGTGAGCGCCTGTCGAACCGACAACCCTTCCCCTTCCGCAAGTAAGGCCAGAGACGCCGGGATCTGCGGCTCGTCATGATGAACGGACGACTCCTCGCCGATCATCAAGAAGTCGAGCGACACGCCCATCGCCCGCCCCAGATCGAGCAGCGTCTCGGCCCCGATGCTGCGCCGCCCGTTTTCCAGATCGGAGAGGAAGCTCTTGCTGATCCCCGCCTTCTCAGCGAGGGCGTCTTAGGTCCAGCCGAGTTCCGCCCGGCGCTGCTTGACTCGATCGCCAACGGTCGCCATGTCTGCCGATCTCTTCCGTGACCGGAGGGAGACGAACACTGTCACTCGGGGCGGTTGTGATTGTCTAGCGAACAGACGGGAAACGCCAGCCGAGGGAGGTGCTTGCATTGCCCAGCCTTGGTGTAGGTCAGCTTCTCGGTGGCGCTGAGCTTGACGTAATCGATGTCCACCCACTGGCCGAGGACGTTGCCGATGGCGCTGACCTCGTGCTCGTTCTCGTCGAGCGAAGCCTGCCCGAACTTTTGACCGCAAACCACGATCAGGCCCGAGTCGTCGTCGTGGACGCAGGCGGCCTGATCGTACCCGAGCCCTTCGAGTAGCAGGGTGATCTGCCTCGTGGATGCCCGGCTCTCAACCGGGTCGTAGATGAACTGAATGCCCGTGCCTCTGATAAACATGGCTGTCTCCTTCGAGTCAGGTTCTGAGAAGTGGCCCGCACAGTGCCGAGCCACTTTGAGGTCGAAAATCACTTCATGCCAGTTCCAGTTGTTTGGAGTCCTTTTCCTCCCAGAAGACCGGAGCGATCCCGAGCTCGGTCTGGCTTTGGATCGCGCAACTGAAGTGGACCCCGTTTTTTCCCACTGTTTTCAGGTCCAACCGATTATTCTAGGCGGGATGTCGGCGATGTTGTAGGGTGTTGCTGGATGTTATAGGGGCCGGGGTTTTTGGGCAGACCTCCGAGTTTCTGGGCAAATGCTGGTTTTCAGGCAAAGCCGTGTTTCGTGGTTACAATTCTTAATTCTGACTCCCTCGCTGACGCTCGGGGCTGTGACGGATGCAACTCGACAGCTACATCGCCGAGCTCGCCGAACTCGATGACGCCGAGAAGCTGGAATGGCTGATCGAGGTGTCGGACGAGTTGCCGTTCGTGTCGGCTGCGCGGCTGGCGGAGCCGTTGCCGGCGGAATGCCGGGTGCCGGAGTGCCAGACGGCGGTGCATCTGTGGGTCGACGTCGTCGACGGCCGGGTTCACATCGAGGCAGACGTTCCTCGGAACGCCCCGACGGTTCGCGGGCTGGTGACGGTCGTCGTCCGCGGGCTGGAAGGGGCCACGGTTCCCGAAGTTTTGGCGATTCCGGACGATTTGCTACCTAAGCTGGGTCTGACAAAGGTGTTGGGAATGCAGCGCCAGCAGGGATTGCGGGGCGTAATGACTCGCATCAAGCGCGAACTTCGGGGGACGTGACGGGCGGAGTCGGAGTTTCTCCCAGAAAATTGCGCAGGAACGATTTGTTCAGCTCTGATATTCGTCGGTGTTCTCGGTAAATTATGTGCGAAGAGGTGCGAACGGGAGCGCCCCGTCCGCAAAAGAGCGCCCTGAACTGTACCGATTGAACCCACCGTGTGAACTGTCGCCCAGATCTCCTGGCGCGGCAGACCCGCCCCCCGATCTCGCCCGTCCGCAGCCGACTGGATGTCTTTGCGGAAAAACTGTTTGACTCGGCGACGAGTCGTCGGTTTGATGGTGGTGTCCGGGCATCGGCATCCACGGCTCAATCGTCTGGTGATCCGAGGAGAGAACAACGATGCTTCCCGCTGCTGTCGAAGCGTGTCGTCTGCTGCCGTCGACTGAACTGCCTGCTTACACATTCGTCCCCGGCACGGATACGCCGCATCCCTACCGCGATCCGCGCGGGCACAGCTACCAGCGAAAGCATCCCATCCCGCGGCCGCTCGCCGGCGAGACCTGGGCCGAGAACCGCAGCTACCTGCTGGCCCTCGACTATTTCAACTACGGTTTCTACTGGGAATCGCACGAGGAATGGGAGCGCCTGCTCCGCGGCACCGGTCCCGACGGCTTGCCCGGCAAGTTCCTGAAGGGACTCGTCAAGCTCTCCGCCGCCGGCGTGAAGGTCCGCGAGCACAGCATCCACGGCGTCCGTCGCCATGCGGCCTCGGCGGGCGAGGTCTTCGCCGACGTCGCGGCCGAAGTCGGCGACGAATACTACTGCGGCCTGCAGTTCACGCTGCTGCAGTTCGCCGCCGACCGCGCGGCCCAATTGTCGTACAGCAACAAATTCTCGTCGGGCAAGGCGATCCGCGTCTTCCCGTTCGTCCTGCTGCCGGAACCGCTGCCGCTGGCGTAGCCCGTCGTGTCGATGTGTAGGGTGGGACGAGTCTGCGAGTCCCACCACGAGAAAGGTTCAATGACCAATTTTCAATGACCAAGTTGGATTCTTCACTTGGTCATTGAAAATTGAACCTTGGTCATTGGCCGTGGTGGGACTCGCCGACTCGTCCCACCCTACTTTTCTCTCGCACCTCGTCGGGCTACAGTGAAAGACGACTCGTCCTTTCATTGAGCCGATCATGCAGAACGCCGCGATTGCCGCTTCGTTCGAGGAACTCGCCGAACTGCTCGAACTGCAGGGGGCGAATCCGTTCCGCATCCGCGCGTACCGCAACGCGGCCCGGACCATCGAATCGCTGTCGCAGGACGTGACCCTGCTGGTCGCCGATCCGAACCACGATCTCACGAAGTTCGAGGGGATCGGCAAGGATCTCGCCGAGAAGATCGAGACGCTGGTCGCGACCGGATCGCTGCCGCAACTGGACGAGCTTCGTTCGCAGTTCCCGCCCGGCGTGGTGCAGATGCTGCGGATTCCGGGCCTCGGTCCGAAGAAGGTGGCGATCCTGCTGGAGACGTTGCAGGTCCGCACGCTCGCCGATCTGCGGGCCGCCGCGGAAGCGGGGCGGGTCGCACCCCTGAAGGGCTTCGGCAAGAAGACCGAGCAGACGATTCTGGAGGGCCTGTCCCTCGCCGAGCAGGCCGGGCAGCGCGTGCTGCTCGCCGTCGCGAAAGCTGCCGCAGACGCCGTCGCCGAGGATCTGCGGAAGCTCCCGTCGATCACACAGGTGGACGTCGCGGGAAGTTGCCGGCGTCGCAAAGAGACCTGCGGCGATCTGGACGTGCTGGCGACGTCGTCGGACTCCGCGGCGGCGATGGATTTCCTGGAGAAACATCCGCTCGTCGAAAAAATCCTCGCCCGTGGCGAGACCAAGCAGCGCGTGCGGTTGCGGACGGGGCTGGAGCTCGATCTGCGCGTCGTCCCCGATGAATCGTACGGAGCCGCGCTCCAGTATTTCACCGGCTCGAAAGAGCACAACATCGTCATCCGCCGCCGCGCCCAGGAGCGGGGATTGAAGCTCAACGAGTACGGCGTGTTCCGCGGCGAAGAGCGGGTCGCCGGACGTACGGAGGAAGACGTCTACGCTTCCGTCGGACTGCCGTGGATTCCGCCCGAGTTGCGCGAGAACCGCGGCGAGATCGAACTGGCCGAGCAGGGGAAACTGCCGAAGCTGATCGAGGTCGCCGACATTCAGGGCGACTTGCACATGCACACGACAGCGACCGACGGCCGGGCCACGATCCGCGAAATGGCCGAGGCCGCCAAAGCCCGCGGGTTGAAGTACATCGCGATCACCGACCACTCCAAGCGGGTCTCGATGGCCCGCGGCCTCGACGCCGACCGGCTGCGGGCGCACTGGCAGGAGATCGACAAGGTCCGCCAGCAAATGTCGGGCATCGAGATTCTGTGCGGCATCGAATGCGACATCCTCGAAGACGCGACGATGGATCTCGACGACCAAGTCCTCTCCGAGGCGGACCTCGTGATCGCCGTCCTGCATTACGGCCTCAAGCAGCCGCGCGAGCAGATTCAGAAGCGGCTCTTGAACGCGATCCGCAATCCCCACGTCGACATCATCGGCCATCCGTCGGGCCGGCTGATCGGGCATCGTCCGGCGGCGGACATCAACTACGACGAACTGTTCCGCGCCGCCGCCGACCACGGTGTGATGCTGGAGATCAACGCCAGCCCCGAGCGGCTGGACCTCGACGACGTGCAAGCCGCGGCGGCGAAGTCGCACGGCATCCCGATCGTGATCGACACCGACTCGCACAGCACGGAGGGCTTCAAGATGGTCGAGTACGGCGTCTACCAGGCCCGCCGCGCCGGTCTGACGAAGGCCGACGTCGCCAACACGCGGTCCTTCGCCGAGTTCCGCAAGATGCTGCGGCGGTAATGCGTGCGCGGGGTGCCATGCTTGCAGCTTTGGGCAAGCATGTGTCTTTTCCGTCGAAGAAGACATGCTTGCCCAAAGCTGCAAGCATGGCACCCAGAGAATTCTGGTTCCTGTTCGATGCGACTATCACCGCAACCCCGGAAACGTCTCCCGCAGCCAGCCAGTGAAGCGAGCCAGCAGCGATTCCGGCGTCGCGGCGATGGACGCCCGCCCCGCGGTCCGCGTCACGGCGGGGAAAGCGGCGGACTCCAGCGGGATGCGGACCTGATACCAGCGGCCGATCAGGCGGTGTCCCTGGGCGTCGCTCACCTGCGGCAACCGGAGCCGTTGGGCGACGCCGATCGACAGCCCCGCCGACTGGGCCGCGGCGACTTCGCGGACGACACCGGTGAATGGTGTGTCCGGCCGGGCGTCGCACAGCACGCTAACCGGGCCGCCGACCGTCACGCGGGCGATGTCGCGCTGCGGCACATAGGCGGTCGCCTCGAACTTGTCCGCCGGGCCGATCCAGCCCAACTGCGTGCCCGCGGTCAGCCAGGCGTGTTGATTGTGCGAATCGAACGGCGAACCGGTCCAGCCCGGCAGATGATCGCGTTCCGGCGAGGACTGTCGTCCCGGCATCGGCCAGACGACGCCGGCTTGCGGGGCGCGAATCGTCAACCGGTCCACATCGGCCTGCAACTGGTCGCGTTGCTGTTCGAGATCGCGGCACGTCTGTTGCGCGGCGGGGAGCATCAGCCCGGCGTTGGGATCGACGATCTGCCGGCGCTCCAGCCCATCGGCATGACGATGCGCCGTCGCCAGTTCGCCGGCAACCCGCTCCAGCCGGCGCTGCAATTCGGGATTCGACAACCGGGCGATTTCATCCCCTTGCTGGACTGCGGTTCCCGCTGCGATCAGCGATTCCAGCCGGCCGTCCGCCGTCACGAACAGACCGCGGGCTTCGGCCGGCTCGATCAACACCGGGGCAGGCACCCGCCGCGGCAGCGGGACCAGCAGCGCGGCCGCCAGCAATGTCAGCAGCACGATCGGTCGCGGTGCAAACAGGCCGCGCCATTCGCGGCGGCGGTCCGGGTCGCGGGCAGAACGCCAGACGTGCATGAGCGGTCCGAGTCCCAACGTGAGCAGCGTCCCGGCGGCGATCCCCTGGGCGACGGCCCCGAGGCCCTGCGGCTCCAGCCAACGGTAGACGGCCCACAGGATCACGGTCAGCACCAACAGACGGTACGCCACCGACGCCAGGCCGTACAGCCATAATCCCAGCCGCATCCGCGACGTCACACCCGGCCGCGATGGCAGGGTCTCGCCGGTGAGCGACGTCCACGCGGTCCGCCGAAGTTCCGTCCACGATTGCTGACCGAGATTGGGGACGTCCCACAGGTCCGAGAGAATGAAATAGCCGTCGTACCGCAGCAGCGGGTTCAGGTTGAACACCAGCGTGCTCAGTCCGCAGATGAAAACCACCTGCAGACACAGGCCGTGAAACCAGCCCGGCTCGCTCATCCACCACAGCCACGCGGCGACGCTGGCGAGGACCGCCTCCACCCACATGCCGGCCGCGCTGATGACGATCCGCCGCCACCGCGACGGCAGCAGCCAGGCATCGGAGACGTTGCAGTACAGGCAGGGCGTGAACACGAGCAGCATCACCCCCAGCTCATGCACCTCGCCGCCGAACCGTTTGCAGGCCAGGCCGTGACCCAGTTCGTGCAAGACCTTCACGCCGGCCAGCACCACCGCGAGCGACCACAAATCGGTCACCGTCCACTGCGCGACTTCCTCGGGCCAGCGATGCGCGAACTCCGTGAAATGCGTCAGCCAAAGGAGCAACGCTGATAGAATCACCAACCCGCCCGTCAGCGCGGAGGCGGACGAAAAGATCCAGCCGCACCAAGGAAGCAGTCGCGACAGCCAGCGGTCGGGATCGACGCCGCGGAAGCGGATCGCCAGCACGTTGGTCAATGACGAAAACCGTTGCCAACGCTGTTGGGAATCGCGCCGCTTGGACATGGCCGACGAACTGCCGACAACGTCGCCGACCACCAGCCCCTGCTGGATCAACTGCCCGACGAACCGCTGGGCCTCCTCCAGCGAGAGTTGCCGCGGCGCGAACCGGGCCGCGAAGTCCCGGCACAACGCGGCGAGCGTGACGCGGCCGGTGAGCAGGCTCCAGACGAAGTGCTCTTCGTCGCCGAGCTGATAGTACCGCAGCGCGAGCGGGTCTTTGACGACCCACCCGCCGGCGGTTCGGGGCCGAGCGACGACATCGGCCCGTTTCCGCCACACCACCAGCGTCTGCGGATCGAGGGTCACGGGGTGAAGTCCTTCGGGCCGCTTTCCACCCCTCGCCCGGCGCTTCGCCGGGAGAGGGGCCGGGGGTGAGGGTGCCTTTGTCTTCTGTCTTTCGCAGAGATGAGAGAAGAAAAGGTCGAAGCACCCTCACCCTAACCCTCTCCCACCGAAGCGGCGGGCGAGGGGACTGGAGAAGCACGGCGCCGTCGATAACGTTACGGAACATGTCGAAGGACTACGGCGACGGTTCGTTGCGGGTCACCGTATAGCCGGTTTGTATTGTCGCATCGACCTTATATCTCGTGCTGGCGTCCCAGCTGACGCCGACGTTCTTCCACAACTCCGTGCGCGGAGTGCTGCCCTGCGTCGAGATGAGCGAGAACTCGGTCCCTTCGGACACGTAACTGCCGCTGTTGGGGGTCGTTTCGCGAAACAGTTCGACCTGCACGACGATATGGTTGTCGTCGGGCAAGACGATCTCGGCGTAGATGAAAGTGTCTTGGTTGAAAATGATGTCGGTCACGTCGCCGGGCATGAGAGCACCGTCTTTCTGAGATCAGAGATCGGGTTGAAGCACACAACTGGAGAGGGAGAATTTCCCGCGGGCCACGGTAACGCCGACCGCAACCGGCTGTAAAGGAATGTTGGCGTCGATTTCATGCTCGAAGGTGAGCGGCACCCCCAAGAAATCGAGCTGACGCAGGCGGCCCTCCCGCACGGAGAGGGTCACTTTGTTCGATTGGGTGGCGGCCCATTCGACCTCCTGCTGATTCACGACAAAGGTCTCGCGGAGAAAAACTGCGCCGGGAGGCAGACCGTACAAGGTCAGTCGCTGCAGCGACACATTCCAGGTCCGCCGCTCCGCGTCCGGTATCCAGATGACCGCATCGGTCAGATAGCCGGGCCGGTCGCCGGGGAGCTTGACGCGGCGAATGTTCCAGCACAAGCCGGCCTCTTTGTGGTCCGTGTTGCCGGACCCGAGTTGGGCCATCCACCGAAACGACAGGGGTTGCCGCACGGGCCACTGTAAGATCGCGCGAGAATGTGCGTCGATGACAAACCGTTTGTCGGCGGACGGCAGGGCGGCGATTTCGTCGTGGTCGGCGGTGTGACTCATTAACACTTCCGGCTTCAGTTCCAGCAGCGAAATTGGTCGGCTCTGGAATTCCTTCGAGGTGACTAGCGCTGAAGCGGGGTTCAGACCGGCGAGCAGCGGCTGACGGACCCGGGCGTCGCCGGGGGCGTTTTCGTCCCGATTGACTCCAGCGGATGACGACGCATACGGCAGCGCCATGCCGGCGGCGAGCAGCACCGCCAGTGCCGCGCCGGCCACCCAGCGGGAACGGAGCAGTCCTTCCCATTGGCGACGTTCGGCTGGCGGAGGCGGCGCGACCACGGCGACACCCTGATCCACGCGGTCGAGGTCGTCGGCGAACTCCACCGCCGATTGATAGCGCGCCGCGGGCGATTTGGCCATCGCCTTGACGCAGACCGCCTCCAGATCGGCCGAGATCGCCGGGGCGATCGCCCGGACCCGGAGCGGCTCCGTTTGTTGAATGTCCCGGAGGACGGTCTTCATCGGTCCCACGAAGGGCCGCTGGCCGGTCAGCAGTTCGTAGAGCATCACGCCCAGTGAATAGATGTCGCTGCGCTGGTCGTGTTCCGCCACCCGGCCGCCGGCCTGTTCCGGCGCCATGTAGCTCAGCGTGCCGACGACCTGACCGTCGAGCGTGACGGTTTCGTCGACGCCCAGCCGATTGGCCAGGCCGAAGTCGGCGATGTGCGGGGCGCCGCCGATGTCGAGCAGCACGTTGTCCGTCTTGAGGTCGCGATGAATGATGCCGACGTCGTGGGCGGCGTGCAGCGTTCGCGCCAAACGGGACACCAGCCGGACGACCTCGGGAGGCTCCATTCGGCGGACTTTGGTCCATTCCGTCAGCGTCACGCCGGGGATGAAATTCGACACCAGGCCGATCGTTCCCTCGGACTCCACGACGCTGTACACGCTGGCGATGAACGGATGGCGGAGCTGCGCGGCGGCGCGGGCCTCCCGGAGAAAGCGTTGCCGTTGCTCGGCGGTCAGGAACTCGGCATGGGGGAACTTGATGGCGACGATGCGGTCGAGATCCAGATCGCGGGCGCGGTACACGGTTCCCCCGCCACCATGACCGATCTCCTCCAGCAGTTCGATGTGTGCGAACCGGCCCAACGAACGATGCTCAAAGGTGGTGGTCGCCACGGGCGGCGCGACTCCGGTGACGGAGTCGTCACCCAACTGCGTCGCCAACAGGTGCTGATATTCCGGAAACCGGTCCAGGAAGTCGTGCGCCCGCGCGTGGGAACCCCGGGCGCGACGATGGGTCAGCTCTTCCTTGACGAGCCGCAGAAACAGCGTCCCTCGGAAGGGCTCCGAAAACCCATCCAGATAATCTTCAATCCTGGGGGTCCGACGGCGTTCCAACTGGCGGCGAAAGCGGCCGGCCATGGAGTCGGCAAACGATTCCTGATGGGTCGGCAACGAGTTGTCGTGGGATGGGGGCATGGCTCACCTCCGTCGAACATCGTCCGATGTGAGTGGCCGACGAGAACCGCCAGCCCGCTCGATTATATCGCGTCTCCAGACACGTCAAGGAAATCCTGGGATTCGGCCTTCGGTGAAGATCCGTCGCCGTGCTTTGCGCCGGCGGCTTTGCCCCCCTCGCCCGGCGCTTCGCTGGGAGAGGGGCCGGGGGTGAGGGTGTTTTTGGTCTTCGGTCTTCTGCGGCGATAAGAGAAGAAAAGGCCGAAGCACCCTACACCCTAACCCTCTCCCACTGAAGCGGCGGGACAGGGGACTGGAGAAGACTCAATTCTTCGACGGCTTCAGATACCTCTCAAAGAACGCCCACGTCGCGTCGTTGGCTTCCTTCGCGGCGTCGCCGTTGAAGCCGTGGCCCTGGTCTTTGAGCAGCTTCAGTTCGTGCTTCGCGCCGGCGGCTTTCATCCGGGCGTCGAGCAGCGTCGCCTGCTCCGGCGGGACGAGGGCGTCCTTGTCGCCGTGCAGCGTCAACACAGGCGGGTCGTCGGACGTGACGTAGGTGACCGGGCTGCCCGAACGGTACTTCGCGGCGGCAGACTCGGGGGTGCCGTTGCAGAGAGCCTTCAGAAAGCCGACCGCGCCGGGGGACGTCTCATAGCAGCGCGCGAGATCGGTCGGGCCGAAGATGTTGACGACGGCCTGCACGCGGGTGGACTGCGACAGGTTCCCTTCGTTGCCGTCGATGCCGTCTTCGCGGCTGCTGAGTCCGATGAGCAGGCTGAGATGTCCGCCCGCCGACGCGCCGGTGACGCCGATGCGTTCGCGGTCGAGCTTGTACTCGCCGCCGTGTTGCCGCAGCCAGCGGACGGCCGCCTTGCAGTCGTGAATCTGCGCGGGGAACGGCTCCTTGGGCGTGCCGGTCTCCTTGTCGGGCTGCGTCAGCCGGTAGCTGATCGTGACCGCCACGTACCCGCGGCGGGCGGCCTCTTCCATCTGGCTGCGGAACGTATGCCGATTCCCCCCCGACCAGCCGCCGCCGTGAATGAACACGATGCCGGGGAACGGACCGTCCCCGTCTTTGGGATGAGCCAGGTCCAGTTGCAGTTTGACATCGCCGACCTCGGCGTAGGTGAGGTTCTGTTCGACCACGATCTCGCCGGCGGCAAGCGGCCCCGACGACAGACAGAGCGCGGCAACGGCAACCAACGGCAGCAGCATCTTCACGGCGGCAACTCCCCGGAGACAGGCATGGACTCAGACAGCCGTATTGCAACGAAACGGAGCGTGGGGGACAAGGGTGTGGTCGTCACAGCCCGGAGCGCCAGCGACGGCGGCTTTGGCCTTCTGTAGACCGGGCACTCCGTGACCGGAGATTTGCGGGTCACGGAATCAATGTCTAGTCCCGAGGAATCGGCCCGGACATGCGCCACACGTCGGAGACGGGGTCTCTGGTCCATTCGGCCTGAACGGTGCCGGTGTGCAAGCGAAGGCGTACGAGGTCGTTCGAGATGCTCAGGCCCATCGTGTAGTCAAGCAGGTCGTTCGGTTCGTCAAACGTCCCGCACTTGAACCTGGAGACTTCCTTGCCGGAGGTATCCCGGATGACGACCAATCCATCTCCCGTGTCATGCTGAAACTCCGCCGACACCATCCATCGGCCGTCCGGGCTACGGGCGGTGTTGGACACGGTGACGCCGCCACAGCCGCAGAGTGTGAGTACGAACGCCGCCATCACTGCCAAAGTTCGTGCAGGGTTCCAAGACATGGCAGCACAGTACGGGGAGAACGCGGGAACGGTCAACGCGAACATCTCCAGCACGAGAGCTGACGAGTCTCGGCAGTGAAGAGGCCGCCGTCGCTGGCGCTCCGGGCTGGGATGGGGTTTCGGCACACGGTTCGCATAGACCGGATGTTGACCGTCGCATCCGCGAGCCGGTCAGGTGGACGCCATCGTCAAAGTTTGCCGCACCGGACGAAGGACGACACCGCGCCGCCTTGCCCAACCCGTGAAACAGGCACGAACTGGTCCGTTCTCCCATCCGTTTCACGAACCGCCTCGGTAGGAGTTACAGGACCGCTGTAAGATTGTCGTCCAGAAGCCGCGGGGTCGCATCCCCGCGGAAGATTGCTCACCGCGAGGGATGCAACCCCGCGGCTTCGGATGAGATCAGAAAGGAGTTCAACCACCCCATGCGCGACTGCCATCGGCCTCGACGGCTGACAGTCCGGCTCATGATGACGGCCGGGGTCGTGTGGGCAGGGATGCTCGATGTTGCAAACTCAGAACCGACGGCCGATGAGGCCGCCCGGCGATCCGCCGCCGTGGCGCTCAATTACAGCCGGGCGTCGTTTCACCGCATCCGCCGCAATCCGTCACTGCGGGTGCTGGCGGAAGAGCAGGAGAAGATTCTCAATCACCTGAACCTCAACGGCATCGCCGACGAGGACGTGGTCAAACTCTACACCGCGGTGCTGGATGAAATCGCCCAGATTCAACTCGCCGACCGCGAACGGGAGATGCTCCGCGGCAAGTGTCGCATGCAGCTTCAGCAGTCGATCAGCTTCAACGCCTTGGCGCTCTCGGCCCAGGTGTTGACGGCGCAGTATTCCACGGCGGTGAAGACCGGCGCGTCGAGCTGGTGGGACTATCGCAACTTCTCGACCAGCCGCGATCTCGATCTGCACCGCGTCGACAAGGAGCGGATGACGAAGCTCGTCGAGAAGTCGGCCCGGTTCCTCGATGTGTCCTGGAAGACGGCCCGCGACCGGCAGATTCCCGACCGCTGGCTGGTCCGGGGCGACGATCTCGACAAGCTCGAAGCCGCGTGGACCGAACCCGATCCCGCGGTGCGGTTGCGGGTGATGAAGCGGATGGAGCCGTTCCTCGAATGCTATCCGCCGTACTGGTATTACACGGCCCGCACGCAGCAGGCGCTGGGACAGCTCGTCGCGGCGAACGACACCTACGCCCGGATGGCGGCGATCGGCGACGGTCATTTCCGCAAGGACGACATGCTCACCGCGGGGTTGGCGAACCGGGCTTTGATTCAGGCGTTTCTCGAACAGCCGACCGCGCCGGAGACCGCCCGGCTGGCGCTGAACTATTCGACGGAAGTCTGGGAGGCGAACCTCATTTGCGCGTCGGTGCTGCAACGGCATCGGCAGTACAACGACGCGGAAGACGCCATCCTGCGGAATCTCGACGTGGACCTCGAAGGCCCGCAGAGCCGCGTCGCGCTCGTGTCGCTGTATCACGCCTCCGACGACCGGACGAAGCTGGCGCGGCGGTTGTCCGATCCGCAGTTCGTGCGCGATCTGCCGGTGTCGCTGCTGGTGCAGTCGGCGGCGAAGCTCGGAGAGTCGCAGACGCCGCCGCTGGTCGCCCAGATGCTGGAGCGCTCGCTGCAAGCGACCGCGCGGTACAACCTCGGTCGCGACGATCTGGTGATTCAGGCCGGTGTCGGCTGGCGATTGCAACAGGCGCAATTGACGCTGTACTGGAACGACCAGCCGGTGAGTTCGCCGAAGCTGACCGCGGGTTCGGAGTCGATCATCGCGACCTTCGAGGGGGTCGGCGAGTTGAGCGCCGCCGGCACGCCGCGCGAGTTGACGTTGGTGATCCAGTACGCCGACGCCGCGCCGCTGAAGGTGCTGCTGCAACCGACGAGTGCGAGTCCGCCGGAGACCGGCTCGTCGCTGTTCATCGCCCAGCGCCGTCAGCCGACGTATCATGTGGCGGGCATCGAGCAGGACGACACGCGGTTGTCGCTGCACGCGGGTGTCGCGCGGGCGGTTCCCAAGTCGCCAGCCATCGCACGGCCGGCGACGGGGCACGACCTGACGCAATCGCAACCAGTCGGCACGACGACGTTCAAGCCGGCGATCGACGACGACCCGTACTTCATCACGCCGCCGATCGAGGTTCGGTTTGATTGATTTTCGCAGCCCGGAGCGCAAGCGACGGCGGCTTGGTCCCCTCTCCCGCCGCTTCGGTGGGAGAGGGTGAGGGTGCTTCGGTCTTTTCTTCGGTCATCGCCCGCGAAAGACAGAAAACCAAAGCACCCTCACCCCCGGCCCCTCTCCCGACGAAGCGCCGGACGAGGGGAGAGGACGCCGTCGCTGGCGCTCCGGGCTGCGATGACGCAACCGTTCTCACCTCAATCGTTTCCGTCGAATGCTGCAATCCCCCCGCGACAACTGCGCCGCCTCCGTTAAAATCTTTGAGCGGTTGCAATCGGCCCCCACACCCGGCTCCCGGGCGGCGTAAGTCGTTCAGGAGCCTTGAATGACCCGCGTCATGACCCGTCCCGAGACGGACTCCGACGTCGAGCACTCGTCCGCCGGCATCGCCAACGAAGCCCGGCTGGTGGACGAAGCGCGCCGCGGCAACAAGTCCGCTTTCGGGGAACTGGTGCTCCGGTACGAGCGGCGGGTGCTGCGGCTGATCCTGCAGTTCATCCGCGATGAGTCGCTCGCCGAGGATCTGGCGCAGGAGGCGTTCGTCCGGGCCTACCAGCGGCTGGAGCAGTTCGATCCGTCGCGGCGATTCGGGCCGTGGCTGTTCCGGATCGCGGTGAATCTGACCCTCGATCATCTGCGGCGGCGGAAACGTCGCGGCTTGTGGGCGCTGTTCAGCGAGACGCCGGGCGAGCGGTCGCCCGACCCGGCGGTCGTCGATCCGCGCCAGGCCCTGGATTTGAGTCAGGAAGTGCAAAAAGTTCTGGAGCAACTGCCGGAGACCTACCGCACCGTGCTGGTGCTGCGCGATCTGGAGAATTTCTCCACGTCGGAAATCGCGGCGATCCTGTCCCGCAAGGAGGCGACCGTGCGGTGGCGGCTCGCGGAAGCCCGGTCGCGGTTCGGACAGTTGTGGACGAAACGGTTGAACGCGGGGGAAGCGTCGCCAGTGGATAACGATGCGACGAAGAGCGATGAAGATGAGGCTGCGTGATTTTCCAGTCCCCTCGCCCGCCGCTTCGGTGGGAGAGGGTTAGGGTGAGGGTGCCTTTCTCTTTGTGACGCCATGAGCGAAGACAAGGCGAAAAGCACCCTCACCCCCGGCCCCTCTCCCACCGAAGCGGCGGGCGAGGGGTGAGAAGAAAAAACTTCTGACCAAGCGAGTGGTGTTGTGATGGATTGTCGACAGGTTCAATCGGTGCTGGCGCTCGCCGTGGGGCAGGATGCGTGCGATCCGGCCGCCGAGCAGACGGTGCGGGCGCATCTCGCCGCGTGTCCCGTTTGCCGCCGGACGCAGCGCGATCTGGAAACCGCGCATGCG
>JAWXBB010000543.1:0-4608 GCA_034439795.1 Planctomycetaceae bacterium | reverse complement strand
GCCTTGCAGGCCGCGCTGCCGAACTGCACGAACGTGTTCGATTCGGCGGCGGAAGCGCCGAAGGCGTGACGCTTCCTGGCCCCTCGCCCGCCGCTTCGGTGGGAGAGGGTTAGGGTGAGGGTGCCTTTCGGCTGTTCGATCGTGTTGGAAGGATTGCGGAAAAGACCAAAGACGAAAAGCACCCTCACCCCCGGCCCCTCTCCCGACGAAGCGCCGGGCGAGGGGAGAGAGAAAGGAGTCCGCATGGTCCCGACGTCCCGAAGACCGCTCAGCCGCCGCCGGTTTTTGAGCGCGACCGCCGCGGGACTCTGGCTTGCGGGCGGGGCGCGCGTCAGTCGTGCCGAGGATGATCCGGCCCCGTCGCGCGTCCGGCAACGGGCCGGGGTGGAACTCATCACGCCCGAGACCAAGACTGCCATCGAACGGGGGCTGAACTTTCTCGTCCAAAAGCAGATCGCGCGCGGCCAGCACCGCGGCGCCTTCGGGACGGCGGGATATTCGGCCGGCGTCGCCGTCTGCGGGCTCGCGGGCTTGGCGTTTCTATCGAGCGGCAGCGCGCCGGGCCGGGGCAAATATGGGCAGGCGCTGGAGCGGTGCCTCGACTATCTGATCGCCAACACCGACGCCAACGGTTACATCTCGGCCCAGGCCCAAAGCGGCACCGACAGGATGTACGGTCACGGGTTCGCCACGCTGTTTCTCGCCGAAGCCTACGGCATGGGGGTGCATGCCGACCGCGAGGAAGTCCTCGGCAAGAAGCTGCGGTCCGCGGTGCAGCTCATCATCAACACGCAGAACGATCAGGGGGGGTGGCGATATCAGCCGGTCAAGAGCGACGCCGACCTGTCGATCACGATCTGCCAGATCATGGCGCTGCGGGCCGCGCGCGACGCCGGGCTGGACGTCCCCGCGGCGACGCGCACCAAGTGCATCGACTACGTGAAGAAGAGCCACGGCCGCGACGGCGGATTCATGTACACGCTCGGCGGCGGACACACGTCGTTCGCGCTGACGGCGGCCGGCGTCGTGGCGCTCAACAGCGCCGGCATTTACGACGGCAAGGAAGTCGACGCCGGCCTGCAATACATCATGAAGAGCAAGCCGAACGGCATGCTCGAAGGGGCGCATTCGTCGTTTTACGCCCACTACTACGCCGCCCAGGCAATGTGGCACGCCGGCGGCGACCAGTGGACGCAGTGGTACACCGCCCTCCGCGACACGCTGCTCCGCACGCAACGCCCCGGCGGCGGATGGTCCGACCCCGGCGTGGGCGACGAGTTCGGCGCCGCCGTCGGCTGCATCGTGCTGCAACTCCCGTACAACTACGTGCCGGTGTTTTCCGAGGGGTGACTTTGTCTGTGGTCAGTTGTCCGTGGTCTGTTGTAGGGTGGGACGAGTCATCGAGTCCCACCACGTCGGTGATTGATCGTGGTGGGACTCGATGACTCGTCCCACCCTACTGAACTCGTCGTGGAATGCTTCTCGCCGTGAGCGACCACGCTTGAGGTTTCGCGGCGGCGAAGGTCCGCGGGGATGGGACCCCGCGGCTTCCGAGTCAAATCACATTCTCAAGAAACCAACATGAACCTCACTTCTGATCCCACCAACGACGAGCTCCGCCAACTGGAGGACGTCAAGCGGGCGTTCGGACGCATTCGAGCCGAGCTGGGCAAGGTGGTGATCGGGCAGGATGCCGTCATCGAGCAGTTGCTGCTGGCGATCTTCGCGCAGGGGCATTGCCTGCTGGAAGGGGTGCCGGGACTCGCGAAGACGCTGCTGGTCAGCACGCTCGCGCGGTCGCTGCGTCTGAAGTTCAACCGCATTCAGTTCACGCCCGACTTGATGCCGTCCGACATCACCGGCACCGAGGTGTTGCAGGAGGACAAGGCGACCGGACATCGCGAGTTCCGGTTTCTGCAGGGGCCGGTGTTTGCGAACATCGTGCTCGCCGACGAAATCAACCGCACGCCGCCGAAGACGCAGGCCGCGCTCTTGGAAGCCATGCAGGAGCGGCAGGTGACGATCGGCGGCCGCCGGCATCCGCTTCCCGCACCGTTCTTCGTGCTGGCGACGCAGAACCCGATCGAACAGGAGGGGACGTACACGCTGCCCGAAGCGCAGCAGGACCGGTTCATGTTCAAGGTGTTCGTCAAATACCCCAGTTACGACGAAGAATATCGCGTGGCGGACGTCACCACGTCCGATCACGTCGCGGAGGTCGCCGCGGTGCTGTCGGGCGAGGATCTCACGCCGCTGCAGCACCTCGTCCGCCGTGTGCCTGCGCCGCCGCACGTCATTCATTACGCGCTCAGGCTCGTCCGCAGCACCCGCGTGCATGAGGCCGACGGCGTGCCCGAGTTCATCCGCGAATGGGTGAGCTGGGGCTCCGGCCCGCGCGGCGTGCAGTACCTGCTGCTCGGCGCGAAAGCCCGCACGGTGCTCAACGGCCGGTTCAGTGTCACCACCGACGACATCAAAGCGGTCGTGCATCCCGTGCTGCGGCACCGCGTGATCCCGAACTTCTCGGCCGATTCCGCCGGAATGAACACCGACAAGATCCTCGATCAACTGCTGAAGGAAACGCCGGAACGGCACCCGGACGACGCCATCGCCCCCGCTTGGGAGCGAGCTTTTATGGCAAATCCTTGATCCGCAGATTCCGCAGATTTGAAGACTTGGAGATCAATGATTGAGTGCAGCTTCCTCGCCTTGAATCTGCGTCATCTGTGAAATCTGTGGATAACTGCCTTCTCTTGAGAAAAGACGTTCGTGTCGTCAGGACGGTGTGCCGACCGATGAGGTTTCCAAATCAATGACCACCGTCGCGCCGAAATACCTCGATGCCAAATCGCTGGCGAACATCGCCCGGCTGGAGGTGCGCGCGCGGCTGCTCGTCGAGGGCTTTCTCACCGGGCAGCATCGCAGCCCGTATCACGGCGTCGCGATCGAGTTCGCCGGGCATCGCGAATACGTGCCTGGCGACGAACTAAAGCACATCGACTGGCGGGTCTGGTCCAAGACCGACCGGCTGTACATCAAACAGTACGAAGAGGAGACCAACCTCGGCTGCCAGTTGCTGGTCGATGCCAGCAAGTCGATGAAGTACGGCAGCCAGTCGCAGCCCGCGTGGACAAAATTCGACCACGCCGCGACCGCCGCCGCGGCGCTGGCGTATCTGCTCAACCAGCAGCACGACGCCGTCGGGCTGGTGACGTTCGACACCGCCATCGACCGGCAGTTGCCCCCGAGCGCTCATCCCGCGCAGTTGCGGCGATTGCTGCACGAATTGGAACAGGTCACGCCCGACGATCAGACTGACGTCAGCGGACTGTTCCTCGAACTTGCCGCAGCGCTCAACCGCCGCGGCATCGTGGCGTTCTTCTCCGATCTGTTCGTCGACCGCGACACGCTCCGCGAATGTCTGCGGCAGTTTCGCGGACGGAAGCAGGAAGTCATCGTCTTCCACGTGTTGCATGCGGATGAGCTGACGTTCCCGTTCGAGGACACCACACTGTTCCGCGATCTGGAGCAGTCGCGCGAACTGCAGACGAACCCGCGCAGCCTGCGCCGGGCGTACCTCGAAGTCTTCAACGCCTATCTCGCGGACGTGCAGAAAATCTGCGGGGCGGAGGGGATCGACTACGTGCGGCTCAGCACGGCCGACCCGTTGGATGCGGCGCTGGCGGCGTACCTGTCCCTGCGGTCCCGGCTGCGGAAGCGGATGTAACCGATGGAAAGCCTGCTCGGCGGCTGGCTGGTGAATCCCGCGCTGTTGGCGGCGGGGTCGCTGCTGGTGTCCGCGCCGATCATCATCCATCTGCTCAGCCAGCGCCGCTACCGCACGCTGGACTGGGCCGCGATGGAGTTCCTCATTCAGGCCGAGCAGCGCAACCGCCGCCGCATTCAACTGGAAGAGTTTCTGTTGCTCGCATTGCGGTGCCTCGCCGTGCTGCTCGTCGCGCTGCTGGTGGCCCGGCCATTCTGGCCCAGCCGGTGGACGCCGCAGTGGCTGAACGCCGACCGGCAGGAGCACATCGTCGTCCTCGATGACTCGCCGAGCATGGCCGCCGCGGACTCCGTGGGCCGGCCGTTCGACGCGGCGAAGAAACTCCTCGAACGGCTGGTGACCGAAGCCGCCGACAAAGCCGCGGGGGATTCGTTGACGCTGGTGCTGACATCGCAGCCGGGGCGGCCGGTGTTTAACGATTTGCCGCTCGATGACGCCACGGCGGCGTCGGTGATCGAGGAACTGCAGCAACTCGGTCCCTCCGACTTCGCGTGCCGTTGGGACCGCATCGGGCCGGAGCTGGCGAACCTCGTCGGCCAGCGGTCGGTGAAGCTCAACCGCGTGCTGTCAGTGTTGTCGGACCTGCGGCAATCCGACTGGACCGACACCGCCGCCGAGACGCTGCGCGAGACCGTCGCGAAAGCCAGTCGCGGCGTGATCGTCGACGTGAGCGAGGAAGCCTCGTCGAACCTCGCGGTTGTGGACATCGTGCCCGATCAGGGGTTGCTGTTGGCGGGTCGGACCGCGCGGTTCCAGGTGGCGGTGAAGAACTTTGGGACCAAGCCGGCGGCGAACGTGCCAGTGCAGTTTCTCGTCGGCGG
>JAWXBB010000542.1:0-2614 GCA_034439795.1 Planctomycetaceae bacterium | reverse complement strand
TTTTTACGCGCGCGACAGTTTGACTCAAATTCGCATGGTGCGGTCGGACCGGCTGAGACTAAGGAGCCAGCGTCTCTTCATTGCCTCATTGCCTCATTGTGAATGGGGCAATGAGGTAATGGGCCAATGGGCCAGCCTCAGTCGACGAAATACCCCTCGCGCGCTGTCACTGTCGCACCTCGGCGATTCACCTTCACGCTTACGGGATGCCATCCCTTGCCGGGAGGGGGCGTGTAGGAGATGACATACCGCGTGCGCAGCCACGTGAACATGTCTTTGATCAGTACCTTCGGGTCGCCGTCGCCGAGGTTTACGGTGATACCACCGGTGCGCTTCGCCAGCAGCTGAAGCCGCGCCGGAAAGATATATCCGGAGACTGATGCGTCCACTGGTACCCCAATCGATCGCCCACCTGGGCCCTCGGCCTGGGCCCCGAATGTGTCCTGGACGAGGATTGGGGCACTGACGAGCACAAACGCCGGTCCCAGCCGGCGCGCCATATCGGCCAACGTATCAAAGTCGATGACACTTCGGAAATCTGCAGCATTCGTAAAGGCGACGAGGGCTCGTCGGCGATCCGACGGAGGAAATTCTCGAAGCGCGGACGCAATCGCGTCAAACGGCGCGGCATATTCGCCACCCACGAACGACTCCAGGCTGATTGAGGGAGGACCGAACGCCAACGCGCGCACGAGAGTCGGGGGAGTTCCGCCTACAATTACGCCAAGACGGTCACGCTCCTCGACGTGTTGAAGAAAACTGCTCACACTTGGCGCCAGACGCGCCGCCTGCTCGGGTGAAGTGTACGCGACCGCAGTCAGGGGCTGAACAACCAGGACCAAGTCCAGGGGCGTGTCCACCGACGCATCGATCTGCACACTCTGGCGCGCCCCTAGGTCCTCGACCACGAAGTCCTCCGGGCCAAGACCCAGTACGGCTCCGCGATTGTCGGTGACGCTGACCTCAAGTCGAACGAGCGACGTCGACGCCCTGAATTGCGGTTGAGACGCTACAACGCCGACGCTCACCAGCAACAGCAGGATCACAAGAACCAGACGGCTCACCGCAGCACCACTTTGCTCACACGCTGCAACAGATCAGCCTGCACACCAGGAGTCAGGACGGTGCACGGATAGGTGTAGTAGAGGTCCTCAGCGTCTAGCCCCTCAAGCGATCGAGCGCCAGTTCCCAGTGCCCGCAGGCCGATGGTCGCGGCCGTTGATCGCGGGTGCAGGGCAAGAGCGCGGTCGTACCAATGTACCGCCGAAGCTGGGTCACCCTTGCCGTGGGCAATCGCCCCTCGACTGACCGCCGCCAGATAGGACAAGGGCGAACCCGCAGCATCGTTGGCGACAGCCTCCAACTCCGCAAGAGCGTCCGCCTCATTTGTGCCGCGGATCCGAGCCCGGCGCATCCGCGCCTCGATCAAATTCGAGTCAATTTTCAGCGCGGCATCAAAGGCCCTCGCCGCGTCGGTGGCATGCTGGGTCGCGTAGTCGCCCATCCACATGCCTCTGCCAGTGGCAAGCGGAAATCCCCTGACGGCCCGCAAACGACTCAGGCAGTCCAGCAAGACGCCCTCCGCCAGCAGCGGTGCGGAGCCTGCGCCTCGTTCCTTCTTCCAAGCCTGCACAGCAAGACCCAAGATGTGGAAGGTTCGTTCGTCCTCCAGGCTCAGTCGCCCCAGCCGGTTCGCTCCAGCGTGCGTTCGGAGTTCCTCGGCCTTCTGGTTGGCGAGCGTCTCAATGTCTGACTGAACCTTGGCCGCCTGTGTCTGGGGCAGGCGCACCTGCATCCGTGCGCCTGCCCCAAGCATGATGACTACCACAAGCGAAGAGAAGAACGCACGCATGGTTTAAGCCTAGACAGGCACGACCCTCTTCCGCAAGCGCCTTGCTCTGTGGCTCTCGAAGATCAGCGAAGCGACGCCCACAGTGCTCCTGGACCTGATGTCATCAGATCGCGCACATACATAGCCGCTCGCCCGTGACCGGATCGCACTCAAATACCTCGACGCCGGATGGAAAAGCGAAGTTGTGCACCGCAGCCCATGCCCCATACTGCACGCCGTTGTACCACCATGTGTGCCAAAAGGCCCACAGGAACGTGCTCGTCACGGTCGTACCACACTGTGAGGCACATTGAGCCGCCTGCTCCTCGCAACTGAAGGTGTATTCTTGGGCTTGGACGGCAGTAGCAGACAGCACCCAGGCCGCGAAACACAGACCGATCACTTGCATCAACGAACGACGTAATGACTTATTCATCGCCAGATTCCTCAATTTTTGGTTTGATTGAACACTCAGCCAGTCTGAGTGAGCTCGTTCAGTCACGGCGCGATGCCAAGCGTGGCGAACACCTCCCGTTCCTTTGAAGCGGCGAGTCGTCCGCGCCACACGCGAACGACGACACCACTGCGGTCAACAACGAGCAAGATCGGTGTCGCAGGAAGACGAAGCTCACCTGGCGCGACCGACACGATTCTATCGACCTGGATATCGCTGGCCATCAGATACGCGGAGATCGAGGGTTCCGCATCAGTGGAGACAACAACGACGCCCGAGCGTTGGTCAGGTCCAACGCTACGAGCGGCCGCAGTCAGTCTCTGGTAAAA
>JAWXBB010000541.1:0-2531 GCA_034439795.1 Planctomycetaceae bacterium | reverse complement strand
CCGCAGAGTGGAGCCGCGGACAAGCTCAAAGTGCTCGCCGCCATTGCGGGGTTGATCGTGGTGGTGTGCGGCCTCGGCTGGCTGATGTCGAGCATCGGCGGTCTGTTCGATTCGCCGAACTCGATGGTCGTCACGCCCGTCGGGCTGCCCCCGACAACCCCTCTCGATCCCAATGCCGCCGGTCAGGCCGCCGTCGCCGGAGGTGTGGCTCCCGGCACCGAGTTGTCGAACAACGCGCCAACAATCGCGCCGGTCTTCGGCGGGCCCAACGGCACACAAAGTGGTCCGCTGACGGCCGGCAGCCCGGCGAACGCCCTCAACCCACCCGTGAATCCCGGCGTTTCGCCCGGCAGCGCGATCCCGGGCGTCACGCCGGGAGTCTCCGTGCAGCAACCGGCCATCAAGCTGCCCGACGATCCCACGAAGCGGCCCGACGTGCTCGACAAACCCGTCGAACCCCCGAAGCTGCCCGTCTGGACGGTCGGTCTCGGCAACGCGTCGGCCACACATTTCTCCTCGTTGAACGAAGCATTGTCCAAAGCGGCCGGACAGTCGGTGGTCATCAAGCTGCTCGGAAGCGGACCGTATCTGCTGTCGAACGCCGCGCCATTGCGGTCGCCGCAATTGCACCTCGTGAGCGACGGACAAACGAGTCCGCTCATCGTCCTGACGAACAGCGCCGATGGCAGTCCCGGCCGCTTGCACGTCGTCGGCGATCTCACGCTCGACGGCGTGCATCTCGTCATCGACCGGCAGGCCAGTTCCGTCGCCGATCCCGTCGCGATGATCACCGTCGAGAACGGCAACCTGACGCTGCGGCAAAGCAGTCTCACCGCGATTCAGACCGGGTCCGCGCCGCTGTCTGCCATCTCCGTCAAGGGGTCGGCTCATCCGCCGCGGGTGTGGCTGTCGCAGACGGCGATCCGGGGTGAAATCGACGTCGGTCTGGATCTCATTGCCCCCTCGGTTGCCGCCCTGGTGCAGGATTCGTTGATCGCCGTCGGCGGCGGTTCGATCATTCGTCTGCGCGGCGAGGGAGCCGCACAGTCGCGCACCGACCCCATCCGGCTCATCCGCAGTTTCAGTTCCACGCTCGTGTGTCGCGGCAGCCTGCTCGACGTCACGGCCGACAAAGACCTCGAAGCGCCTCCCGAGACGCACGTCGTGCTGGCCGACACCGTGTGCAGCACCGGCGAAGGGGACGGCCCGCAGATCCTCCTCAATGCCGCCGGTTGGCTGCAGTCGCGGCTGCGCGAAACGGTGACGTGGACCAACAGCAATTCCGCGATCCTCGGATATGAAACCCTGATCGACCTGGGGGCGGCGTCGTCCTTCAAGGCCGCCGATGCCGAGGGGTGGAAGTCGTTCTGGCGTCGCTCGGTCGAGCCGCACGAATTCACCGCACTGGAATGGCCGACCGGTGTCGCCCAATTGTCGGTGGCCAATCCTTCGGACTTCGGCCGCGACGCCATTCCGACGGCGACCCGCACGGTCGGCGTCCGCGGCGTGATGCCCGGCGCACCGGGCGAGCGGCTGACGGTGCCGGAGTCGGTCTTTCCCGAGCGGATGGCCGCGCTCGCCAAGCGGACGGGGTTCGCGGCGACACCCTGGGCGACCGGCGCGCCGGTGAAGTTCGATCTCCGTGGCAAGATGGATCTGGGTGTGTTTCTCGCGAAGGGAGACTGGCCGGATCGGGCTGTGATTGAAGCCTCGGGCTACGGCCTCTGCAATATGACTCCGGTGACATTGTCCGGCCGCAGCGTGAAAATCGTGTTCCGGCAGACCGATCCCGACAAGCCGCTCCGCCTGGTGGTGAAAGAGCCGGCCAAGCCGGCCGACGGACTGTTCCAGGTCCGCGACGGCTCGCTGGAGCTGGAGGGCTTGCGGTGGCAGGTGCTGGAGGTCAAGCCGTCGACGCCGAAGTGGCTGGTGTCGGCGGTCGATTCGCGCGTCGTCATCCGCGATTGTGAACTCCTCGGTCCGGAGGCCGCGACCACGCCGTTCGAGGGCGTGATTCGCTTCGAGGCGACCGCCGAACAGGCGAACCGGCCGCAACTCGGGCTGTTCGATTCGTACCTGCACGCGCCGGGCACGCTGATCCGCGTCGAAGCGAGCGATGCCGGCGTGTTCCTCAACAATTGCGTGCTCGCCGCGCGCGGCGTCGCGATCGACTCCCGCCCGCGGGCCATCGGCGAACGATTGCCGCTGACGTTCGATCTGACGAACTGCACTCTCTCCGCGCAGAACACCGTCGTCCGCGCGACCGGGGCGACGTCGCTGTCGGGACCGGCCGCGTGGCCGTCGCGCTGGTTCGTCGACAACTGCGTCTTCGCACCGCCGATCGAGTTGCGGGCGGGGGATGCGTCCACGCCGACGGTGCTGACGTTCGTCGGCCCGGTCGTCGAGCGCCGTGAGATCGAGTGGTGGGGCCGCTCGAACGGGGCCGCGCGCGAGATCAAGTATTGGCTCCGACCCGAGGGCAGCCTCCCCGCCGCCGACAAATCGAATCACGACGCCTGGGTGAAGACGTG
>JAWXBB010000540.1:0-9515 GCA_034439795.1 Planctomycetaceae bacterium | reverse complement strand
GTGAGCCCACCGGTAGGCGAGTGTCGCGGGGTCGAACGAGAGCGCCAGCCGCCGCGTCTCTTCGGTCTCGAGCAGCCTCGACCCGTTCGGGATGAGCAGACGGATGGCGAGCTGAATCGGCGCGACGTGATCGACGAGGTCCTGCTCGTCGATGACCTGCAGCAGGTCGCAGTAGCTGTCGAGCGTCATCCACGGGTGAAACGCCACGAAGGTGGGCACGAGTGTCAGGCCCGCGCGGCGGCAGATCGTTTCGCCGACTTCCGCGCTGCCGGTGAAGCTGATCTTGCGGATGCGCGGATCGTCGCAGATCGCCTTGCCCAACTCGCCGCCGGGACCGGTGACGCACGCGATGGCGGACTCTGGCAAGCCAGCGTCGAGCAAGAGTTGCACGAGTTGGAGCGCGGAGAGCGGCGTGTCGCTGGCCGGTTTGATGAGGACCGCGTTGCCGGCCGCGATCGCCGGGCCGACTTTGTGACAGACGAGGTTGAGCGGGAAGTTGAACGGCGTGATGGCGGCGACGATGCCGCAGGGGATGCGCAGCGTGAAGCCGAGTTTCCCCGCGGCGTTGGGGGCAGCGTCGAGCGGCACCATTTCGCCGACGATGCGATGGGCCTCTTCGGCGGACACGTCCAAGGTCTCCGCCGACCGGGCGGCCTCCATCCGCGATTCGGCGAGGATTTTCCCCTCTTCGCGGCTGATCGTCTGGGCGAAGTCCTCCGCCCGCTCGCGGAGCAATACCGCCGCGCGACGCAGAATCTGACTCCGATCGTACGCCGGCATCTTCCGCATGACCGCCGCACCGTCGACCAGCGTCGTCACCGCCCGTTGGATATCGTCGGGCGTGCCGAGGGGGACGGTGTCGACGGTCGAACCGTCAAACGGATTGGTGACCGCCTGCGAGCGAACGCCCTTGGTCCATTGGCCGGCGACGAACATGTCCATCGATGTGGCTCCGTCAAGATGTCAGTATGTGGCCGCGGCACGGCGCAGGCGGTCGTTGATCGCCCGGCCGAGACCGTGCTCCGGGAATTCGACGGCGATGATGCGGTCCAGCCCCAATTTATCCAGCCGATGCAGCGCGGCGAAGAAGCGGGCCGCGGCGAGGATCAGATCGCCGTCCGCGGTGAGCGATTCGATGGCGACATAGCCGTCGCACATTATGGGCCGTAACGTCAGCAATCCCCAGCGCGAACCAGAGGGAGCGACTGGCGCTGCGGGCACGAGGGCAATCGGCGTTCGGGGTGCGTAGTGTTGCGGCAGCATCCCGGGCGCTTCCGGGGCAGTTGAGGATTCCGTCGCGGCCAATCGGACTGGTCCCGCAACCGCGGCGATGTCCTCGACCGACAAACCGCCGAGACGGAGGATGGTCACGCCGTCCACATCGGGCCGCACGATGGTTGATTCCACGCCGACTGCGCACGGGCCACCGTCGAGGATCAGGTCGATGACGTTCCCCAATTGCTCGACGACGTGCTCGGGCCGCGTGGGGCTGAGTCGGCCAAAGCGGTTAGCGCTGGGAGCCGCGATGGGGCAGTCCGCGAGCTCCAACACCGCCTGCATCAGCGGATGCCGCGGCACGCGCACGCCGACGGTCGGCAAACCGGACGTGACCAGATCGGAGATGCCCGATTGCTTGGGCAGCACGAGCGTCAACGGTCCGGGCCAGAAACGAGCCGCGAGTTGTGCGGCGCGTGGCGGGAGTTCTGTGGCGACAGTCTGCCAATGGGCCAGCGATGCCAGATGCACGATCAGCGGATCGAATGCCGGTCGCTGTTTGGCGGCAAAGATCCGTGCGACGGCGGTGGGATTGGTGGCGTCCGCGCCGAGGCCGTACACGGTCTCAGTCGGCAACGCCACCAGCCCGCCGGAGCGGAGCACGTCGGCGGCCCACGCGGCATCGGTCGTCACACGGCACGTCATGCGGCCATTGTCGGCGATTCGGCGTCGAACGTCGAGGATGCCGCTCAGGCCGAGCTCGTCTCACCGTCCGGCGGCGCGTTGGTTGGACCATTGCTCCAACTGCTGCGGGGTCAGCCCCGGGGGCGGTTGGGGAACGCTGCTCACCGGTGTGGATTCCGCCAGGGCGTCGCGCGGTTTCCAGGCGACCGGCTGCACGTCGGTGTCCGACGATGCCGGCGCTGCCACCGGACTCTGGAGTTGCGGCACGGAGCTGGCGGCCGTCATCACGGGGGCGTCCAGGCCGCGGTCACGGCGCGTGCGGGCCAACATCTTGATGGCGGTGGTGAATTCGGGCTTGAGGGTGATCGCTTCCCGGAACTGTTCCTCGGCGGCCATCGTCTGGCCCTGTTGATGCAACAGAAAGCCGACGTTGTAGTGCGCCTCGGCGGCTCCGACGAGCGGCGTGAACGCGGCGATGGCCTCGTCGATCTGGCCCGCCTTCGTCATCACGACGGCGAGTTGATGCCGGTACAAGGCCTCGTTCGGTTGCCGCTCAATTGCTTCCCGGTAACGCGCGACGGCCTCCGGCCAGCGATGCTGGGCGGCGTGATGCTCGGCCCAGGCGGCGCTGATGAGACTCGACTTGGGCTGCAATTCTTCGGCCCTCGCGAGCCGTTGTTCAGCCTCGGTCGTGCGTCCGGCGAGTTGGTCGAGCCGCGACAGGCCGAGGAGCGCATCGACCGATTTCGGGTCGTGCGACAAAGCCTTCTGGTACGACTCGCGGGCCTGCGGCAACTGTTTCTGCTGTTCCTGCCAGCGGGCATAGGCGACGTGAATCCGACCGGGATTGCGCAGCTCGGTTCCCTCGGCGCGGTCCGGCGTGCCGGGGACCATCGTCGTTTGCCGATCGGGCATCGGCGAACTCGACGATTGGGTCAATGCGGATTTGCTGCTGGAACAGCCGGCGAGAGCCGCCGCGCACGCCACGCCGATCGCGCGTCGCCGCCAGGTGATGAAGGTGGTCTGCATGGTCGTTCTCCGCGAAGGTTCCCGGCGGTCGCCGGGGCTTCACATCTGATGAAACAGTCGTTGGGCCGTATGGGCGACGAGGGCTTCGGACCACTCCACGGGCCGTCCGTGGAAGCGGCATTCAGCCTGAACCAAATCGAGCAGGTCGCGCGGATCGCTGGACCGCGGCGGCCGGCCGTGGTCGTAATACGTCTGGAACAAATGCTCGACGACCGCCGTGCCGGACGGCAGTCCCCGCTGCTGGCACGCCGCATCGAAAATCTGCTGGAAGACCTCGCGCGTCGGCGGATCGACGCGAACCTTGTAGCGAATCCGCCGCAGAAACGCGTCGTCCACCAGATCCTTGGGATCGAGGTTCGTCGAGAAGATAATGAGTTGCTCGAACGGCAAGGCGAACTTGCGGCCGGTGGTCAGCGTGAGGTAATCGATCCGCTCTTCCAACGGCACGATCCAGCGGTTGAGCAGATCGCGGGGGCTGACGAGTTGCCGGCCGAAGTCGTCGATCAGAAACACGCCGCCGTTGGCCTTGATGTGCAACGGCGCGTTGTAGAAGTTGCCGACTTTGTGGTGCTGCAGTTCGAGCATTTCAAGCGTGAGTTCGCCGCCCGTGATGATGACCGGCCGGCGGATGCGCCGCCAACGGAGGTCGATGGACGTTTCCGGCGCGGAAACCGTGGTGGCCTCGGCAGTCGCGGCAGTCCGCGGAATCACGCCGCGGCGGGCGAGGTCGCCGTCGTCGGTGGTTTGATGCAGGACGGGATCGTAGACCGTGATGATCGTGTTCTCGGCGAGCAGCGCGTAGGGCACGTAGATCTCGCCGCCGAACGCGTTCAGATAGCGGCCGAGTCCCTTCGCGATCACCGTTTTGCCATTGCCCGGCGGACCGTACACGAAGATCGACCGCCCGGTGCAGACCGCGGGGCCAAGCTCATCCACGAGACCCGGTCGCAGGATGAAATCCTGAAACGCCTGCTTGAGCGCGGCCGGCGTGCAGGGGAGGCCCGTCACGGTCTGCCGGCGGCTTTGGGCGACGTATTGCTCCATCGCCACCGGAGCCGGTCCGACATAGCGGCATTGCTCGAACACTTCGCGGGCGCGCAGCCGGCCCAGCTCGGTGAGCGCGAAGCGATACGAGACCCGGCCGACCAGCTCGCCGCTCGAGACTTCGATGCACCGCTGATCTTTGAGGAATCGCAATGCTTCATCGACGATGGGGAACACCAATCGAATCTGATGCGCGATGTCCTGTCCCAGCAGACTGCCGTGAACGTACAGCAGTTTCAGCACGAGTTCGGACAAAAACCCCAGCGTGAGGCCGCTGTCGGCGAGCGTGTTCGGCTGCCGCGGCGGGGCGGTCGGCGCGGCCGGGGACGGCATCTCCGGAGAGCGTTGCGACCGTGCGAAGAGGTCGGAGTACAGATCGTGGACGCTGCCGCCGCTTCCCATCGCGGGACGCGCTGCCATCGTCGGCACGGGATTGACGCCCGCACCGGACTGCAACAGATCGGCGTTGAGTGTGCTGGAAGACGGCGTCACAGTGCATCACATCCTGGCGTCGGACATTCGACCATTGACTGCGGATTAACGGGTGCCCGATCCGCCGCTTTGCGGTTGGCCGCCGGTGCCGCCGGCTTGCTGTCCGCCACCGCCGCCTGCGCTGCCGCCGGATCGGCTTGCGCTGCCCACGGTGAACAACCGCGGGCGGGGCATCGATTGCAGTTCCAGCCTCCGCAGTTGGTCGATCTCCTGCGCGGGCCGGCCGCGGAACATTTCGTGTCGCAGCAGGACGGGCACCTGCGCATCGGCGCAGAGTTCCTTGCTGACCCGTTCAACGTTGGCCTGCCGGATCGTGGCTTCCTCAATCGACAGCCCCTGGGCAACGTACACCGTGCGATACTGCACTGGCGCTGCCGTTACGATCCAGTACAGATGCTGGCGGCCGTTCGAGTTGAGTTGCTGCGTCTCGGGATCGAAGTGGTAATCGCGGAGCGTGGTCGCGCTGACCCAGCCGCTCACCGCCTGCTGTTGCCAGATGTTGCGGACGTAGGCTTCATCGTCGCAGTTGTACGGATACGGCCAGTAGTGGGCGTGATGGTACTGATGCACCCAGTGCTGCTTGTCCCCCACCGGCCGCGCAAACGGGGGCCAGAGCTTGCCGTCCTTCTCGACCTGCCGCGTGCCCGGCGGGTCTTGAGCGCGGAGGGCCCACCATTCATCGGAGTACGGGGCGGGTTCGCCGGCGATCACCGAGACGGCGCCTCCCAACAGTCCCTGGGCGACGAGCGCCGCCCATGCGCGAGTTTTCCCACTTCGGGCCATGCCGATTCCCCCCTCGTCTCGAATTCGCGCGCCGGCACGAATCTGGCCGGGCCGGCGGCGGATGAGTGCGTGCTGTTCGGCCCCATCGCCGACCGAAGTGGCCGACACGGGACTCCCCCGCAGGGTTTATCGTCCGCCGGTGGAAGCGGTCATAACGAGAAAACCGCTTGAGCAGAGTTTGCGGACGGTATCGGCTGGGAGAGTGCGTCAAGCCCAACCGTTGCCGGCGTCCATCCGCGCAGAATCGCGGCTAAAAGACTTCGATGTAGACCAAACCGCCATCGACGGTTACGGCGAACGTCTCCACCGAGATCCGGGGGTTCAGCCGATGCTGGCCGGTGCAGACGCTGTACTGCCAGCCATGCCACGGACAGGTGACCACCTGCTGCCGAACCAGCCCCTGGGCCAGCGGTCCGCCGGCGTGCGGGCAGATGCCGTCCGTCGCGGACACCTGCCCGTCACACAGGAAGACAGCGACCACCCGCCCGGCGACAACAAATTCTTTGCCGCGTCCCTCGACGAGTTCGTCCAACCGGCAGACGTTGTGACGTTCGGCCATGCTCGCTGTCCGCCAAAGGGTGAGCCTCGCAAAGCCTCGACTGCACCCTACCAAGAATCAGCCCGCCCAGCGCCGCTTTGCGGGCCGTTGCCGCGGTTCGCTTTTCCAGCGGCGATGCACCCAGAAGTATTGCTCCGGCGTGCGACGGATCGCCCGCTCCAATGCCGCGGTGTAACGCTGCGTGATTTCGCGGACCGGGTCCATCGTCGTCAGTTCGCGCGGGTCGATCACGTCTTCGCCGCGGATCTCGAACCGGGCCCACGGCGACTCGGTGAAATCGTCCCGCAACCGGACCGACGTCCCCACGACCAACAGCGCATCGTACTCCAGGGCCAGCAATGCGATCGACTTGAACGTCGAGGCCGGGACGCCGAAGAAGTCCACGAACACACCGCGCGAGCCGGCGTCCTGATCGCACAACAGCGCAACATTGCCGCCGCGGCGGAGGATTTCCAGCATGTCCTCGTAGCCCCCCTTCTTGGGGAGCAACCGATGCCCGTGACATTCGCGGAACCGCCGAAACCAGTCGTCGAGCAGCGGGTTATCCATCTCCCGTGCGACCACACCGAGTGGGAAGCCCCAGATACCGAAGACCGCGAGCGCGATCTCCCAGTTGCCGAAATGCCCCGCGAGCAACAACACGCGCCGACCGGACAAGAGCGCCTCGACCGTCGGCGCGATTCCCTCCAAGCGGTTCACCGACCGGTAACTGTGCAGATGCAGTTTCCGCGGCGTCTGCACCAGTTCGACGACGGTTCGGAACAGATGCACCCACATCCGGCGGACGGCGTCGCTGACCTCGGCTTCCGATGCCTCCGGCCCCAACGCCCGCCGCACGTTTTCCGAAGACACCGCATATCGCGACCACTTCCGCGGCAGCACGTCGTGAATCAGCCACGCCAGCGTTTCGGCCCAGCGGACCGACGTCCGCACGGGCAGGCATTCAATCAGACAAACCACCAGCCGAAACGCCAGATGCTCGCACCGGTGTCGCCAGGCCCCGCGCATGAAACACCCCTCCGTGGGTCGATCCGCTCCGTCGGCCGTGAAGTCTGTGCCGAATCGCCCGCGAAGTCAACGGGTCATTGTGGACCGCGGTTCCGAAGGCCAACTCAACAATCCCGCGGCGACGGCGCACAGCAACAGATTCACGCCGTTCACCCGTGCCGACCAGCGATGCAGCGTGACGAACTCCGCCGTCCGCGGTTGGCCGGGGGGCGTCACCATGCGCTCCAGCGGTTGATAGATGCCGAGGTAATCCCCCGTCATGCCGACCAGCGCCAATAACAATAGGACGAGCGCCGCCAGCCACGCCCGACGCGAAAGTTGCCGATGCCCGTGGGCGATTGCAGTGCCGAGCGCTCCCAGCGGGACCAGCGTGAACCCCGTGGCGTAATACCACGGGAACCGCACGACGACCAGCCGGTCGCGGATCGTGCTGTCGAAGTCCGCCGTCGTCACTTCGCTGACGCCGACAATGACGAACAGCACCGCTGCCCCGACCCACGCGGAGACGGCTATCCGCGCCAGCCAGAGTCCCAACGTCTGCAAGCTCGACATCAGTCGTCCCGTTCCCAGCAGTGTTTCTCGCGATCCGCCGTTATAATCCGCGGACCAACATTCCGGGAGTGAGACGATGCCGTTGAGTGCGAGTCGGGTGTGCCTGTCGATTCGAGAGGGCTTCTTCCTCCGGCCCCCTCGCCCCCGCTTCGGGGGAGAGGGTCGGGGTGAGGGGGGAACGCTCCGCAGGACTTCCGAAGAAGCGGATTCCCCAGTTGTGCCAGCCGCACGAGCGCACGCTTCCGCTGCGACGACTCGCACGGCCGACACGGCCGACACGGCCGTGGCACACGAGATTGAGTGTCACTCGGAGCGCTCGGCCCCCGCACCCTATCCCGCTCCCCCGAAGACGGGGGAGAGGGGACCGGACGGAAAGCGACCCACGTCCGGGCTGTTCGCCGTGATCGCCGTCATCCTGTGCGGACTCGTTCACCCGGCGCACAGCGCGGAACCGAAATCCGTCGCCAGTCCGCTCTCCCCGGAGGCGTCGCTTCGCGAGTTCGTGCTGGACCCCGGCCTCCGAATCGAACTCGTCGCGGCGGAGCCGGAGATCGTCGATCCGGTCGCCATCCAGTTTGCCGCCGATGGGAGCCTGTGGGTCGTCGAGATGCGCGACTATCCGTACGGTCCGCAGCCGGGGGAGAAGCCGCAGTCGCAGATCCGGCGGTTAACCGACCGCGACGGCGACGGCCGCTATGAAACCGCGACGGTGTTCGCCGATGAACTGTTGTTCGTCACGGGCGTGCTGCCGTATCGCGACGGGTTGATCGTCACGCTCGCCGGCGAGATCGCGTTCTTCGCCGACCGCGATGGTGACGGCCGCGCCGAAGTCCGCGAACTGTGGTTCCGCGGCTTCGCGCAGGAGAACTCGCAACTGCGGGCCAATCATCCGACGTTCGGCCCCGATGGCTTCGTCTACGTCGCCAACGGCCTCCGCGGCGGCAAGATCGAAACGGTCAAACCGGAATGGAAACGGAGCGGCGATCCGCTCGTCATCACCGGGTTCGACTTCCGCTTCCATCCCGACACCGGCGAGTTCGGCACCGTCACCGGGCATGGACAATTTGGACTGTCGTTTGACGACTTCGGCCGCCGGTTCGTGTGCAGCAACCGCAATCCCTGCCAGCACGTCGTTTTGGAAGACGTCTATCTGCAACGCAATCCACTGTACGGTGCGAAGAAGGTGATGCACGATGTCGCCGCGGCGGCCGAGCAGTCGCAACTGTTCCCGATCAGCAAGGCGTGGACGACCTCCACGTTGCACGCCAACCAGTTCACCGCGGCGTGCGGCATGATGATTTACCGCGGCGATGCGTTGCCGTCCTCTTATTACGGCAACGCCTTCACCTGCGATCCGACGGGCAACCTCGTGCATCGCGAAGTCTTCATTCCGGAAGGGGCGACGTGGTCCGGCCGGTCGCCGTCGCAGAACCGCGAATTCCTCGCCTCGCCCGACACCTGGTTCCGGCCGGTCAACCTGGCGAATGGACCGGATGGTGCGCTGTACGTGGTCGACATGTACCGGGCCGTCATCGAGCATCCCGACTTCATGCCGCAGGAATTGAAGACCCGGCCCGATCTGCGGCTCGGCACCGACAAGGGTCGCATCTATCGCATCGTCCCCAAAACATGGCAGCGGCCGAGCCGCCCCGTTGATCTGACCAAGCTCGACAGTGCCGCCCTGATCCAGCAACTCGGCAGCGCCAACAGTTTCCAGCGCGATGCGGCCGGACGGTTGCTCGTCGAACGAGGCGCCGCCGATCAGCGACCGGCGCTCGTTGCGATGGCGACCACGGGACCATTGCCAGCGGCGCGCGCGGCGGCATTGTCGGCGTTGCAGCAATCGGGACAGTTAACCGCGGACGATGTGCGGATCGCGTTCAAGGACAGCTCGCCCGCTGTGCGCGAAACGGCCGTCCGGCTCGCAGAGACGTGGATCAAAGACGCGGCGGTCCGCGCAGAGATCGCCGAGTTGGCCGGCGACGTCGATGCCCGCGTGCGGTTCCAGGTGTTGCAAAGCCTGTCGCACGGGCCTGCCGATGAGAAACTGTTGGCGGCGTTGTCGCAGGCCGTTTCCCAAGCGGACGCGGCGGATTCGTGGATGCACGCCGCCGTGCTGATTGCGGCCCGCGAACAGACCGCGCCGCTG
>JAWXBB010000539.1:0-7110 GCA_034439795.1 Planctomycetaceae bacterium | reverse complement strand
TCGGATGCGGCATCCCTGCCTCCTCAGCGTTAACTTGCGGAATCGACTCCGCAAACCATCTAATCGATCCTGACAATTAGCGATAGACGGACTACTACATTTTTTGTGCAAAGCCGGGTGAGGGTGCCTTTCGGCTGGGTGGAACGGTTCACGAGGGGGGAAGCCAAAAGCACCCTCACCCCCGGCCCCTCTCCCAGCGAAGCGCCGGGCGAGGGGAGCGAAGAGGCCGAGCCGCAAGCCGTTAGTACCGCAGTTCGGCGCCGAGGGTCAGGCCCTGGATGATCGCGCCCGAGTAGTCGACCTTCAACTGGAAGTCGGAATCGAGCCGCGCGGCGGTGTTGTTGTCGTTCGGGTCGAGAGTGGGGTCGATCGGAACGATGTTGGCGTTGTAGACGATGTTGTCGGCCGGGCGGGTGATCATGCCGGCCCACATGAAGTTGTATCCCACGAACGCCGACAGGTGGTTGTTCAACCGGACCCGCGAATAGACTTCGAGGTCGCCGACGACGCCGAACGTGGAGGTGTTTTCGGTGAGGCTTTGATCGACGTCGCCGAGCGCCAGGAATTCCGCGGCGGTGGTGGGATCGGCCTGGCCGAGAAACTCCTGGCTCGGTCGCAGGATGTTGGCCGTCTCCAGGTTGGCCTTGTAGCTGTTGAGGCCCATCATGACTTTGGGTTGAACGCCGAGCGTGAACCACTTGTTGGCCATTTCGGCCCGGACGCCCAGTTGCGGGCCGTACAGATTGTTGACCGTGCTGGAGTCGATTTTCCGGGGGATCGTGTTGAAGATGGGCTGATTGTTGACCGGATTGACGGTCACGAAGGTGTAGGCACCGCTTTGCCGGAGGGATTCGGCGAAATACGCGTACCGGAAGCCGACCAGCGGCTTGAAGCTGAACGAGCTGCCGTCGTCGTAACCGTGCGAAATCCAGTTGGCCTCCGTCCCCCAGACCGAGGTCTTCAGCGCCGCCTGATAGGTGTTCAAGAAAGGAAATTGGTTCACCGGCAAACCGGGGTCGGAACCGTCATTGCGAATCGCCCAGACGATGCGGAAGTTGTCGCCGCGCCCGCGGGGATCTTGAATCGGAATCCCGGCGATAGGGGTTCCGTTCGGGCCGATGGTCGGTCCCAGCGGAGCGATCGGAAAGCGGATGCTCGGCCATAAGAAGGGTCCGGTCACAACCTGGCCGGTGGCGGGATCGATGCGTTGCGTGGGATCGGTGGGGTCGAGCGGCGGCGTGCGGCTCGGCAGCGGGACGCCGCCGTTGATGAGAATCGGCGTGGCGAACGCTTCGAAGTCGTTGACGACGTCGTCGGTCAGCCCATTGCCGTTGCGGTCGAACTCGCCGATGCCGGTGCCGATGAACGTCTCATTGGCGAGGCCGTTGAGGGCCGGGACGGAGGCGGCGCTGCCGGTGACGACGACGCCGGGGTTGATGAAGACGAAGTCGCCGTCGCTGTCGTAGCTGTTGTCGAACCGCGGGATCGGTTGCCGGCCCAGATTCGACGTGCTGGGCTGCAAGGCGAAGATGCTGGCCTCGAAGGCACCGGCGTTCCAGACGGGCATGCCGAACGTGGCCCGGATGCCGTTGTTCTCGTTGATCAGGACGTCGCTGGTCGAGGGCTGCACGACGGCGATCAGCGACGTGTTGTTGACGATGGGGTTCGAGACCTGGAACGGAGTCGTGGGATTTACGAACGGCTGATAGACGTATTGCTGCTGCAGCGTGAGGGTGGGGTCGATCGTGCTGGGGTAGTCCGGGTCGGACGGGTCGTTGGGCGCGAGCTGCCGCGCATCGAGGATGGCGGTCGGCGCACCGAGCAGGTTGTTGCCGGGATCGCCGACGTCCCAGAGCAGGTATTCCATGCGGAAGTAGGAATGCCGGAAGGCGTTTTTCAGCGATCGTTCGAGCGGGGAGTCTTCGTACAGCCAGCCGGTATCGTCGGGGAGCTCGCGGTAGATGGTTCGACCGGGGCCTGCCGGGATCGGTCCCACTTCGCCGAAGGAGCGCTTCTGCTTGATGTGCGCCTGGCCCGGCCCCGCGGACTGCCAGCCGGCGGGCGTGACCCCCTCGCCGGTGGGAGGAGCTTGAGCCCGGCTGGCGTTCGGCAAGCCGAGGATCACCAGCAGCAGCGAGGTGAGCGAGCACCACCTGAACATGTTCTGCTTCCTGGAGTTTCTCACGTCGGTGGGAACGACTCCGAGCCGGACGTTCCGGGGGAACCACGGCCAGGTTGCCGGTCGGCAGCGGCGATCCGCATCGCAAACGGGCAACTCGGTGGTCATGCTGCTCCCTCGGGTGTGCGCGCCACGATAGGCGCAACCGCGCCGACTTTGACGGCTGTATCACCTGTATCGGATATTCGGGCCGAGAGACTTCGCCGAAAGCCGGGGAGATTGGAGAATTGCTGCCGGTTGTTCCGATCCTGCGGGGCGACGCCGCCACCCGGCAGATTTTGCCGGTGTCCGCCAAGTGACCCGGACGCTCCCAGCGTCCGGGTCACTGTCATCGTGACGCGATCGTCGAAACCAGCGCCGTCGCGGCGACTCGCCAGGGAATCGGGCGTCATCCGCAAGTCCGCTCATCGGCCGCGGATTCGTTGCCGATGCCGCGAGGAGAGGCACCGCCTCTTCGTTGGAGTCCAGCCTTTTAGGCTGCTCTTCGGATGTCGCGCGACGATCGAAGACAGCCCAAAGGCTGGACTCCAACGGGGTGAGCCTCGAAGACTCGACAGCACCCTACAGAAGCCAGAAGACACGCGCGAGATGGTCATGCCCTCTGTCGAACACCCACCGAAGATCCCCACCGGCCGCGCGCCGCATCCCGTGTGGAGCGGGGTGGTCTCGGTCCTGTTCTGGCTGTTCCTGCTGACCGCCGCAGGGCTGTATGCGGGAGTGTCGCTCGCGCCCAAGATCGTCGTGTGGCGGGAATGGGACCGCCAGTATCAAGCGAACCAGATGGATTTGGTGTCGCTGGAGACGCGGAACGGGCAGCTCGAACAGGTGGTCGCGGTCCTCAAGGACGATCCGCAGTTCGCCGCCGAAGTCGTGCGGCTGGAGTTCGATGCCCAGATGCCGGGCGAGGAAGTGATTCCCGTCAGCGACTCGCTCGCCTTAAATCCCCGCGCGAAAGAGGCGGAATCACCGCCGCTGACCGTTCGTGCAGAGCCTTGGGACCCGTGGCTGTCGGCGCTGGCCACTCAGCAACCGCTGCGACAACTTCTACTGGCAATCGCGGCCGGACTGGTGATCGTGGGCTTCACGTTCCTGCACGATCATCGGTCGCAGCGCGGTCCTTCGGTGCTGTCGGCGTTGCGGGAACGGTATCAGAACCGGTGAGGCGTTCGGGCAGCCGATACACGTCCATCCCGCCCGGTCCGTCGGTGAACAGCCATTCCCAATCTTTGGTCGCGGGGTGCCGGGCCAATTTCCGTTCGGTGGCGACGCTGCGATCGACGACGGCGTACCTGGCCCCCATCTCCAGCAGCCGCGGCACCCCCTGTTGCGGGAAATGGTCCAGTTCCTTGTTCAAACTGAGGTACGTCTCCGGGAAATACCCGGAGTACCCGTTGAGCAGCGGCCGCCGGTGCGACATCGTCCAGGCCATCCATTGGGTTTCGCCCAGATAATCGCGGACGCTGGACTCCTTGGCCACGGGCAGGCAGATGACGGGCGATCCCGGCGGCGTCTCGTCGCGCAGGAACGTCACCCACAGCGGCAATGACTGCGGCCCGGCCAGCGGAGACAGTATTTGCCGCGGCGGCAACGTCTCGGCGACGAGCGCCCCACCGAGCACCAACATCGGGAGCCACGCCAGCCCGGCACAGAGGGTTCGCCATCGGCCGCACCGCTCTGCCCATCGCGGCCACCACTGCCGGGGATGCACCCCGTGCAGACATTCGGCGCACAGCCCGCCCACCGCCAGTTGCACGAACACCGCGAATCGGAAGGGACTGCGGATCTGATCCAGCCCCGGCACAAACTGCTTCAAGCCCCGGTACACGCTGACATTCCAGAATTCGGCGTTCGGCCCCAGTGAGTACAAGAGCGCCATACCGCCCAGCGTGAGGACCAGCAGTGTCCAGCGTCGTCGGCTCGGAAACGCCAGCCCCAGCATTGCTCCCAGACCGGCCGTCAACAGTTTGACCCAGCCCGGACCCAGCACCCAGATGTTCGTCCGATTCGGTGCGGGGAGTTCCCATCCGTCGAGCCATTGCGACCACGGCGTATCGGTGTAGTCGCGCAGATGCGCCGAAAGACTGATCACCGTCAGCTCATCCCGTTCCCATCCCTGTTCCGCCGACGTCCGCCGCTGCACCGACACAATCGGCCACAAGAGCGCCGCCGCCACGCCGCCGGCGAGCAGGAACTGCAGCGCGCATCGCACTGTGAAAAACCGCCGCCGCAACAACCACAGCCCCGACGGGGCGAGCAGCATTGCGGCAAACAGGCCGTAATAGTTGCACGAGGCATACGTCACGCCGAACGCCACGCCCGTTTCGATCGCGGTCCGCCAGCGCGGGTGTTCCGTCCAGCGGACAATCGCCCACAGCGTCCAGATCGTCGGCCACAACTGCACCAGTTGCAGCACGCCGAGCTGCCAACTGACGAACGGCAGCAGTTGCGTGACGACGCCCCCCATCAGCGCCGGCCAGTCCGAAAGCCCGCAGCGGCGGAGCAGATGAAACGTCAGCCCCCCGTTGAGCGTCAGCGCGCCCAGCAGATACACGTTGTATCCCAGCGCGGGCCGCCCGGTCAGCCAGATCAGCGGCGCGACGACCACCGTCGTCGGCTGCGCTTCGGAGAAGACGAACGTCGTCCGCGTGGGATGGAAGATCGGAGCATCCCAATACCCCTGGTACCTCGCCGCCGCGCGATCGGCGTTCCACCAGACCGTCCACACGTTGAGCAACGGGACTGTGGCCACCGCCTCGCCCCCCAGCGGCAAGGCCGAGCCGATTTGTGTGACGAGCGGCCAGGTGGACGCCACCGCCACGACCGCGAACACCAGCCACGCCGCCAGCGTGCGCAGTCGATGGAATGGCGGTGAGTCCGTAAGCGAGGTCGTCATACGGCGGCGAGCAAACGATACGCGGGAGCGACGGCCGCGGCAAACGGTCCGCAACCCGCTTCGATCTTACCGCGGCAGGCGACCCGCACACTAACCCGAAGCGTCAGCGAGGACGTAGTTGCTGATTGGCGATCAGCGCTCCTCTTGAACCCGAAGGGTTCTCAGAACGTAGCCGGGGGTCGAAGCGCTTCGCGCAGACCCCCGGAAAACGATAGGAGACAAACACGCATCCCGGAGGGATGCCAGAACGACGAATCTCTGGCATCCCTCCGGGATGCAATCTCGATGCGGGACGTGTTCCGGGGGTCTTCGCTGCGCTGCGACCCCCGGCTACGTTCTGCGACCTCTTCGAGGTCAAGAACGACAACCGTCTAACGTCGCGCTTCGGGTTGGTGCGGCCCCTCAAAACAAAGAGGCCGGTCATTCCCGGGGGGTTGGGAATGACCGGCCGATCGATGCGCGATTGTCGTGGGGGGAAACGAACAGCCGCGATCGAGTGTGGGCAGAATGAACGATTGCGTTACGGCGTGGCGCCGTCGTCGTCGTCGTCGAGGCTGTTCACCTTATCCAACGTGATGGCCGCGATGATCACCGAGGCGATCACGCCGGCGGTCAACAGGATCAGCGTCGGATCGACGGACCCGAACTGGCCGCGGGCGCCGTTCTGGCCGAGGACCAGCAAGGCCTGACCCTTGGCGGACGGCGGAGCGGTCTTCTCGTTCCACACGCGGAAGTTGCCGACCGTGTTTTCCGCCGTCGCGGTGTACGTTCCGGGACGGAGATTTTTGACGTTGAACACGCCCTTGTCGTCGGTTTTCACCTTGGCGACTTGTTTGTCGCCCTGCTTGACGAGCACTTCGCGATTTTGCTGCGGGGCGCCCTGATGGTCGACCACGCGGCCGGCGAACGCGCCTTCCTGCATGACGATGTCGGCGGCGAGCTTCGCGTCGGCCTTCACCACCACGCGAGTCTGCGGAGCGCCAGATTGCGCCATCGCCGGGAGTTGGGGACAGAGGACGCCAACCGCGGCGAGGCTGGCTGCGGCGGCACGGATCAGACCGAGGGACTTCATGCGATTCCTTTCGTTGCGTAAGCCGAACAGCGTACCTGCCTGACCGCCCACCCAGTCTCGGGCGCAACGCCAGGTCTCACCCTGAGTTGACGACGGCTCCGTTCGCAGAGCCGCAAGAACTGTCTGGTTGATTGTGGAGAACTGTGATGGCAGCCCGAGAGGCGATGTCCTGATGTGTGTCTGGGAGACACGCTGGCTGCGGCGGACATCGTTCAGGGGTGGCGGGAGTATAGTGATCGCCGGAATTCGGTCAACGGGACTCGGCGCGCGTAATCCCGGTTTTTCGGATTTCTGAGTTTTCCGCCTCGAAACCGGCCCAAAACCGGCGATTGCTGCCGGATGGGGTCAATCGGCGATCCGCTTGGGAGAGCGATAGACGGTCTGCGTGCTGGCCCCGGTCACTTCCAGGGAATAGGTCTCGCCATCAGTCACATACCGGAATTCTTTTAGCAGCGCAGAGTCCCCGCCGTCAGGATACGTCAGATGCAGTTCCTCAAGCGCCACCGGGTATCGCCCGTGATCTCGATAGTGATCGTTCAGCTCCTGCACGATTTCTTTGAAGGCGGCCAACTGCGCAGACTGCTTTGCGGCTCGGCTCGCTTGATTGAAGACTCGGATGGCAACGACGGTTGGAACCGCGAGCACGGCGACCAACGCCAGAATGATCCACAGCGATCGTCGTCGTGAATGGGTCATGGTTGCGCGACGTGATAAGATTGTGCGTGAATCGCCCACGGCATCATAAGAGACCACGGACAATCGGATCAAACAAAATGACCGATGAGATCGCTCAGCGCGTGTGGTTGTTAAACGGTGGGGAATGTTTGTCGAGAAAGCGTCTTCCTGGCCCCGGCAGGGGCCGCGGAGTGTAGCCACGAATGGCACACGGATAAGGGTTACCGGGCTTGCGAAGCGAGCCGACGGTGTGACTTGCTCCGCGGGATGGTCATGTAGTCTCGCCACGAC
>JAWXBB010000538.1:0-4715 GCA_034439795.1 Planctomycetaceae bacterium | reverse complement strand
TCTCGAATCCGCGCCGTCGGATTGCCGCACTCGAACGAAAAATTGAGGACCGAATGTTCGAAGTGGAACTGCTCCAGGACAGGATTGCGGAAGAGCGCGACCGAATCGACCGTCCGACCGGTTCCTCGCCCCGGCCGCCGACAACGTGCGAAAGTTCCGTTGCGGTCGCCCCGGAACCCACCGCCCCATGAATCGGCGTCCCATCATCGTGGAAAGCGGATGGGCGGCAGCGAAACCGGTTCGAGAGGGCGCACACGAAGCTCACTTCGTGACTGCGTCGCCACCTGCGTCGGCAGAGTCCCCGCTGCGTCGGCCGATCCAGCGTCCCACCAGCGGCGTCTTCATGCGGGTGAGCCATCCCTGATTGGACGACGTCTCCACGGCGGATTTGCCGGCCTCCGCGGCGTCATTCGAGCGGATGCGGCGTTGACCGGACTGCGTGCGGTTGTCGTCGAAATATTCATTTTCCGGCGGCGTCGATTCCGCGCCGTAGCGATTGGCATTCAGCGTCGGCTGCACAGAGCGCGGATACTCGGCCGGCTTGTGCTTTCCGAGCGGGCCATCGGCACAGAACTTGTCCTGCTCGAAGCAGACGGCGTGCGTTTCGAGGATCGTTCCGGTTTGCCGTTCGAGGTTGGCCAGCTCCGTGTTGAAGCGCGCCAGCGCGTCGACCTCCGAACTGACGGAACTTCCCCAGTCGGCAATGGCCTGCAACAGGTTCAGAAACCCCTTGCGGCCGTTGTCGTACTCCGTCCGCTGCTGATCGAGGTTGATCGCGGCGGCTTCACGAGCTTCGCGGTACGACAGGTATTCGGCGTAGTTCCGATCGATCGTCCGCACCGCCGCAGCGACGTCGTGAACGACCCCGTGAAACCGTTGCCGCAGATTGGCCAGATCGCGGGAGTAATTCAGTTCCTGGCCGCGGACGTTCGCCCGGCCCTCGCGCAGCCCCAGCGGCACGTCGAGGGTCACCCCCATGGTCCAATCCGTGTAGCGGCTGCCGCTGGCGTTGAAGTTGGTGATGTCGCCGCCGAGCAGTGCTTGTTTTTCTCCCTGGGTGTTGGTCCAGCCATAGCCGGAAACCAGATTCAGTTGGGGCAGGGCCAGCGTCTCTGCAAGCGTGATCCGATGCCGGTCGATGTGGACTAGTGTGCGCATCTCTTGCAGATCCGGGCGGTTCTCGTCGACCATCGCCAGCAACTCGTCCCAGGAGAAATCCACGTCTTCGGAGTGCAACGCCGTGGACGGGACAATCTCGAATTCGGACACCGGCGACAGGAAGAGCAAATTGTTCAGCGCATTCTCCGCTTCCAACTGCGAGCTTTTCGCCACCACGTTCAACGAACGGAAGTTGAAGTACGCCAGGCGGGTTTGCGACACTTCCGACGAATCGGCCAGTCCCTGTCGTTGACGGGCGTCGGCCCGCTCGGAGGCGAAGCGGCCCTGTTCCATCTGCTGCTCGGTCGTCCACACCGTGATGCGCGCCGCGGACAGCCGCCAGTACGCCTGGATGACGCTGTAGATCAGATCCTGAACGCTGTTCTTGAATTGAAAGTACGTCCGGTCCGTTTCGAGTTGCGCGATGCGGATCGGGGCCATCGTCACGTCGCTGCCGGCGCCCTGGAGCAGCGGCTGGACGTAACTGATCCCGGCCCGCGTCGTCGTCAGGGGGTTCAAGTTCGAGATCCGGGGCTTCGTGCGCTGGGCGTTGGTTTCGATGTCGAGCCGCGTGAGCCCGCCCAACGGGTTCAACTTCTCGATGGCCGTGTCGAACTTATAGACGTCTCGTTGGAATCCCTCGATGGAAGCCTGCCGGGGATTGGGGACGATCAGCCCTGCTGTGGGGATGTCTTGCCGGGTGAAGAGATTGTCGATGCCCAGCGTCGGGTCGAACCTGGCCCGTTCGACGTCGATCTTGGTGTTGGCGATGGCGATGTCGTAAATCGTCTGCCCGCTGGCGCGGACGGCCCCCCCGGCCCCCACGCGGATCGCCTCGGCATTCTGCAGCGCAATGTGAATCGCTTCGTCCAGGGACAGCGGCAACTCCTTGCGAGCACCGGTCGATGCGACGGTCGTCGGAGCGCCGGGCACCGGAACATCGACCTGATACCGCGGCGGGAGCGTATGCTCGATCGTCCGCTGCTCGGGCAGGATGGGATTCCAGAGGCGATCCTCGGCGAAGGCCAGGGAAGACGGTACGCTCGTCGCCAAATAGGCCAGTGCGACCATCCAGCGAACGGTGCGCGAGCGAACGGTCAGGGACGCCCGGCACGCCGCCTTGCGGGGGACGAGCCGGTGGAACCCCTGATCCGGCATGCTGGCGGCCCAGCGACCCACCCAGGTCGCGGGCCGTGGTCTCATTTGGATTGTCATCCCATCCCCCGGCCGGCAATCTGGCTCCGTGACACTGTGCTCCCGCCGGCATGCGCAGAACTTGAGTCTTTCTGACGGTGACCAGTGCGGATTGACGGCGCTCTTCCCACCGTGGCGCATATTCGTTATCGGCTGGATGTGCGAATTGCTGGAGTCGAACCGCCTGTAGCGATTGCACCGCCGGCGGCCGCGGCGACCGGTACTCGGCATTTCGAGACCGCAACTGCGGCGGCTCAACACATTTATCCGAAAGGAGTTGCACCTCGCAACGGGTGTCCACAACGCCATTGAGCTCTGCGGCCAGTCGACACGACTGGGAGCGGCTCGCGCCCTCTGTTATGGCCGTCGATTTCCTGGATTTCTTCCGCCGGGAAATATTCCCGAGAGAGAAATGGCAGCGAGCGGACTATTGACGACGAGCGACAACCGGGTGGCATCATGGCAGATTCGAGCCTCGGGCAAGGGCCGCCACAACCAAAAAGGGCAATGACCATGCGAAACACGGGGCTGACGATTCTGGCAACACTGTTCGCCGCGACGGTGTCAGCCGCGGCGGCCGACCGTCCCGTCATTCGGGTACGCCCGGCTGACGCTCAGCCCGCGGCGCAGGCTCCGCGCGCGGGGCGGGCCGTCCCGGTTGCCGCAGCCAGTGCCACGATCATCAACCTCGGTACGCTCGGCGGCCTCGACAGCGCCGCCTATGGCATTAACGACGCCGGGCAGGTCGTGGGCAAGGTCTCTACGGCGGACGGGAACGAACGCGCCTTCTTGTACTCAAATGGGGTCATGACCGATCTGGGTACACTTGGCGGCACTTACAGCGCCGCCTATGGCATCAACGACACGGGACAGGTCGTGGGCTACGCGACTATGGCGGGGGACGAAGACGCCCGCGCGTTCTTATCCTCGAACGGGGTGATGACCAATCTGGGTACGCTCGGCGGCTCTTACAGCGTCGCATCCGGCATTAACGACAGCGGACAGGTCGTGGGTCACTCGGCAGTTGCGGGCGGACAATTTCACGCCTTTCTGTACTCGAATGGCGTCATGGCCGATCTGGGTACGCTCGGCGGCTCGACCAGCTACGCAACCGGCATTAACGACAGCGGACAGGTCGTGGGTAGCGCGACTGCTGCGGGCGGATACAGCCACGCCTTCTTGTCCTCGAATGGGGTGATGGCCGATCTGGGCACACCCTCCGGATTCTTCAATTTCAGCCACGGTGTGGCTGTGAACAATCTTGGGCAGGTCGTCGGCGATGTCGGGTATGCCGGGTATTTGTTCTATGCGTTTACACTCAATCACAGCATGTTCGTTTACTCGTCAGGGATGACGACTCAACTGCGTACCAAGCTGGGTTCTGTGGGATTTTCATCGAGCCTCAATGACAGCGGGCACATCGTGGGCTCCGCAAGGCAAAGAGACTATACCTACCGCGCCTTCCTGTACGCGAACGGCACGTTCACCGATCTGAACGATCTGCTCCCTCCCGATTCCGGGTGGATCCTGGAAGACGCAACGGACATCAACAGCAGCGGCGCGATCGCGGGCAACGGCACAATTAACGGCGAAACCCGAGCGTTTCTGCTGACGCCGACCCCCGCCGGTCAAGAGCAACCCTGATCGCGATCATTCACCAGTGAATGCGGGCTTCGGTGGTGTCTACCGAACTCCGTCTTCGCTGCACGCCCGATGGAAAGGACCGACTCATGCACGGCTCAACGACGTTCGTCAATGCTGCTGCGATTCGACGTAGTCGCACGCTGTGCTTCGGGATTCTGCTGGCGGCCATGACGGTTGGCGACACGTCCGCGAAGGCTGCGAACTTGGCGGGAGACTGGACCCTCAACTTCAATACGGTGAATGCTGATCCGCATACACCAACGCTCTGGGTGTTTGAGAAAAACTCACTGCCAGGATCGTTCTACGCCACTCAATCCGAGCAGACCAGCCTGGTGGAGACGGCCATTCTGGGATCGAGTTTCGGTCGCAACGTCTTCGGGATTGTGATTTTCGATTTGGAAGATTTTGCGATCCCCGGCGGAATCCTGGTGGGTCAGACGGGGAGCGAAACGCAACCGGCTCAATCGCTGAGCTTTACTTACGTCGGCTACATTGAGGATCTCGATCGTTTCATCATCGACCAATTCGACGGCACGCGAAACCCGCCCGTCAGCCGCGCGAAGGGATCGAGTGCGAAGAAGTGACCGCCGCGTCACGCTCGGAATGTTGGTGATCGGTGGGGGTGGCCGGGGCTGGACCGACCAACGGGAGGGAAGCCCCGGTGAACGCGCGACCGACCGGGGCTTCGCTGAAGCGGCTCCAGCCCCGGCCACCCACCG
>JAWXBB010000537.1:0-3274 GCA_034439795.1 Planctomycetaceae bacterium | reverse complement strand
TGGCGTCCGTCCGTCGTTCTTCACCAACCTGTCGGCGCTCGGCGTCGGCGGCGAGATTCAGCACGGCAGCCTGTCGGAGTCCACGTTCGCGTGGTCGATCGGCACCTACGCGAAAATGTTCCGCGTCACGCGCCGTGACATGATTAACGATGACCTCGGATTCCTGGACGGGCTGCCGACGATGATGGCGAAGTCGGCGCTGCGGACGCTGTCCGACCTCATCTGGACCACCATCCTGGCGAACGGCGGATCGTTCTACGCATCGGGCAACGGCAACTATCAGGAGGGGGCTGGCACGTCGCTGCAAGTCTCCAGCCTGCAATCGCTGGTGGCGCTCATGCGGACCCAGCGCGACACTACCGGGAACGATCTGGACATTGTCCCGAAGACGTTGGTTGTTCCGCCGGAACTGGAAACCACGGCGCGGGCGCTGCTCAATTCCGAACTGCTCGGCCGCGACGACGAACAGCCGACCGGCAACCCGCTCAAGTCCATTGCCACGCTGGAGGTCGAAAGCCGCATCTCCAACAGCGTCAAGTTCACCGGCTACTCCACCACGGCGTTCTACCTGTTCGCCGCGCCGCAGGACGCCCCCGTCATCGTCGGATTCCTGGACGGTGCGGAGAGTCCCATCGTCGAGACGTTCGGCTTGGACCACGATGTTGAGACGCTGGGCATGAGCTTCCGCTGCTATCACGACTTCGGCACGGCGTTCGGCGACTACCGCGCCACGGCTCGCTCGAAGGGGGCCGCGTGAGGATACACCGGCGGGGCTTGGGCATGGTCCCCGCCGTTGCCCCCGTGACCGTTCTCGAACGCGGTCACGGGGTTTACTTTCCTTCAACCGATCAGGCAGGCAGCATGGCATTCGGGACTATCAAATCGGTTCGCTCTAACGGCGGCTATGGGTTCATCAGCCGTCCCGGCGGGCGCGACATCTTCTTTCACATCCGCGAGAGCGACTTCGCAGGTCTCGACTTCGATGAGAAGCTGATCGAACTGGATGTGACGTTCGACGAGACCGAGGACCGGCGCAGCGGCAAGCTGTGCGCCGTCAATGTGCGACCGGCGAGGTGATGCGCGAAAAACGAACGCACAGGATCGCTCAGGAGCGACGATTGACGGTGCGGACGAGGTTGATACGTCCGGCGGGAACGTGGCTGCAATCGCCGCAGAAATCAGTCGTCGAGATTCAGCTCGCGGATGCGGTCGTGCCAATGCTGGATGGCGATGCGGTCGGACGAATCGACGGAAATCTCCAGCGTGTCGCTCGGCCTCAGAATGAACCGCACGAAGAGTGGGTGTTCCCATCCGGGTTGATCGGGGTCGACCAGCATGATGCTGTCGGCGGCGCGAATCACGTCGTCGGGTAGCTGTGGAGGTTCATAGATCAAAAGGGCCTCCGAGCCGGACAGATGGGTCGAGAAATGATCGGACGGCCGCACTGTATCGCGTTGCCGGCACCAGCGCGGCGAAATCCGTGGAATCGCTCCCGAAACGCAAAAACCCTGATATCTCACCCCTGCGGCGATCACTTCCTCCGCGCTGGTTTCTTCGCAGACTCCGCGGCAAGGCGCAGCAGTTCTTCGCGGGCCCACGTTGAAATCGGTTTGCCTGCCAGTGCGGCGGCGGCGTCAAGTTGTTCGCGCTCGGCCTCATTAACGCGGATGACAACTCGCTCTTCTTTGCTGTCCCCCGAAATGGGCGGCCGTCCGGCTGGCGACATTCTCGATTCCCTAGCATTCCGTTGCAACGGAATTGACAAACCGAATCCGTTGCAACATTATTGCCGTCGTCGTCCGGTTGATGCAATGTGCATCGCCGGGAAAGACGAACGGCCGCGGTGTGCTACCACCAACGGCCGTTCTGACCATGCAATTGTTCTGGAGGAACTGGCAATGGCTGAACGCAATTCTACGGCAAATCGCACATCAACGAAACGCCCGAAGTCGCTGAACACCGTCCGCAGCAAGCGGACCCGCAAGCCGTCGGAACTCTGTGTGTGGGACATCAGCGTCCCCGATGATAACGACTGCGTGCGGCTGTTCACGACGCTGGACCCCGAACAGGCGGAACACTATCGCGACGTGTTCAACTGGCCTGCCCCCGTTGGTTGTACCAGTTGTTATGAGAGTGCCGGAGTATTGAGCGTGTGCTGCTGGAGTGAGGCCGTAGGCCGAACGGAAGCAGCACACGCGAGCGCGAATTCCGCCGGGGTCCGAGACCCCAGCGACAGGGGGGGACGCACTTCGTTGTCACTCCGCCGCCAGGCCGTCCCCAACGCCTGGGCGTCCTTCACCGTCTCGAACACCTCGCACGCCAGAAACTCGTCGCGGACCTCCGAGTGGAAGCTCTCCGCGTAGCCGTTCTCCCAGGGACTCGCCGGCGCGACATACAGCGGCCCCACCGTTGATGCCGCCAACCAATCGCGCAGCCCTGCCGCGAGGAACTCCCGTCCGTGGTCGCTGCGGATGTGCACCGGCACGCCGTGCGCCACGAACAACCCCTGAAAGAAGTCGATCACATCGGCGCTCGTGATCGACCGCGACACCTTCAGCACCAGACACTCCCGCGTGTACTCATCGACCACGCTCAGCCACTTCAGAGAACTCCCCTGCGTCGTCCGTTCGAACATGAAATCCCAGCACCAGACGTGGTTGCGATGCTCGGCCCGCCGCCGCACGCAACTGTTCGCGATCGTCCCCAGCCGCCGCTTTTTCCGCGGCTTCTGCGGCACTTTCAGCCCATCCCGACGCCACAGCCGGTAGACCCGCTGGAAGTTCGCGTGGAACCCCTCCCGCTGGAGCAGCACCGCGATCCGGCGATACCCGAACCGCGGTTGCCCACGCACCAGCTCGTGCATCCGAGTCACCACGGCGGCTTCATCACTCGCCGGCCGAGGTTCGTAACGCTGCGTGCTCCGCGGCTGGTCGGCCACTTCGCACGCCCGACGCTCGCTCACCTCGAAGGACTCTTCCAGAGGCACAACCGCCGCACGCTTGCGGGAAGGGCTCACCAGTTTCCCGAGGCCAACTCCTTCAGCATCGACTTGTCCAACTCCGCCTCCGCCAGCAGTTTCTTCAACCGCGCATTCTCCAGCTCCAGCTCTTTGAGACGCTTCGCCTCCTCCGACTTCATCCCCCCGGACTGCGTCCGCCAGCGGTGGTACGTCGCTTCGCTGACCTCCAGAACCTGAAGCACTTCGCCCAGGCTCTTCCCGGCGTTCAGCAACCGGTCCGCGTCCTGCAACTTCTTCACCACCTCAGCCGGTCCG
>JAWXBB010000536.1:0-3666 GCA_034439795.1 Planctomycetaceae bacterium | reverse complement strand
GCGCCGACGATGCGAGCCCCAGCGTCGAGCAGGACGGCTCGACGCTGGGGCTCGCATCGTCGGCGCTGCTGATGCTCGTGATTTTCATCCTGTTTCGCAGCCTGCGGTGGATGGTGCTCCCGTTGGCCGTGGTGTGGGTCACGCTGGTCTGGACGAAGGCGGTTCTGGTCTTGAGCCGGATGCAGCTCAGCATGGTCAGCTCGATGCTGAACTCGCTGGTGACGATCATCGGCATCGCGACGGTCATGCACCTGACCGTGCGGTTTCGGGAGTTGCGGCAGGCGGGAATGGACCGCGAACAGGCGACGCGGCTGGCGTTCGAGCAACTGATGCTGCCCGTGTTCTGGACGGTCATCACGACGGCCGCCGGATTTGCGGCGCTCTTGATCTGCAGCGTCACGCCGGTGGCCAGCTTCGGGCTGATGATGGCGCTCGCGACGATGATGGTCCTGCCGGTTTCGATGATGGTCCTGCCCGGAGGCGTGCTGATCGGTTCGGAGCTCTCGATTCCGGGAGCCGCGCCCTTCGAGGGACGGATTGCTGCGGCGCTGCAAAGACTGACGGATGCGGTCGACCGCCGCCCGTTGACGGTCTGGTTGATTTCGGGCGGCGTGATGGCGGTCTGTCTCGCCGGCTGGCAATGGATCAGCGTCGAGACTGACTTCAGCAAGAACTTCCGCGAACGCAGCCCCATCGTGCAGGCCTTGAACTTCTTCGAAGACCACCTCGGCGGGGCGGGAACGTGGGAGGTCAACTTTCCCGCTCCGGACAAATTGACGAACGAGTACCTGGACGATGTCCGCAACCTGGCTGCCGAGCTGAATGACCTCACGCAGCGAACGACGCCGGACCGGTTGACCAAAGTCGTGGCGATGACCGACGGGCTGGACCTCATCCCGTCCAATTTCGTGCTGTTTCAGTTCTCGCTGGAACGGCGATTGGCACTGCTGGATGCGTTTCAGCCGGAATTCTCGACCAGCCTTTACAACCCGGACGCCGGCCGGATGCGGATCGTCCTGCGGGCGTTGGAGCGGCAGCCGTCGGAGCAGAAGCTGGAGTTGATCGCCGAGGTGGAAACCATCGCCCGGCGGCGGTTCCCGGAGGCCGAGGCGACCGGGCTGTTCGTGATGCTCGCCCATCTGGTGACCAGCCTGATGGATGACCAGTTCCTCAGCAGTCTCCTGGCGACGATTGCGATGGTGGTGCTGATGTGGATGGAGTTCCGCAGTCTCCTGTTCGGTTTGTTGCTGCTGATTCCCAACGTCGTGCCGATCGCCGCGGTGATCGGCGTTATGGGCTGGATGGGGATGAAGCTCAACATCGCGTCGGCGATGATCGCCGCCGTCGCGATGGGGCTGACCATCGACTCCGCGATTATGTACGTCGACGGCTACCGCGCGGCCCGCAGCCGCGGCCTGAGTTTCGCCGACGCGCTGCACGAGACGCACCAGGGGGTGGGCCTCGCCGTCGTGTTCTCCAACATCGCGCTGGTGGTCGGGTTCAGCGTGCTGACGCTGTCGCACTTCGTGCCGTTGGTCTACTTCGGCGTCCTCGTCAGCGTGGCGATGATCGGCGGCCTGATCGGCAATCTGGTGCTGCTGCCGCTGTTGTTGCGGTTGTTTTCGCGGTGGGAACGGCCGGTTGTGGCGACGCACGCCCTGCCCGGCGATGATACACTCCAACCGGGCTTGGGCCCTTTGGACCATTCACAGTCCGATTCTTCTCACGCCTGACACCGGGACTGCGCAGCGCATGGCCGTCTCTTCCGAACGGGGATCGACGTCGCAGTGGATCGGTCGCGGGCTGACGGCGCTGGGGCCGCTGTTGGCGCTCGCGCTCGTGGTGCTCCTGTTCGCCGGACTGGAATACTGGCTCAAGAAGCGGTCGGTGTTCCTGACGGCGGACAATCTCCGGCTCATCGCGGTCAACAGCCTGGTCATCGGGATGTGCTCGCTGGGCATGACGTTGATCATCGTCTCCGGCGGCATCGACCTCTCCGTGGGCAGCGGCGTCGCGTTGTGTGCGACGGTGCTGGCCTGCGGACTCAAGCGGAACTGGGATCCGAGCCTCTGCGTCGCGCTCGCGTTGCTGTCGGGCATTCTCCTCGGGGCGATCAACGGCACTTTGGTCAGCCTGCTGCGCGTGGTGCCGTTCATCATCACGCTGGGCACGATGACGGCGTACCTCGGTGCGGGGAAAATGCTCGCCGAAACGGTCGACAAGGGGCAGACCGTCCGGCCGGACGTGTACCCCGCCGATCATGCCAAGTTCTCCGAGAATCAGGTGCCGATCTGGTTGCAGCAGTTCACCAGCGTCAGGGAACGGGCGCTCCTGCCGCGACGGGCGTCGATTCCCGAGGCCGTCGCACCGGTGGTCGATTGGGTCCGATTTCCGTCCGGGCTGTGGGTTGCCGTCCTGTTCGCCGCCGCGGTGGCGTTTCTCCTGCGGTTTACGGTCTTCGGGCGCTACGTGTTCGCGCTGGGGTCCAACGAGGCGACCGCGCGGTTATGCGGCATCAACGTGCCATTGGTCCGGATCGCGGTGTACTCGCTGGCCGGGCTGTTCGTGGGAATCGCCGGCGTCTATCACTTTGCCCGACTGGCCAGCGGCGACCCCACCAGCGGGGCCGGCATGGAACTCAAGGTGATTGCCGCGGTGGTGATCGGCGGCGGCAGTTTGAGCGGCGGCCGCGGGACGGTGATGGGAACGCTGGCCGGGGCGGTCTTGATGGAAGTGATTAACAGCGGCTGCACGCAACTCGACGTGCCCGACCCGTTGGAAGACGTCATCCTGGGGGTGATCATCATTGCCGCCGTGACGGTCGACCAACTGCGGCAGAGGCGGTTCGCGCTGGGGTGATTACCGACCATTGTTTCGCCGCGACGTCGAAGACACTGTTTGGATGTCAAGTACACCGCAGGCGTTCGATCACACAGCCCAGGGTCGCGAGTCTGCGAGCGCACCCTGGGGACATGGCGCCCGAAGCGCGTCGATCCTGAAAGGGTCGCAACATCGGCGGCGTCCAATCCCGATGAAACTCTTTCAGAGTAGGGGGTTTGTCATCGATCGCCGCCCAGCGTGCGCTCGCAGACTCGCGACCCTGGGCTTTGTGGTTCAACGCCTTCGGCGTAAAGACCATGCGGCTTTGAAACCGCCTCTAAACGGCGCATTCATTTTGGGGATGTAACCGGGCTCATCACCAGGGCGATTCAGTTTGTCACAAGGCCCAGTCGGGGCCGGATGCGTCGGGGATTCCAGGCGAAATCTCGTCGGGCGGCGGCGAGATTCGGGTGGTTGTTCAGTCGACAGATGGCGATCGCCGCGTTCCGCGCGAGGGCGAGTTGTTGCGGGCCGTGGCCGGTCCGGATGCGGCACGCGTCCTCATTGAAGGTGACGTCGCGGACGTCAGGCAACTGGTTTTCGATCTTCCAATGCGCCCGCACGCAGGCGGCGACCTGGGCGGCATCGGCTTGTTCGCGCGACAGCAAGGTGATGCCGTCGACGTGTTCTCGCGTCGTGGTCAACACACCCGTGGCGGGATCGTGCTGCTGACGCTGACGAACGAGACGAAAGACCTGGCGGACGCTCGACCAACCGAGCGTCGCCAGGTGCGCCGGGAGCGCCGTCGAGGTCTCGATGCCCCGCTGCTCGCGACGGCCATGACCT
>JAWXBB010000535.1:0-18661 GCA_034439795.1 Planctomycetaceae bacterium | reverse complement strand
GCGCCGGCCGGCGCATCTTCAGGACGGCCATCGTCATCGCCGGATTGGGAACGTGCAGGTGCAGGATGTCGCAATTGAGGTCGTCGAGGTAACGGCTGACGTCCGGCACCCAATCCACCTTCGCCAGACTGAGCCGCGGGGCAAACCGCTTCACGTACACCGGGCCGTCCCAGAAGTCGACCGGCAACGTCCGGTCGTGGGAAATGCACACGACGTGAACTTCGTCCCCCCGCGCGGCCTGAGCCGCGGCCAGAGTCCGGACGTGCGTTTCAATTCCGCCCGTATGCGGAAAGTAATACTTGCCGAGGTGGACGATGCGAAGTGACATTCGCGACGGCATCTTCCGACGAGTTTTCGATCACGTGCGAACTGTCGCGGCGGGACGGAAGCCGTGCGCCGCCGCCCGGACGCTCACCACTTGCCGTTCTGGGCAGTGTTGCCGTTGGCGGCCGCGACGCCCACTAACGGGGGAGTCTCTTCCGCTTCATCCGCGGCGCCATAGCCGTATTCGTAGCCGTATCCGTAGCCGCGGCCATACCCGTAACCGTAGCCGCCGTTGCGGCCCTGGCCATCGAACTGTCCGCGAACCACCACGCCGAGCACCTTGGCGCCCACAGCGCGCAGTTTTTCCATCGACAGCAATGCGGCCGACCGCATGTTCTTGCGGACGCGCAGCAAGAGCACGACGCCATCGGCCGCCGCGGCGACGACGCTAGCGTCGGTGACCGGCAACAAAGGGGGCGAGTCGATCAGCACGAAGTCGTACTTCTCCCGAACGACCTGCAGCAACTGCTGGAACCGCTGGGAACTCAACAGTTCCGAGGGATTGAACGGTCGCGTCCCCACGGGCAGCACCCACAGGTTGTTGATCTCGGTGGCGTGCAGGCAGTCGTCCAGTTCCATGTCGCCGTTGATCGCCCCCACCAACCCGGCGTCCGTGGTCAAGCCAAACAACTTGGCGGCACCGGGACGGCGCAGATCGGCTTCGACCAGCAGCACCCGTTTGCCCGACTGGGCGATCGTCACCGCCAGGTTGGCGGTCAGGGTGGTCTTGCCGTCGCCAGGCATGGGGCTGGTGACCTGAATGACCTTGTAGGCCGATTCCTGCTCGCGCGTGCTGAAATAGATGGAAGTGCGGATGCCCCGGTACGCTTCCGAGAGCGGCGACCTGGGCTGGTGGTAGGCGAACAGCGTGGGGGCCACCAGGCTGTCCGGCGCGGTGGCTTTCAAGGCGGCGAACTGCTCGAAGTGCCCGATCAGTCCGACATTCAGGGACCGGGTCACTTCGTCGAAACCGCGGAACTCCCGATTCGACATCTCCAAACCGGCCGCCAGCACGAAGCCGATTGCCAGGCCAATCAGCGCTGCGGAAGCGATGGTCGTGGTCAGCCGCGGCAGGACCTGAATGCCGCGCGTCGGTTTCGCGATGACCTGCGTATAGGTCCCCTTGACGTCTCGGATCAGGTTGATTTCATCGAGCCGCTTCACGACGCCGTCGTACAGCTGCTGCGTGCGGGCAATGTCGGCCAGGAGCGTGGCATTTTTGATGACCTCATTGCTGACCTTCTTGGCTTCGACTTGCTCCGCAGTAAACAAGGAATTCATCTTCTCGATTTGACTGGTCAGCACGGCCAGTTCCTGATGCAACGAATCCAGATAGACGGCGACCCGATCGGGAGCCTTCGCCGGCGCGTCGGAGTCCAGTTTTTTTGGCGATCGCTCGGCCGACAGGCTCTTCAACAGCTCCATCCGTTTGCGCACGTCCTGGACTTTGCGGTGCAACGGACCGACGCGCTCCAGCAGCAGTTGCTCTTCGATCTCCAGCTCGATCAACTGTTCAACCACGCTCCGGCCGGAAGTCTGCAGCAACGGCTCCCGTTGTTGCTGTGCCGCCAACTGGCTCGCCAGCAATTCCAGCGCCTCCCGGTTATCGCCCCGTTTCATCGCCTCTTCCAGGGCATAGATCTGCGCATTCAACTGCGTTTGCTGGATCAGCAATTCCGACAGGGCCGTTTCAATCTGAGCGAGCCGCTCCTGGTGAACGTTGCGACCCTGCTCGCCATCCCAGATCAGTTGGGAGGCCTGGCGGAAGTCGGAAAACTTCCTTTCCTTATCCTTAAGGGCTAGCGCCAACGTCTTCTGCGCATCCTCGATGAGTCCCCCGGTTTCCTCGCTGATCGAATAGCGCGTCGCTCCCAAATACGCTTGATAGCCCTGAATCACGCAGGCCAGGGCCGCCGCACATTGCTCCGGATCGGACCCGCGAAAACTCAACGCCAGCACGTCCTTCGCCAGGCTGCCGTTTTCGCCCCGCGCCTGGGTGACCGACAGGCCTGCGAGCAGCGCGCCGGCGGGATCTGACGACCCGACGATCATCGGGGGCAATTCCACCAGCGGATCGGACTTTCGTGCCTTCTCGCGCTGACGTTCGCCGAATGTCGATTCCTTCACCGGCTTCTCGGCGACCGCAGGGCCGGTGACTGCGGGTGCGGCGTTAGCAGTCACCGCATTTTCAGGCGCGGCGAGATCAGTCACGGCTGAAACCGGTGCGGCAACATCGGGCGCGGCCGAATCCAGGTCCGGTGCAACGCCCACCTCGGTTGGGGATGGGAGTTCCCGAACCGGCGGCGGATTCACCGCCAGCTCGGTCACGAGCCGGCTGCGGATCAGCAGCATCTGCGTCGACAATCCATCCTCGGGCGCACGGACGGCCTCCAGGTTTTTCAACGGCAGGTCGGTGGTCTTTTCCGGAATCACCAGCACCGTCGCCGACGATTGGTACACGCGCGGCTGACGCACGTAGTGCAAATATCCAATGCCCGAGCCGATCAAACCGCAAAACAGAATCAGCAGCTTGTGCCGCAACAAAGTCTGCATGGGATCGAAAGTCCCTGCGGCCGGCTCTTCGAGCGTTTCGGGAACTGCGTTTGACATGGGATTATCCGGTTGACGGTCTTCGGATCGACGGCCCTGGGCAACTGGCTCAGGGCATCAACATGGCCCGACAACACTCACGGCACGGAGGACATCGTTCTCATGAAACCATTTCCGCTCGGCTTCCCCTGGGCGGCTTCGCGCTCGGCCAGGCGAACGTCGTGGTCGACCATCATGCGGACCAGTTGCGGGAAGGTGACTTCCGGCGACCAGCCGAGCCGCGATCGGGCCAGACTGGGGTCTCCGCACAGCAGATCGACTTCGGCAGGGCGGAAGAAACGGGCGTCGATGCGGACGCGGACCTGACCATCCGGAGCAACGCCGACCTCGTCGACGCCGCTGCCCTCCCACGTCAGCGGCTGATCGATTTGATCGAACGCCACTTCGCAGTATTCCCGAACGGTGTGCATCTCCCCGGTCGCGACCACGAAGTCGGTGGCGACCGGCTGCTGCATCATCTGCCACATGGCGACGACGTAATCGCCGGCGAAGCCCCAGTCCCGCTGCGCGTCGAGATTCCCCAGCGACACGCAGCTTTCCAGCCCGGCGGCGATCCGTCCCACGGCCCGCGAGATCTTCCGCGTGACGAAGGTCTCACCCCGGCGGGGCGATTCGTGATTGAACAGAATCCCATTGGTGGCAAACAGACCGTAAGACTCCCGGTAGTTCTGGGTGATGTAATAGGCATACGCCTTCGCCGCGGCATACGGGCTGCGCGGATAGAAGGGCGTGTGCTCCGTCTGCGGCGTCTCGCGCACCTTGCCGTACAGCTCGGAGGACGACGCCTGATAGAACTTGGCGTCGAGGCCCGACTCGTGAATCGCCTCCAGCAACCGGACCGCGCCCAGCCCGGTCACGTCACCGGTGTACACGGGCGTCTCAAACGAGACATGCACGTGCGATTGGGCCGCGAGGTTGTAGACTTCCGACGGACGAGCCAACTGAATGATCCGCGACAAACTCGCCGAATCCTGCAGATCGCCGCAGCACAGATGCAAGCGCGCGGCCGTCTCTTCGTTGTTCAGCAGATGATCGATGCGCTGGGTGTTGGCCGACGAAGCCCGGCGCACGATCCCCCAGACGTCGTAGCCCCGAGCCAGCAGGAACTCGGCGAGGTACGAGCCATCTTGTCCTGTGATGCCGGTGATTAGCGCGCGAGGTGTGTTCATAACATCCGAATGATGAGTGTGTGAGTGCGAACCATTGGCTGGCTGGCCAGCCACATCCGAAGAACTACGACTGAACCCGCCTTCAACATTCGGCCCCGAGCAGGAGCCGCTCCGTCAGATTCGTTCCAGCTCCCAACCATCCACGACGGTCGAGGCCCCCTGTTGCAGGAAGTCGACGTGGATCAGGAAGCGAGCGCGGTTGCGCGATTTCACGACCGATCCCTGGAGCCCTTTCAGGGGTCCGGATTTCACTCGAACTCGGGTTCCCACTTCCAAACCAGGGACCAAGTCCATGGCAAGTCCCGAATCGATCAACTGCTGGATGGCCCGCATCTGCTGCACGAAGGCGTCGGTGTCACCGATGACGAGGCATCGCGACACATGCCCGGTGCAGACCGCAGCATAGCGATCCTGCTCGTCTCCGTGCAGAAAGACGTAGTTGGAAAACAGGGGCAAATACGAAGTTCGGACGCCGCCGCGACCGCGATGATGATTGCGCCGGGCCACGACGGGACAATAGAATCGCTGCTCGCGGGCGCAGAGATTGCGCATGAGCGATTTCTCATTGCGGGGGAGCGTATAGAGCGCCCACCAGGACGAGCCGCCCAACGACTCGAAGTCCACAGTCTCGTCGAGCAGGTCCGGCGGATAGAGATACGGCTCTTTGCTGAGGACCGGCATGACGGTTGATCGCTTCCCAAGTCGGCGACGCGCACACTTCGTGCCCGTCGGTACACACCGATTATCGAACGCAACTCTTTTTCTGAAAGCACTTTACAGTAACAACCAAGACTTACAGCCAAGTCCAATCCACGGTATCCGCCCCGCGCCGCGGCCGTCAAGCATAGGATCGCATTCCCCACCATGCGTTGCGTTTCCCGCGCAAATTGGTCGGCACGACCATCATCAAAGTTTTAGCGGGACGGCGGCAACCCACGGAAAGTTTTCCTGCGATTGAAAATGCAACATCCCTGCCCCAAACCGAACATCCCCCCCATTCAGAACGGCTGCTCGGAGGCCACACTGCACGCATCATTCCGCGTGTTCGACGGTTGAGCGATCAATCGCAACCGGCACTACAATCTCAGTCCGACTCGACCGACGTTCCCCATGCGATTCCCGTGCCAACAAGACTCAGCCCAACTCGATGTCCGGGCGTTGTTGAATTGAGCGTCACCGCGGTGGAGTGATTCGCCCCAGGACTAGGAAACGGTCGTCCCGACCGCCGCCCCTCCCGGATTCTCACCGGCCTGAAAGACCGCTTCCGCAGCCTCGTACACGGCCACCGGTATCGCTTGATCCACGCGTCGAATGACGGCCTTTCCACCGCGACCTTCAAGGGGCTGCGAATGGAACTCGAGCGCTTCGACCGGATCCATCGACTCCTGCTGAACGGTGTGCTTGAGAATGGCTTCCATCTGCACCTGAAACGGCTTCAAGCCATGCACGAGTTCCGACATGGAATCAATCGTCGTCGCCCCGTGGGCCATCCGGCCGCTGACGGTCAACCGCCCGACGGCCAGTTCGCCGACAAACAGGGGGATCTCCGACCGCCATTGGGTGCGCAGATTGGCGCGTTCCTTCCGGGACCAGAGGGCGTGATACTCTTCGCCGATCGCCGGAGCGCTGACGTTCAACTGCACTGCGCTGAGGTCGAACCGCTCCGCATACTCGAGCAGCTCCGTCCACAGATGTTCCCATTGCCGGTCGCCGTGAAAGCGGGAAATCACCGGCTCGGGCGCACCAGGACGCCGATGCGAAAACTGCAGCCACGACGCAAAAAACCGCTCCGCCCAGCGCCACCACAGACCCAATTCCGACCGGCCGAACAAGCCGGAGAGGACCATGGTTCCCAGGACCAGCCCCGTGGCCCCCAGGGTGAGCACTTCGCTCCCCAGCCAGACCCCCGCCAGCCCGCCGCAGCAACACGCCAGACAGGCCACGCCAATCACGCCCACCACGCCCGGCACGCTGTAGCCGTGCCTCCGTAACACGTGGTGGATGTGAGCCCGGTCGGTGGTATAGATGCTTTGCCCAGTCAGGTGGCGGCGGAGAATGGCAATCACCACGTCGAAGAACAACACGGCCCAGACCACGATCGGAACGGCGACCGCCAGGGTGGCCGTCTCCTTGAGGGACACCCGCATCGCCAGCACGCCGAGCACCAACCCCAGCAGCATGCTGCCGGCATCGCCGAGGTAGATTCTCGCGGGAAACCAATTGAACACGAGGAAACCCAGCATCGCGCCAACCAGCACCGAGCAGATGGCCGCCTCCACGACATGACCCGTCGCAGCCGCCAGAACCCCCACCGTACCGGCGGCGATCACCCCGACCGTGCCGGCCAAACCGTCCAGACCATCAATCAGATTGAAGGCGTTGATCGCGCCGATCAGCCAGGCCACCGTGAAAACGATCGCCAACGGCCCCAACTCGACGACCCACCCGAACAGCGAGATGCGCTGGATCGTCAGGCCCGCCGCGACGATCACACTGGTCGCCACCACTTGGGCCAGCAGCTTGTGCCGGGCGCGGATGTCGTACAGATCGTCGAGCAAGCCGACCGTGACCATCAACGCCGCGGCACCGGTCAGTCCGAAGACGAATCGCCAGTGCGCCGCCAATTTCTCGGCAACGACGGAGGGCACCAGGACGGCGACGATGAGACACACGGCACACGTCGCCGCCAGGGCCAACCCGCCCCCCAGCGGAATCGCATGCGATTGGAGTTTTCGATGCCCATCCGGCGCATCGACCAACCCCCAGCGCGGCGCAAATTGCACCATCGCGGCCGTCAAGGCCACCGAGATCAAGCAGGCCAACAGCACCAGCGACCCGTAAATCAACAAGTCACATCCCCCTCGACGACCAGCGGCCAACCGATTCCAATCGGCGCACTCCGAACCCGCTGCCGCAAAATGACGGCCCATGACTAGGATTTAAGACGCGTACAACCTCGAACGGCCCATGCCGTTATGGCGACTCACGCCAGCGGACGCCGATCCATTCAGCGAACTTGGGGACTCTCCCGATGCCGGGTAGTTCTCCCACAGCCAGGCAGAGCAAAACGTAGGGGGCCCGCAAAAGACACTCTGCCGACAATCCGCTGGTCAAGCCCTCACTCTTCAGATCGCATTCCACCCCTCAAAACTGCGCACACGAGAAGAACATTCGGAAGAATGTCTAAGCAAAACACGTTCCCGCGGCGACAATTGCCAAAAAACAAGCCGTTGGTGCCGTTCTCCCGCTTGCAGAAGCGACAAGGACTCCGCAACGAGAGGGCTCGCTTTTCTGATTTTCGATTCGGTGTTCAGGACTTGAGCGGACCTGCCCGCAGTTCCTACAAGGCCCCGCTATTCTGCGGAGCTTACCTCACCTATGTCAATTGACGAGTCGGGAATTCTCGGCGGAGATTGCGCGAAGGAACCGTGAACAGTCGGCACAATGATCGTCTGGTGACTACACCCGACAAAGGACTTACGTCGCGGTGAGTACCCAGGTCGCAGCACACTCCGATTTCCGTCATCCGCGGACATCCGATGCTCGTTTCCCCTCTCGATGCAGAAGCCCGCCCCAGACTGCCAGATGACACCTGCCACGACAATGGGCGAGCACTGGCAGTCAGCGCGTCAAGGAGTGAATCGCATGACCATTCATCGCCGCCTGTGGAGCTTTGGGTTCTGCCTCTGCACCGTGGGCACGCTGCTCGTCGCAATGGCCGCGGGGCAGGCCGCTCTCGCCTTGTCCCAGCCGCAGCCGGCGGCGAACTGGCAGGCCTTGGCTGCCGAAGGCTTGGGGGGCGCGCTGCTGGTCACAACGGGATTCGCAGCGATGGTCTCCAGCACCACCGACATCGTCGGCAGCGGCTCGCCGACCCACGAGCAGACCCCCGCTAACACCATTCCCTGTGGTATCTGCGGAACTTCGTGCGATGCCACGGCAAGGTTCTGCAGCCAGTGCGGCAATTTCCTACGCGGGTGACGCGAAAACGACAACGCGCCATCATCCCATCCGGTCCCCTCGCCCCTGTCTTCAGGGGAGAGGGGGCTGGAGAAACGCTACTTCCCAGCACCCGTTTCCGCGGCCGCTTTCGACGCGGCGGCGAAGTCGCCTGCCACCGCGGTGAACACGTGGTCGATGCTGATGTGCTTGCGGAATACTGCGGCCACTTCGTCGGGCGTCAGCTTGCGGATCGAGTCTTCCAGCTTCGCGTAGTAGGCCATCGTCCGCTCGGAGTTCAGCGTGTCCTCCAGAATCCGCGCCAGATGCGGGTCTTCCGTCCGGGCGACCTCCTGGCCCTGCAGATAGCCCTGCTGAGCCCGCTGTAATTCCGCTTCGGTGACGCCATCCTTCAGCAGCTTGACCAGCTCTTCGCGAATGGCCGTGACCACCTTGTCCATGTTTGCCGGGTTGGTGATGGCGTACATCGAGATGGAGGCCCGGTCGTCGAGCGCATTCGCCCGGAACACCGACCCCACGCCGTACGACAACCCCTCCTGCTGCCGGACGCGATCACCCAGCCGGGACGACAACGCCCCCGCGCCGAACACGTAGTTCGCCATCACCAGCGCCGGGTAATCCGGATGCGAATCGCTCATCGGCAGCACCTGACCGGCGAAGTAGAACGCGTTCGCCTTGTCCGGCGTCTCGATCTTCACCAGCTCGGCGTCGATCACCTGATCGCCCTGGCGCTTGATCCGCTCGTACGACTGCTTGGATTTCCAGCCGTGCAGCATCGATTCGAGGGCCTCGAACGTCGGCTCGACATCGAAATCCCCCACCACAACCAACTGCCCGGCCCGCGAGCCGAGGTAGTCGGCGTACAGCTTGCGAATCGACGCGATGTCCAGTTCCTGCAACAGTTTCAGATCTTCCGGCAGAGTCGGAATGTACCGCACGTCGCCGGCCGGGTAGGGGCTGAGCTTCCGCTGCACGAGCCTGACGGCGAGCGCCTGCGGATCGGTTTGACTCTGCTCCAGATCCGATCGCGACTGTTGCCGCAACAGTTCCAACTCCGTCGTCGGCAGTGTCGGCTCGCGCAGCACCTGCTTGAGCAGGCCCAGCACGGTCCCCAGTTTGTCGCGCTTGGTCTGAATGACGAACGTCGCTTCACCGGCCTGGCCCGACGAACTCAGCGTCGCGAGATTCTGATCGAGCTGGTCCTGCAACTGCTGCCGTGTGAGTTGTTTCGTGCCGCGGGTCATCATCGCCGGGAGAAAATCGGCGGCCTTGGTCAAGCCGACGAGTGATTCCGCCGTGCCGTACCGCAGCGTGAGCCGGACGATGACCGTGTTGCCGCGCGTCTTTTTGGCAAGCAAGGCGACGTCAATGCCGTCGATTTCGCGGTGAGAGGTCCGTTCTTCGATCTTCAGCGGGGCGACGTCGAACGCCTCGCCGGCGGACGCCGATTCGCGGCCCTTGTACTCGCCGATCATCTCCACCAGCTCGGGGGTGCCGGGGACCGTCGTCCGCTGCGGCTGCTCGGTCGGAATGTACAACCCGACGGTGCGGTTGCTCGGCTGGAAATACGCCCGGGCGACGCGGTCCACGTCCTCGACAGTGATCTGCTCCAGCCGGTCGCGGTACAGGAAGTACAGTCGCCAATCCCCCTGCGCGGCCCATTCGCTCAGTTCGACGGCGAGTTCGGCCGTGTCCGATGTGGCCAGCTCGCGCTGCTTGAGCAGCCGTTGCTTGGCGCGGTCCACTTCTTCCTTCGTGACGCCGCGATCGACGACGAGATCCAGCGTGTCGAGCAGCGAATCCAGCACGGCTTCGGGCGAATTTCCGGCGGCGACCTCCGCCATAATCCGGATCACGCCGGGATCGTGCCAGGCAAACGCGGCCCCGGAAATGTCCGCGGCCTTCTTCTGTTCGACCAATGCCTTGTACAGCCGGCCCGCGGGCTGCGACGTGAGAATGGTCTCCAGGACGTCGACGGCCGTGAAGTCCGGATGGGCCCCGGACGGAATGTGATAGACGACGCCGACCACCGCCACGTCGCCGACGCGACGCAAGGTCACCATCCGCTCGCCATCCTGGGCCGGCTCTTCGGTGTAGGTCTGATCGAGCACGCGCTCCGGCTTGGGAATCTTACCGAACGTCTCAGCGGCGAGCGCCAGCGCTTTCTTCTCATCGAACCGCCCGGCGATGACGAGCATCGCGTTATCGGGCTGATAGAACTTGCGGTAAAACCGCCGGAGACTGTCGACCGGCACCCGTTCGATGTCGGCCCGGTTGCCGATCGTCGATTTGCCATAGTTGTGCCATTCGTAGGCCGTCGCCATCATCCGCTGGGCGAGGACGTACGGCGGCGCGTTCTCGCCGCGCTCGAATTCGTTGCGGACGACGGTCATTTCCGACGTCAGGTCTTCCCCCTTGACGTGGCTGTTGACCATCCGGTCCGCTTCCAGCCGGATCGCGAACTCGAGGTTCTCGTCGCCGGCCGGCAGCGTCTCATAATAATTCGTGCGGTCCACCCAGGTCGTGCCGTTGAAATCCGCCCCGCGGGCCTGCAGTTCCTTGGGAATCGCGGGATGGTCGGGCGTCCCCTTGAAGAGCATGTGCTCCAGCAGGTGGGCCATGCCCGCCTCGCCGTACCCCTCGTGCCGGGAGCCGACGAACACCGTCAGATTGACGGTGACGGTGGGCTTGGAGTCATCGGGGAACAACAGCACCTTCAGTCCATTGTCGAGCCGGTATTCGCTGATGCCTTCGATGGTGGTAATGCTCATCGGTTTGGCCGTTTCCGCTCCCTGAAGTTGAGACCCCGGCAGTTGCCAATCCTGGAACTGACCGGCGGCGATCACGGCCCACGCCGTCCACATTGCCGTCTTCCACACCGTCCCTCGCATCTCTCTCACTCCTTCGAGCCAGCGGTCCACGGACAGAGTCGGGTGTACGCTGCTGAAATGGTAACAGCCCGCGCGCGGGATTGGAATCGGCAGCGGTGCATCCGCGCGATTGCCCAGCGCATGACGGTGCTTCTCTTTCCGGCCCTCTTGCTCCCCTCGCCCGACGCTTCGGCGGGAGAGGGGTTGGGGGTGAGGGTGCTTTTGTCCATGGTTCAGTTGTCAGTGGCGAAGACAGATCGGTCCAGCCTCTTCACAACGGACAACGGACAACGGACCAAGACCAGAAGCACCCTCACCCTAACCCTCTCCCACCGAAGCGGCGGGAGAGGGGACCAGACCGGCGGACAGCCGCCGGGGTTGCAACTTCGTCGCCGCCGATGGTGTGATACGCAGCGCCTTCGCGATCGACCTCATTTCTCCGCCACAGAGACCGCACCATGTCCCGTTGTCTGCTGCTCGCCCTCGCGACTCTGTCGATCACTGCCGTCCCCAGCGCCGCTCAGCCAGCACGGCCCAACGTCGTGCTGATCGTCGCCGACGACCTCGGCGGACGGGATCTCGGCTGCTACGGCAGCCAATTTCACCGCACGCCGCACCTCGATCAACTCGCGAAGGACGGCGTGCGGTTCACGCAGGCGTATGCGGCGTGCCCCGTCTGTTCGCCGACGCGGGCCGCGATCATGACCGGCAAATACCCGGCCCGGCTGCGTCTCACCGACTGGCTGCCCGGCCGGGGCGACCTGCCCGCCCAAAAGCTGAGCCGGCCCATGATCCGCCAGGAATTGCCGCTCGAAGAAATCACGCTCGCCGAACGGCTGCACGACGCCGGTTACGCGACTGTCCACGTCGGCAAGTGGCACCTCGGCGGCGAAGGATTTTCCCCCTTGCAGCAGGGATTTGACGTCAACATCGCCGGCGATCACACCGGCACGCCGCTGAGTTACTTCGCCCCGTTCGTCAAAAACGGCCGCACGATGACGGGCCTCGCAGACGCACCGTCGGGGCAATATCTGACCGACCGGCTGACCACCGAAGCCGAGCGGTTGATCGACTCATTTGGCGACAAGCCGTTCTTCCTATATCTCCCACATTACGCCGTCCACACGCCGCTGATGGCGCCGCAGGAACTCGTCGACACCTATCCGCCGGCCGGCCCATTCACGGGCCAGCAGAACAACCCGATCTACGCGGCGATGCTGGAAGCGCTCGACCACAGCGTCGGCCGGATCACGAAGAAACTTCGCGACCTCGGCGTGCTCGACCGGACGGTGATCGTCTTCACCTCCGACAACGGCGGCCTCGCCACCACCGAAGGCCCGAAAACGCCGGCGACATCCAACGCCCCGCTGCGCGAAGGGAAGGGTTGGCTGTACGAGGGGGGCATTCGCGTGCCGCTCATCATCCGCGGCCCGGGCGCAACCGCTGGCCAAGTCAGCAGTAACGTCGTATGCAGCATCGATCTCGTGCCGACACTGTGCGAGCTGTGCGGCGTCAAACTCCCCGACTCCGTCGATGGCGTATCTGTCGTCCCATCGCTCACCCTGGACGGTAAACTGCCAGACCGCTCGCTGTACTGGCACTATCCGCACTACAGCAACCAGGGAGGCAAACCCGGCGGCGCGGTCCGCAGCGGGGACTACAAACTGATTGAATACTACGAAAACGGTCGACGTGAATTGTTCAATATCGCCAAAGATGAGCGTGAGAATCGCAATCGCATCATCGTAGAGGCCGCGGTCGCCGATCAATTAGCCTCGGAATTAGCCGCCTGGCGGGCCGCGGTCGACGCGCAGAGGATGACGCCAAACCCGGACTACAAACCGAACCTGCAACTCGCCAACGGCCGCATCGAACTCCCCGCGAAAACGGCGACCGTCCACGGCGTGATGCTCCGCTACGAACCGCTGCCGCACAAAAAAACGCTGGGCTACTGGGTGATCCCGGCGGATTTTGCGACGTGGGAATTCGACGCCACGCGCCCGGGCACCTACCGCCTGGAAGCCCTCGTCGGCTGCGGCAACGGCTCCGGCGGCAGCGTTGTCCACTTCACGATCGGCGACCAGACCCTGGCCCTCACGGTGAAAGACACCGGCGGCTTCCAGGCGTTCCAACCGAACGACCTGGGCACGATCACCCTCGACAAACCGGGCCGCTACGAACTCACCGTGAAACCCCAATCCAAACCCGGCCCCGCGGTGATGGATTTGCGATCGGTGACGCTGGTGCCGGTGGGGAAGTGATTCGCACGGTGGGCTATGCCCACCCTACTTGACTGGGGCCACGTCCGAGGACCACTTCTTCCACTTCATCCAAGCCGCTTTATCATCGGGCGGATCCAGTAACTGCTCGCGTGCCGCGATTGCACGCAACGCATCCTTGACATCCAAATCCTCTGAAGATTTGGTACTCAGCAGATTTGCCAATTTTGGAATTGCCGTCTGCGTGCCGACATCCGCGAGGACACGCGCCCGGCTGCTGCGTGCTGCCAAGGACTGCTTGTGAATCTCGTCAACCATCGCGGCATCGACGAAACTGGAGAACGAAGGCACCAGTTTCGCCACGTCCCGATATTTCTCCAGGCAGCTTTCATGACTGAAACTGCCGCTTGAGACAATCGCGGCAAACGCGGACGCAAGGCGACGTGCACAGATCTCAGGTTTTGAGTCCGCTGGAAGTGCAGAGTTGAGGCGTGTCTCATAGCTATCATCGGCGATTACGATCTGCGTGCGGCGAATCTGCGCCACGAGGACTTGCCAGAACATCTCAGCATCGCAAATGACGATACTACTGGCGTACGTACTGTTAATATCCCCTTTCGATGTCGCAATGACAAGGATCGCATAGGACTTGGCGTCTTCGCTGATCAGGACCAACTTATTTCTCCAGTTCGTATACCGCGTCACTGTTGTGATCACTTGCCCGGTCGGCGCAATGTCATTCGACCATGGCGTGGCCCCAACCACGCGATTCGAACTGGGATCGATCGTCACGGTTCTGGTTGAAGTTCCCGTCGGCGCAAACACGGCCATTCGATTCACCCAACCACTTGGGCGACCTCCCAGGTCTGGGAAGAGTGTGTTGAAACCAGTGTGCAATTGCCAGCGAATAGGGTACTCACTCGCTTGGTTGATGTTAAATGTTGACAGAAAATTGTCCACCTCTTTGGAGTCGTCAGTGCTGTCGCGTGCAATGAGGCGGCACTTCCCATCTGGAATGGACATCCACAGATCGCAATTCAGATTAGAAAACCTGTTCGGCGAACTGCATTTCAGTTCCAAGAGTGTGACGCCAAAGACTTCTTTGTATGACTTCAGCGGTGCCTCGGCGGGTGCTGCCACATGAGCGCCAAAGCGATTGGGAATCTCGCTCGACAACATTCCAATCTGTGCGTCAACCGGCCTGGCCGCAAGCAACTGCAGGGTGATGATGAGGAGCGACGTTTTAGAGCAACGGCACGCGACTTTAACTCCTAGCATGTCATGTCGCCTTGCAATGAAATCGGAGATGACGCCCATTCGGAGCGGCAGTGGGATTGAATCAGGCTATGCCGGTTCGATCTATCGTGCAAGAAAAATCCCGTATCTGGTCCCAAATTGTGGTCATCCCTTTGGTGCGGCTGTGGAGGAATTCGGCAGATGATTGTGGTCTCTGTTGCGGTCTTGTCACGACACAAAGCAAAAACCGAAAGACACCCTCTCCCTAACCCTCTCCCACCGAAGCGGCGGGCGAGGGGACAATGCACTCGCCGCCGATCAGCACCCGCCGCACCTGCAGCCGCTTCGACAGCACCAGCACGTCGGCGCGTTTGCCGACTTCCAGGCTGCCGACGTCATCCGCCATGCCGGTCCGCTCGGCGGGGGTCAGCGACGCCATGCGGATCACTTCGGGCAGCGAGGCCTTCGTCGCGGCGAGCATCGTGCGGACCATGTGGTCCAGCCCCTTCACCGAACTGGCGAGGTTCGTCTCGTCGAGCGTTCGGCCCACATCGCCGGCGTTGATGAACAACGGGCCGTCGTCCCGGTTGCCGAAGCGGTACATGCCCTCCGGCATGTCGACCGCGCGGCTGGAATCGGTGACGAGGCACAGCCGCGACGCTCCCTTCATCTGGTACGCGAACCGCAGCAACTCCGGCGACAGGTGGCAGCCGTCGGCGATGACCTCGGTGCTCATGTCGGGCAGCGCCAGCACGAACTGCTCCATGCCGGCCTGCATGGGGGTGCCGCACCGTTCGCGGAGCGAGCTGACCGAGCTCATCACGCACCAGAAGTGATCGACGTGCCGCAGGCCGACCCGATACCCGGCGGCCATTTCGGTCCACGTCGCATTGGAATGCCCGCAGGTGACGAGACATTTCTGCTTCCGCGCGAAACGATAGAACTCGACCGCGCCGGGCAACTCGGCCGCGCACGTGGCGATGCGAATGAGGCCCGTCGCGAAATGCGTGCGGTATTCTTCGGCGTCCGGTTCGCGACGTCCCGCGGCGGAATGGCAACCGAGCTTGTCGGGCGCGAAGTACGGCCCATAGAAATGCACGCCGGCGATACGTGCGCCATCCGCGGCCGTGTGCGATGACTTCACCTCGGCGCACGCCGACAGCATCGCGGCGATCTGTTCGCGCGAACCGGTCGTGCTCGTCGGAAAGATCGTGGTGGTCCCGTGCCGCGCGTGACACCGGCAGGCCGTGCGGACGGCGTCCGCGGTGCCGTCCATGAAATCGGCCCCGTCGCCGCCATGCACGTGAACGTCGATGAACCCCGGCGAAATGTACCCTCCTTGGGCGTCCACCACCGTCGCCCCGCGCGGCGTCGCGGTCCCCTTGCCGACGGCGTCAATCCGCCCGTCGCGCAGCACCACGCGACCGTTCTCCAGCAACCGGTCGGGAAGAATGACAGTGCCGTTGATGACGACGACGGTGGACATGGCCGGTTCCTGCAACGATGGGGTTCGATGCCGGAGGCTAGCGAGAGGGAGGATCAAACGGCAAGGGCGCCAAGACCGATTCAGCCCCGGCAGGGGCGACTGGACTGTAGCCACGGGTGAAGCGGCGCGGCGACATCGCCACCCGACGCGGAACCCGTGGTTCGAGCCCCCATGATGACGATTGCCCCGGAGGGGCAAAGGAATGGATGGGCCGTTCGAGCTTCCGCCGCCCCTCCGGGGCGGAATCCCTGCGGGACATCCCTGTCCACGGGTTGCGCTTCGCCCGCAACGGGCTGCGCTCCACCCGTGGCTACATTCCAACGCCCCGCCGGGGCGAAGACAGAATTGACAACGCCAGATCCGAGCGCGAAACTGCGGGTGTGTGCTACAGACATCGGGGGTCGAATACTTGTTCGGCGGCAAAACGATGGCGGACCTTCAACGAGTCATCGACGAAGCACGGCCGATGCTGGAGGACTTCCTCAGCAGCGTCGGTCTTCACCGCATCGGTCTCCCTCTGAGTTTGTCCCCATTGCTTGAGCCCTTCAGCCGCTGGGTTGATGAACAAGTAGTGACCCAAGAGGATCGCATCTATCTGGCGTCCCGATTGGCGGCTTTCATCTGCGAGTATCTGATCGAGGTTCGGAGCGGCCAGCGTGTCATTGAGTCTGGTCGCATCCTGATGCGTGTCACAATTCAAGAAGGTGTAGTGAGGGAGTTCGATCCTTACACGGTTGCCGTTGGAATGGTCACGAATCGAAACAGTCTTAAAGCATTTCTTGATGCACTGTGTTCGTAGCCAGTGATAGCAGCAGAACTGGGCCGCATTATTAGTTTGTCAGAGTTCACAGCGCTCTTTCGGAGCCTTACACACACCATCGGCCTTGGTCGCCACATCAACCCAGCCGCCGCCCGTTCAAAACGCCCCCACGGAACCGCCCCATGCTCGTCAAAGGGATCACCCCCATCCTCAACGTCTCGAACATCCAGGAGAGCTTTGCCTGGTTCGAGAAGCTCGGCTGGAAGAAGGGGTGGGATTGGGGCGAGCCCCCGACGTTCGGCGGCGTCTGCTCGGGGGAGTTTGAGATCTTCCTCTGCCAGAACGGCCAGGGGGGCCGCGGCAAGAGTGCGCTGACCACGACCGGCGGCACGGATGGTGCCGACGAAGCCGAAGAGGGCGTCTGGATGTCCCTATGGGTCGACGATGTCGACGCGATCCACCAGCACTGCCTCGAACAGGGCCTGGAAGTCACCTGGCCGCCAACCGATGAACCGTGGGGCGTCCGCGAAATGCACGTCCGCCACCCCGACGGCCATGTTTTTCGCGTCAGTCAGGGGATTTGTGGGGAGGAAGAGAGCAGTGGGCAGTAATCGCTGGCGCTCCGGGCTGTGAATGCGTCCGCTTCACAGCTTGACCGCCAGGACCGCGTCGATCGGCCGTGGCGTCATATGCCCCTGCACGTTGGTGAAGCCGGCCCGTTCGAGGATCGTGCGGTAGTCGCCGAGCGTTCGTTCGCGGCCTTCGGTGCAGGTCAGCATGTTGAGATCCTGCATGAGTGCCCACCGCGGGCCGCAGCGGTCGTCGTTGAGCAGTTTCTCCGCGATCAACAGTCCGCCGCCGGAGGGCAACGCGGCGAAGATGCGGGCCAGCAACCGGTCGATCTTGTCCTCCGACCAATCGTGCAGAATCCGCCCCAAAGCGTACAGATCGGCGGGCGGCAAGGCGTCGGTAAAGAAGTCCCCCGCAATCACGTCGATGCGATTCGCTGCCGGGGAAGCGGCGACGATCTGTTTCGCCAGCGGCACGACGGCGGGCAGGTCGAACACGATCCCCGACAATTGCGGATAGCGCTCGCAACAGGCGATGACCAGGTGCCCCGTCGCGCCGCCGAGATCGGCCAGCGTTCGGAAGCGGCCGAGATCGAACGCCTCGGCGACCAGCGGGGACGTGTGTACGCCGAAGCCGTGCATGCCCATCAGGAATTCGTGGGCGGCCTCTTCGGTCCGGAAGAAGTGCGAGAAGATCGGGCCGTCCCAACCGTACGCCTGCTGCCAGCGGTGCGAGCCTTCGCGGACGGCGTCGGCCAGGTGTTCCCACAACTTCCACCCGGCGGTGTTGGAATACTTGATATACCCGGTGAACCTTCGCGGACTCGTGGTGGTGAGGTACGCGGCGGCCATGTCGGTGTTGTGGTAGCGGTCGCCGTCGCGCGCGAGCAGTCCGAGGGCCACGCAGGCGTCGAGCAGTCGCCGCAACGAGTCCGCATGAGCGGAAACGGCCGCGGCGAGTTCCACAGCGGTCTGCGGGCCGGACGACAGGGCGTCGAACACGCCGAGTTCGACGGCGGCGAACATCGATTTCGAGCGGCGATAGGCTTCGATCAGATCGAGCACAATCGCGGGATCGGGAGCCGGTGCGGTCATCGGGACATCCAGGGAGGGGACAGCCATCGCGGATCACGATGGTATCGCCTCGTCCGGACAGTCACGAGTCCGCCGAATACCGGGAATCAGTCTCGGGTGCCATGCAACGCCGTTCAGGAATCCGATCGGCAGGCTAAGATTTCATCCACAGATTTCGCAGATGGCACAGATTCAAGACCTGAGGATCTGCCGAGGCTTCATTCCTTGAGTGCAGTCCAATCTCTGACTTCAATCTGTGAAATCTGTGGACAACCGATTTTGGTCTGGTGTTCTCAACTCTGAGTTGCACCAGCAATGTGTCTGAATAGCTCTTCGTGAGGAGTGCGCCAGCCGAGGCGCTCGCGGGGGCGATGATTGAGCCAG
>JAWXBB010000534.1:0-11096 GCA_034439795.1 Planctomycetaceae bacterium | reverse complement strand
GCAGGGGATCGTCCGCGATCTGTCGTTCGAACTGCCCGCCGCGGTGAAGCTGCGGACCGTCGTCGGCCCGGACGTCGGCGGGTGGGAGCTCGTCGGCGACGAAGCCGCCCGCAAGCTGCGCGTCTTCCTGCGCCGCAACGTCGGCGATCAGACCGAACTGACGATCGACGGCTTCCTGAATTCGCAACTGGAGCAGGACACGGCCGTCTCCGCGCCGGGGATCGCGCCGCTGGAAGTCACGGCGGAGGTCGGCCACGTCGCCGTGTACGCCGGGTCGCAGTTCTCCGTCCGCGCGGCGGCGACCGACAGCCTGATGCAGGTTGACGCCACGCAGTTCGCCCCCTCGGTTCCGGTCACGCGGCTGGAGCATGCGCCGCAACTGGCGTATCGGTTCAACCGCCGGCCGTGGACGCTCGACCTGCGGATCAACCGGCTGGCGACGCAACTGCGGGCCACGGTGCAGCAGGGGGTCCGCGTGTCGCACCGCAAGACGCAGATCACCGCGAAGGTGGTGTGCGACCTGTCGCTGGTGCCGCGGTCGAGCCTGGAACTCGTCGTGCCGGCCGACTGGCTGGTGCTCGACGTGCAGTCGCCGGGACTTCGCGACTGGTATCGCACGCTCAGCGACAACCGGGCGGTGCTGACGCTCGATTACGAGCAACCGCAACAGGGGAGCCTGCAGGTCGTGCTGCTGGCGAGCGAGTCCCGCACCGCGGCGACCGCGGCGGTCTCGCTGTCGGTTCCGCAGGTGACGGGGGCGCATCGGCAACAGCGCCAGTTGGCCGTCTGGTTCGATTCCGGTCTGACGGGCCGGGCCGCGGCGCTCAATGGCTGGCGGGCGCTCGATCCGAATTCCATCGCAGGCGAGATCGCCCAACTTCGCCGCGTCCCCGTACAGTTGGCGTTCGAGTCCGCCGCCGAAGCACCGGGGAGCGTGGACCTGACCGTCGAACAGATGCAGCCCCGCCTCACAGCCGATTCACTGGCCGTCGTGACCGTCACCGACGTCGGCGTGGTCTACGGCCTGGTCCTGCAATGGCAGATCGACCGGGCCGCGGCCGAGACGCTGGTGTTCGAGACGCCGTCGTGGCTCGCGGGCCGGTTGCAGTTCGACCGGTCGCACATCCGCGACGTCACCGAAACGGCTTCGGCTGACGGCACCACCACCCGCTGGACGATCCGCCTCCGCGGGCCGGTCAGCGGCCGGTTCCTCATCGCGGCCTCCGCCGTGTTGCCGCCGGTGACCGACCGCGTGCTGGCCCCGGCACTGTCGTTTCTGTCGTCCGACGGGGCCGCGCCGCTGGAGACGCAGCGGCACTACGTGCTCTTGAGCAATGCGTCCCTCAGCCAGTTGACCAACGACGACCCCGCGCTCACCGAACCGGTGCAGCGCGAGGACGTCAACCTGGTCGTGCGGCCGGAGCTGGTCCAGCAGGCGACCGAGTTCGTCCGGTTGAAGACCGCAGGCCGCGCGCCGAGCTGGACGGTGCAGCGCTACGCCCCGGCGGCCAACATTCCCGCCGCGGTCAACCTCGCCGACCTCGTGACCGTGCTGGCCCGCGACGGCAGTTACCGCACCGCGGCCACGTTGACGCTGAAGAATCGCACGCGGCAGTTCCTCGCCGTGCGGTTGCCGAACTCGACGCGGCTCTTGTCGGTGCTGGTGTCGGGACAGCCCGCACGAGCCGTCGAGACGCAGCTTGGCGACGGCCCGGTGCTGCTGATCGCATTGCCGAAGACCAGCGCGGTCGATCTGTCGTTCCCGGTGCAGGTCGTGTATGCGGGCCGGCTGCCGCGATCGTTGCCGCTGCGGTCGGACTGGCAGATGCAGAAACTCGACGTTCCGACGATCGAAGTCGTCAGTCAGAAGGAAAGCTCCGAGTTCGGCATTCCCGTCGCGCGGACGCAATGGACCGTCTATCTGCCGGACGACCTCAACGCCGCGCCGCTGACCGATCCGGGGCGGCACAACCTCAACCGGGCGCGCGAGGTGGAATTGCAGGAATCGGCCGTGCAGGTGCTGATCAGCGACGCCGAGGGGCTGGTCGAGGCGCTGTCGGACGTCAGCGGCGTGAAGGGCCGCGTGCGGGCCTACAACAACCTGAAGCAGCTCGACACGGAGTTGAAGAACTACTCCGAATTCACCAGCGGCAACGAGCCCTTCCGGCAGAAGGCCGAGGTCGTCCGCGGGAATCTGGAGAAGCTCAAGCAGTCGCTGGAGACCGGGCGACCGGAGCCGTCGCTGGCGATCAGCGGAACGGTGCAGTCGAACGACGCCAATCTGCAGTGGGGCAACGCGATCGCGAACAACGGGTTCGTGTTCACCGACAATCGCAATCAGCCCGACGTGCAGTTGGGGGACCAGATCGACAGGAACTTCAACTTCATCATCCCCGAGTCCGCCAGGCCGATGTCCCGGACGGAGGACGTCGCGGAGCTGGCGAAGCAGGCGGCCCAGTTGGGCCGCAATTCGGTGAGCTTCGAGGCCCGGCAGCAGTACCAGGTGCTGAACGAAGAGGCGCTCAGCCGGCTGAATACGTCCATCTCCGGCAAGAAGCTGGCGGACGGGCAGGAAGCGGCGCCGCAGCAGCAACAAGGGGGTCAGTTCAGTGGCTTGCAACAGATGCAGCGCAGGGCCCGGTTCGCAGCGCCGCAACCGCGCGGCGATGTGGTGACGAGGGGCGGAGCGATGGGTCAGCCGGGCGTCGCAGGCACGCCGCAATCCAGTTGGATGGCGGGCGACGACGGCGTGGAGGTCCAACTCGGCGCGACCATCGATGGCCGCCGCAGCGGCGCTGACGGTGTACATTCCTATTGGTTCGACAATGATGCCGACGGCGTCCGTGATCGAGTCCTCTTGGATCTGGACGACTTAGTGGCGACCGACGGCATCCTGGCCTTCGGCACGGTTCCCGGTCGGGCCGCTGGTGTCGGGGGCGGCGGGTTTGGCGGCGGAGGCGGCGGTGAGTTCGACGGCGAACTGGGCGGCGCGAACGCCGCGCGGGGCTGGACGCAGGCCGGCGGGTTGTCGCTGCTCATCAACGTGCCAACCGCCGGGCAGAAGCTCGTGTTCTCCAAGGCCGGCGGCGACGCAAAGCTGGGCCTGGCCGTCCGTCCGCAGGCGAGCGTGTCGCTGGGCCTCGGCGGGTTGTGGTTCGTCGGCTGGATGGCCGTCGCGCTGCTGTTGCTGATGTCGCTGCGAACCGTCGAAAGCCGCCGCCGGTTGTGCGAACGGCTGCCGCTCGCCGTGTGCGTGCTGTCGGGACTGGCCGTGCTGCTGGCGCCCGCGCCGTGGCACGTGCTGGCGTGGGCCGTGTTCGCCGTCACCGCGGGCTGCGTCGCGTGGACGCACCGCGATCCGGCGACGAACGTGGCGGCGTGAGTCGCGCCCAGTGACCCGGACGCTCCAAGCGTCCGGGTCACTCCGTCACGGCGAACTCAATCAGCCAACTGGCGAAGTGGGCGGTCAGCGTCTGATGCTCGCCGGAGAGTTCCCAGCGGAACAGGCCGGGGGCGTGCGATTCGGTCGTCTGGTAAACCACCGTGCCGTCGCGGCGGTCGATGAACAGCGCCGACAACTGGGCCGGCGGGGGGAACACGCCGTTGGGTTGCTCGGGGGGCGGGACGACCTTGCCGACGAACGCCAGCAGCGGAGCCGTGGCGGGCTGCGTGACCTCGAACGCCGTCGCGGGAACGTCCACCTTCCACGTCACTTTTTGCTGCGCGGGATCGATCTGAAACGCGACGCCGGCGAACGGCGTCTGCGTGCCGTCGTACGGCCGGATGTGACCGTTGTCCGGCGTCAGCGGCGACGGATTCCCCGCCACGACGCAGTATCCACTCCCATTGCGTACGGCCCACAGGAACCCCAGCCGCTCGACCGCCGCGGCCTGCAACTCCCAATTCACATTCCCCGTCTCGACGGACAGCGACGACAGCCGCCCCTGCGGTTCGAGACACAGAATCTCCTGCTGGTCGACGACGGTGCAGCGCGACGTCAGCGGCAACGCCTGTCTCCAGACCGTGCGGCCCGACGACAGTTCCAGCAGTTCCGCCAGCAGTTCGCCGCGACGGACCCGGAGCGTCGCCAGCCGGTCGCCGTGGAACCACAGCCAGTCGTGTGGATTCGGCAGGTCGCGGCGGGCGAGTTCCACGCCGTCCGAGGCCCTGAGAACCTGCGCCTGCTGCTTGTCGGTGTCGAACACCGTGACGACTTGGGCATCGACCGTTCCCTCCGCGCGTCGCGGGGCGTCGTTCCGGGTCCAGACCGTCTGTCCGGTGAGCGGATCGACGGCGATCACGCGCGACCCCAAATGATAGACGAGTTGATCGGCCGTCAGCCCCAGCAGTTGGCCGAACGGCTGTCCGTGCTGACGGTCGCCGACGTACGTCCGGCGGCGGCCGGTGTTCAAGGTCTCGGACTGAATCATCTGCAGCCGGCCCTCGGGCGGAATCAGCGCCCGGTGCCACAGGACGTTCGCCGTGCGCGAGCCCGGCGGCGTCTCCAGCACGGCGAACGCCGGGCCGAACGAGATGGCGAGCAGCGTCCCCGCACAGAACGCCCGCGGTGCCGCGGCGGGCTGACGATCGCGCGGCACCACTTCCAGCAACTCATCCGGCAGCGCGACCGTCCACTGCGACCGACCGGCGGCATCGCGGGCGACGACGGACAGTTCGACGTCGTCGTGCAGCTCGAACGTCCAGTCCCGATGCTCGGGACCGACCGGGCCGACGATCTCCATCCGTACAATGCGCCGCAGTGACGTTTCCGGCGCGGGACGCCGTTCGGGTTCGATCTCGCCGGTTGGCCAAGTGGGAGCGGTCAGCACCCAGCGGTCGCCGAACTCCGTCGCCCAGCGCTGCAACAGCGACGACGCGCTGCCCAGATTTCCGATTGGTTCCGCGGGATAATCGATGCTCAGCTTCAGCAGCCAGGGACGCGCCGTCGCAAATTCGTTCCGATCGAGGTGCCACCGCGCCAATTGCGATGCGGCGAACGCGGCCTGTTGCGGCGTGCGACTGTCGGCGAGACGGCGCAATTCGTGCAGCCGTTCCGGTTGACGGTCCGGCGGCAACCGTTCGATGAATCGCCGGCGGACGACGTCCGTCAACGGATGTCCGTCGAAGAATTGCAGGAACCGCGCATCGCGTTCCAGGCTTTCGGGGCCCGACAGAGACCGTTCGAGGTGCTGGCGGATCATCTGGTCGATTTGCGTGCGCTCGGCGGACGTCGCCGCCTGATACGTCGCCCAGGCGCGGCCGCGGACGACGCGGTCGCCGCGCGCCGCCAAGGCCGCATCGACGCGCACCAGTTCCGTGGACCGCTCGGTCAGCCCCGCCAGCTTGAGGTACTGCCCGAACGCGGCGACGCGGTTCCCCTGCCGTTCGAGGCCGTCCGCGACGAGTTGCAGGAACTCGGCCCGCAATTCCGGATCGACGGTGACGCGGTCGATTTCGTCGATCAGCGATTGATAGCGGTTGAAGTCCCGCTTGAGGCCGTCGATCAGCACGCCCGCCAGAATGCGGCTCGCGTGCCGGTTCGGCTGCGCCGCCAGCGACCGCCGCAGGTCGGCCACGCCGCCCGCTTCATCGCCGCGGAACAGCCGCACTTCGCCGCGGAGCGCGAGCGCCTCGGCATCGTCCGCGCGGTTGCCCAGTGCCTCCGCAATCCGCGACTCGATGTCCGACAGCGAGCGGAACGCGGACACCTCGCGAACGCTCTGCGAAACCAGCATGCCCCGCGCAGCCGCGAGGTTGCCGGCGAGGCCGCCGTCCGGGAACTTCGCGCGGGCCGCGAGCCGTCCCGTCGCTGGCTCCACGGCGAGAATCTCGCCCGGCTCCACCGGCAGCAGGTACCGCCCGGCCAGCATCAGCCCGCGGCCCGCCGGTGACGGAATCGGCTGTTCCCACACGAGCGATCCGTCGGCGATGTTCCGGGCCTCCATCGCCTGCCGGCCGACGATCAACGCGCGCGGTCCATCGATGCCCGCGACGTACAATCCCTCGCCGCGCGGCTGCTTCCACAAGAGTTCGCCGGTAAGCAAGTCCAGCGCGTGCAGCTCCATCGAATCGCGCGGCGTCAGCAGCACGCGCGTGCCGGAAATCGTCGGGGCCGTATCGAGCCAGTACCCGTCATCCTCGTCGAGAATCGGGCGCACATCCCGGTCCGGTTGCGAAGCGAAGAACGGGCTCCGTTGCTCATCGGACGGCACCTTGTGCGACGCATAGCGGTAACCCCACAGTAGGAGGCGCCGCAGGGGATCGACGGCGACGACCAACCCGGCGGTCGTCGGACAGATCAGGATGTCCCCGGCGAGCGACGGCGTCTGGCCGCACATCTGCCGCTGCGGCGACCAGCCGAGCGGCGGCGTCTGCGGGGCCGCGAGCACCTGCGACCATTCCAGCGTCGCGCCCGGCGGGCTGCGCTGGCGTCGAAACTGCAGCAGGCGCTGCTCGGAATTGATTTCGGCGATGCAGTAGAACACGTCCCCCACGACGAGCGGCGGTCCCTGAAAAAAGTCTCCGGAGAACTGCCCGCCGGCTTCCGTCCGCCGCCCGCCCAACTCCCACACCAGCTTGCCGGTGCGCAGATCGTACGCCGTCAGCTTGTTCGCGACGGTCGGCGGCGGCAGGATGCCCCCCAGCAGATCCGCCCGATCGGCGACCGGAGACGCTTCAACGGCGTAGACCCATTCGCCATCGCACGACAACGTCCCCGCGGTCTGGTCGCGATACAGCCGCTGCACGACCTCGCCGGCACGCCGGTTGATCCAGCGTCCGCGCTCGTCCGCCGTCAATTCTCCGGCCGCTGCCGACAGTTGATGCAGTTGCGAATACGACACCGGCGTCCGCCATCGCAGTTGTCCGGTTCGCAGATCGACGGCTTCGAGGGTTTCCATCGTGCGGAACACGGCCGTGTCCCCCACCACCAGCGGATGAAAGCCCGGCAGCCGGACCTTGTCGTCGAGAGCCAGTTGCTCCTCGATGCGAGTGACCAGATCGGCCCAGCCGCCGCCGACTTCGTTCGGTTCGTCGGCAAGCAGCGACGCCAAAGAGGTTGCGGGCGTCAGCGTCTCGACCGACCACGCCGGACCGCCGATCGGTCCGGCCGGCAGGGCGACCCCGTTCCGCTGCGCATCACCGCGGAACATCGTCCAGTCCGCGACCGGTCGCTGCGGCTTCAGGCCCGGCTCCGGGAACCGCGCTGTCGACCAGTCGGTGAACGCCTTGGCGATGGCGCCGCCGGAGACGCGTTGTCCCGCCAGTTGCCACGTCGCCTGTGGCGTCTGCGCCAACTCGGCAAGCAGCTCGCGGCCGCGGGCTGGCCGACCGGCTACGGACCAGGCGACGATTCGCTCCAACCGATGCGGCGATGTTGCCTCCTGAGCGGCAAGATCGTCCCACCACCGGGCGGCAGACAGCGGCTGACTGCGATCGAAGTCCAACCCGGCCAACGCTCCCAGGGCCAACGGCCCCGAGGACGTAGTCGGATAGCATCGCGCGATCTGCACGACGAACGCGGGATCAGCGGATTCTTGATAGCGGCTCCACAGTTGGCCCGCCTGCGCATCATACTGCAATTGGTAAGCCTGCCGGCCGTCCGCCGGGAGCGCGCGCAACATCGCCAACGCCCGCTGCTTCACGCTGGAAGTCGCGCGCGAGCCGTCCCTCGGCTCCAGCAAATAATCTTCCGAGGTCTCCAGAATGGTCTGCAGCAGGCCGACCGCCGCCGGGTATTGCTGCTGGCGCAGTTGCTGCTCGACTTCCTCGAGCGCCTTCTCGATCTCCCGCGGGACCGGCACGAGCGCGATCGGGCCGAACTGGTCGGACCGGATATCGTCAGTCCGGAACGGCTGGGCCGAAACGGACCACGAACCCAGCCCCATGACAAGGACGGCCATCAGCCCCGATCGGATTCCCTGCGACGACTTCACCTGCGGCGTCTCCCTTCCACCGATGCCGGCGGCGAGCGACCCCCGCGGCAACGGCGCAGTGTACCGCGCCGCACCGGGCCCGTCAGCGGGTCGGTGGCCGGCGTTGGGCGATTTATCTTGTAGGGTGCAGTCGAGGCTCTGCGAGGCTCACCCCGTTGGAGTCCAGCCTTCAGGCTGTGCTTCTCTCTTCGCCTAAGAAAAATCGAAGAGCAGCCTGAAGGCTGGACTCCAACGAAGAGGGTGAGCCTCGCAGAGCCTCGACTGCACCCTACTAAAGACGTCGAGGAACTCCGTATGATGTCTCCCTTGGAGTTGTGGACTTCGCCGGGGGATGTGATGAAGGGATTCGGGTTTCATCCGCTGATTCACCAGTGGTTCGAGGAGCGGTTCGGCGGGCCGACGGAGCCGCAGCAGCGCGGCTGGCCGGTGATCGCCGCGGGGGGGCACACACTGATCGCCGCGCCGACCGGGTCGGGCAAGACGCTGACGGCGTTTCTGGCGGTGATCGACCGGCTGCTGCGGGAGTCCGTCGCGGGGGAGCTGCGCGACGAGATCCGCGTCGTCTACGTCTCGCCGTTGCGGGCGTTGTCGAACGACATGCACCGCAATCTGCAGTCGCCGCTCGACGAGCTGACGCAGCTCGCCGACCGGATCGGCGCTCCGCCGCCGGGCCTTCGGGTCGGCTTGCGGACGGGAGACACCTCGGCGAAGGACCGGGCGGCCATCGTCCGCCGGCCGCCGCACATTCTGGTGACGACGCCGGAATCGCTGTACCTGATGCTGACCTCGCCCAAAGCCCGCGAAGCGCTGGCGGCGGTCGACACGGTCATCGTCGATGAAATCCACGCCCTCGTGCGCGACAAGCGCGGATCGCATCTCTCGTTGTCGCTGGAACGGCTGGCCACTTTGAGTTCGCGGCCGATTCAACGCATCGGCCTGTCCGCCACGCAAAAGCCGCTGGACCGCGTCGCCCGGTTTCTCACCGGAGGGACGGACGAACCGTGCAGCATCATCGACGTCGGCCATCAGCGGCAGCTCGATCTCGCCGTGGACGTGCCGATGGAAGACCTGGGCGCGGTCTGCACGCACGAGCAGTGGGCCGTGGTCCATGCCCGGATGGCGGAGCTGATCCAGTCGCATCACAGCACGCTCATCTTCGTCAACACCCGCCGGATGGCCGAGCGGTTGACGCACCAACCCAGTGAAATCCTCGGCGAAGAGCACGTCAGCAGTCATCACGGCTCGCTGGCGGCGGACATGCGCCTGAACACCGAACGGCGATTGAAATCGGGCGATCTGAAGGCGGTCGTCGCGACGGCGTCGCTGGAGCTGGGGATCGACGTCGGTTACATCGACCTCGTCATCCAGCTTGGCTCGCCGCGGTCGATCGCCACGTTTCTGCAACGGATCGGCCGGTCGGGGCATTCGCTGCGCGCGATTCCCAAGGGGCGGCTGATGCCCCTGACGCGCGACGAACTGTTGGAGTGTCTCGCCTTGTTGCGGGCCGTGAAGCACGGAGTGCTGGACGCCGTCCGCATGCCCGTCGCGCCGCTGGACGTGCTGGCCCAGCAGATCGTCGCCGAGGCCGTGTGCGGTGACTGCGATGTCGAACAATTGTTCGAGCAGTTCCGGCGGGCCGATCCGTATCGGCATCTGACGCGCGAGCAGTTCGAGTCGGCGCTGGAGTTCCTCAGCGAGGGGCTGACCGAACGGGCCGGTCGCGGCGGATCGTTGCTGTATTACGACCGGGTCAACGGCCGGATCAAAGCCCGCCCGATGGCGCGGTCGCTCGCCATCGGCAACGCGGGGGCGATTCCCGAGACCGGCTCATACCGGGTCGTCGCCGTGCCGGAGAACATCGTCGTGGGGTCGGTCGACGAGGACTTCGCCGTCGAAAGCCAGCGGGGCGAGATTTTCCAGTTGGGGAACACCTCGTGGCGGATCGAACACGTCCGGCAGGGAGACGTCGTGGTCAGCGACGCCCACGGTGCGCCGCCGAGCATTCCCTTCTGGTTCGGCGAAGCCCCCGGACGGACGCTGGAGCTGTCGGAGCAGGTCTCGCAACTACGCGGCGAATTGGCCGCGCGCTGCGAAGACCCGGCGACGGCCATCGACTGGCTGATCGCCGAGACTGGCTGCCCGGAACAGCCCGCCGGCGCGATCGTGGAGTACGTCCGCTCCGAACGGGCGGCCCTCGGCGTGGTGCCGACGCAGCAGCAGATCGTCTTCGAGCGGTTCTTCGACGAGACCGGCGGGATGCAGCTCGTCGTCCATGCCCCGTTCGGGGCGGCGATCACTCGCGCGTGGGGCTATGCGATGCGGAAGCGGTTCTGCCGCAGCTTCGACTTCGAGTTGCAGGCGACCGCGGACGACGACGGCTTCATCCTCTCCATCGGGCCGCAGCACAGCTTTCCCATCGAGAGCCTGTTCGGCATGTTGACGTCGCACAACGTGCAGAACCTGCTCGAACAGGCGATCCTCGTGCAGCCGCCGTTTCAACTCCGCTGGCGGTGGAATGTCACGCGGGCCTTGCTGGTCCAGCGGACGAAGTTCGGCAAGAAAGTCCCGCCGGCATTGCAGCGGTTTCGCGCCGACGACCTGCTGACATCCGTGTTTCCCAGCCTGACCGGCTGCCAGGAGAATCACACCGGCGACATCGAGCTGCCCGACCATCCGCTCGTCCAGCAGACGATGCACGACTGCCTCCACGAGGCGATGGACATCAACGGCCTCATTGCCATCCTGCAGCGGATCGAAGCGGGCGAGATTCAACTCGTCTCGCGCGACACCCGCGAGCCTTCGCCGTTCTGCTATGAGTTGCTCAACTCATCCCCGTATGCGTTCCTCGACGGCGGCGAGATTCAGGAACGCCGCGTCCGTTCGGTGAGTCCGGGGAGCGAGTTGTCGTCGGACGGACCGCCGTTGGATTGGCTCGACCCGGTCGCCATCGAACAGGTTGTCGCGGAGGCGATCCCGTGGGTCCGCAATGCCGACGAACTGCACGATCTGTTGTTGACCGTCGGGATTCTGCCGACGACGGCGTCGCCGAACGGAAGCGTGCCGCGGCCGGAGCCGACCTCCGAGTGGATCGCGTGGTTTGCGGACCTCGTCGCGAACCGTCGCGCGTGCGAGTTCACCTTATCAGATGGACGTTACGCCTGG
>JAWXBB010000533.1:0-13824 GCA_034439795.1 Planctomycetaceae bacterium | reverse complement strand
TGATGCTGGTCGACCTCGCCCGCAACGACGTCGGCCGCGTCGCCGAGTACGGATCGGTCGAGTTGTCCGATGTGATGAAGGTCGAACGCTACAGCCACGTGATGCACATCACGTCCAACGTCACCGGGAAGCTGGTGCCGGGCAAATCGGCCCTCGATGCACTGCGTTCCGGCTTGCCAGCGGGAACGGTCTCCGGCGCGCCGAAGGTCCGGGCGATGCAGATCATCGACGAACTGGAACCGCATCGCCGCGGCCCCTACGGCGGGGCGGTCGGTTATCTCGACTACACCGGCAACATGGATACGTGCATCGCGCTGCGGACGATCGTGCTGCAAGGGCAGACGGCGTACGTCCAAGCCGGCGCGGGTTTGGTGGCCGACAGCGTCCCCGCCACCGAGTACGAAGAAACCCTTAGCAAAGCCCGCGGGTTGTTGAAGGCCCTCGAAGTCGCGGAGCAGCAGTTGACGGCGAAGTAGGCCGGGCACTCCGTGACCGGCAAATTCGTTCAGCGAGGCAAAGCATTCCGGTCACGGAGTGCCCGGTCTACAGAAGCGGAAAAGACTCGCGAAACCGCAAGCGTGGCTCCGGACCCACGCTTGCGGTTTCGCGGTCTTCCTGACGCGACGATGGATCACCGCTGGGTGCCATGCTTGCAGCTTTGGGCAAGCATGTCTTCTTCCGAAAGACACATGCTTGCCCAAAGCTGCAAGCATGGCACCCGAAATCGACGAGTTATTCTCTCACCAACTCAATCGCGGCCCGCATGTCCTTCGGGATGTCCGCCGTGAACTCCATCGTCCGATTCGTGATCGGATGCACGAACGCCAGCAACGTCGCATGCAGCGCGTGCCGCGGGATCAGCGGCGAGATCGGCGGGCCGGGGCGGGTGCCGTCGGGCAACAGCGGCGGACGGGGCGGCTTGAGTTCGCCGAACGCGGCGTAGTATTCGTCGCCGACGACGGGATGCCCCAACGACGCCAGATGCACGCGGATCTGGTGCAACCGGCCGGTCTTGGGGAACGCCTTCACCAGCGAATGCCGCGGATACCGCTCCAGCACCTCGAACGCCGTCTGCGACTGGCGGGCCTCGAGCGCGTTTGGGGCAGACGTCATCAGCGCACTGCTGCAACCCGGCACGCGGCCGATCGGCCGGTCGATCAGGCCGATGTCGTCGCCGAGCACGCCGTCCACCAGCGCGATGTACGCCTTGGAGACATCCCCCGCCTGGAACTGCATCGACAGCAGCCGGTGCGACAGATGTTCCTTGGCGATGGCGATCAATCCGCTGGTGTCGCGATCGAGCCGATGCACCACGCCCGGCTTGAGCAGCCCCTTGAGCGGCGAGGTCCGGTCGACGTGCCATTGCACCGCGTTGGTCAGCGTCCCCCGCGGCCGTTCGCCACAGGGGTGGACGATCAGCCCGGCGGGCTTGTTGACGACGAGCAGGGCGTCATCTTCGTAGACGACTCCCAGCGGGATGTTCTCGGCGGGCATCAGGTCGTCGGGCGGGTCGATGAGGCGGATCGTCACCTCCTGCCCGGTGTAAACCCGGCGGGCGGGCTCGGCCGGTTCGCCGTTCACCCACGCCTGCCCGGCTCGGACCATGCGGTGCATCCGCCACGACGTGTAGCTGCGGAACCGCTTCGCCAGAAACGTGTCGATCCGCACGCCGGACAAATATCGTTCGACGACGCACTTCGCGATGTAGGGAAACTCCAACGGAAACCTCAATCAATACCGAAACAGACCAACGACCCCCGACGATCCTACCCGAATTCGTCGAGCCGCGCACGCTTGCGGTTTCGCGCTTCCCCTCCATTCGAAGCGCGAAACCGCAAGCGTGCGCTGTGCATCGTTCGACGTCGGGAGGTCGAACGAGTCCGATCTGTGAGATTCATCCTCTCGACTTTGACGCCCTACGCCGATATCTTATCTGAATCAATTGATGTGTCCTGCGGTCGGGGATTTTGTCATGCTTCAACTGTTGAACGTGCATCGGCGGGCCGTCCTGCAGGCGGGCGGGGCGGGACTGTTCGGCTTGTCGCTGCCGAAGCTGCTCGCGGCGGAAGAACACAAGACCCCGTTCGCGAACGCGAAGGCGAAGTCGGTCATCTTTCTATTCCTGTTCGGCGGGCCGAGTCAGCACGAAACGTATGATCTCAAGCCCGACGCCCCGGAGACCATCCGCGGCCGGTTCCGGCCGATCGCCTCGCGCACCCCCGGCCTCATGATTTGCGAGAAGCTCCACCGGCTGGCCGCGATCTCCGACAAGTTCTCCGTGCTGCGGACGATGTCGCACCCCTACAACGATCACTCCGGCGGCGGACATTACATCCAGACCGGCAAGCAGTGGCAGATCCCCATCGGCGGCGGCTTCAACGCCACCCCCAAAGACTGGCCGTCGATGGGCTCCGTCGTCGATTGCCTCGCCACCCGCGAATTCGGCCCGCCGCGCGACCTGCCGCACTACGCCGTCGTGCCCAATTCGCTCGGCCGCATCCAGACGTACTCCGTGCAGCTCGTCCGTCCCGGCGAATACGCCGGCTGGCTCGGCCGCAGTTACGATCCCGTCACCACGCGCATCGAGAAGCGCGACAAGAAAGACAACCCCTACTTCCGCAACTGCACCGACGACGAACTCACGTTCCAACTCGACGGATTGCTGACCCCGCAGGAACTCACGCTCGACCGCATCGGCCGCCGGCAATCGCTGCTTGAACAGTTCGACGCCGAGCGCGCCCAGTTGGAGACCGGCAAGACGCTGTCCGAGTACGACCGCTTCCAGCAGCGGGCGCTCAACCTGGTGACGTCGGCCCGCACCCGCGAAGCGTTCGACATCACCCGCGAACCGGCCGCCCTCCGAGACCGCTACGGCCGGCATCTGTTCGGCCAGTCCGCGCTGCTCGCCCGCCGGCTCGTCGAATCCGGCGTGCGGTTCGTCACCGTCCACTGGGACGCCCCCGACGGCTACAGTTGGGACTCGCACACGCACGCCAACGACGTCGCCAATCACCTCCTGCCCGGCTTCGATCAGGCGGCGTCCGCGCTGCTGGAAGACCTCGCCGACCGCGGCCTGCTGGACGAGACGCTGGTGGTCGCCTGCGGCGAAATGGGCCGCACCCCGCAAGTCAACCGCACCGGCGGCCGCGACCACTGGTCGACGCTGTTCTCGGCAATGCTCGCCGGCGGCGGCGTCCGCGGCGGATTAGTGCATGGGCAGTCCGACAAAGACGGCGCGTATCCCGCGACGCAACCGGTCCGCCCGGAAGACCTCGCCGCGACGATTTATCATGCGTTGGGCATCGACGCCGAAACGCGCCTGCCGGACGCCCAAGGGCGGCCAGTCGGCATTCTGGAGGACGCGGTGGTGCAGGGGCAGGTGTTTGGGTGATGGGGTGAGTTCGTCTCTTCAACGTCCAGAAACTTGAGCTGTAGCATGACTAACGAATTGTCCGGTCCATCTTTCACCCAGAGTGTTTCAGAAGCCGACATTGACTGGATTATTTGCCTTGAGTTGAATTCCGACGCTGCGTTTCGCACGTGGTTTGCCCGCCAGGTCTTTCAGTTTGATGCACACCACCTGAAAGTATGGCGATCAATCTACGACCCTCTGCTGGGTGAATCAGACCTGCTCTGGTATGTCTCTGCTCCAGATGGCAATCGCTGGATGGCGTTGCTTGAGAATAAGATCAATGCGGTTGCGCAACCAGCGCAGTGTGAACGGTACAACCTTCGTGGAGAACAATATCGCGACCAAGGACATTGCACTGCGTTTCGTACAGTTTTGATCTCCCCGAAGACCTACCGCTCGACTGACTCTGAAGCGTATGAAGTCCGCATTTCCTACGAGGAGATTCGTGACTGGCTTGCCTCAGTGGGTGGAGAACGAGCCGAATACTTGGCGTCAATTTTGACGCTGCTTTGTCAAAGCCAGTCCTGAATCCACCATCACCTGAAATCACAGAGTATCGCCATAAAGTGTGGCAGCTGGCGAAAGTTGAGTTTTCGCATCTCGCAATTGAAGAACCAGCACCGACACGCGAGACGTGGGTCATCAAGAAGTACCCCAAATTCTCGATCAAGTATAAGCCACTAATGGAGAATTGCGTCTACAACAGAGCCTATGTCGATCTGGAGCTCGCCGGCCGTAGCGCCGATGTCGTCATTCTTTCCTCGCAATATGGCGCATCACTTCGTGAAATTGGTGCAACCGTGGTGGCAGCAGGGAAATCCGCAGCATTCCGAATGGAAGTTCCTCGCGTGAGCCCACCGCAATTCGACGAAGACGCCGTGCGGTCTGCTTTGTGCGCCTGGTCGTCGCTCGTTTCATGGTGGGAACGATCTGGCCTCGCGTCGCAATTGGAAAGCAAGCCGATTGCCCCTGCCGGCGAATGAACCTTCGCGAGAAGCGTTTGCAAGGGCCGCGTCTTCGGTTCCGATCGCCTAATGAGCAATACCGGTCGCTTGAGTGAACCACCGCTGCTGCAGTCTCAAGCCGGAGGCTTGAAAGCCATTAGCCGGTGGTTGAGCGAAGCGACACACGGTTGGCGATGCGCGCGACATCCGACCCCCGGCGGGGTCGCAGCCGTTCTTAAGCGCTGCGACCCCGATTCGCAGGAACGCTGACCGGTGGTGTCGCTGGCGCTCAACCACCGGCTTACCCCGCGAAGATCCGCTCAAACCGCTTGCGATATTCGGCGGGATGTTGCGGGAACAGTCGGGCGAAGTCGCCCTCGTCCACCACGCCCCGTTGGAAGCGGCGTTTCTCGAACGTCGGCATCGTCAGCCCCGTCACCGCCTGCACGCCGCGGCGGACGATGTCCCCCTTCAGCGCGTACAGCTTGTCGTGCTGCCAGTCGGTCAGTTCGATGAACGGGATGCCCTCGGCGACTTCGATGACGTTCGGCAGCGCGTACGGACTGAACCCCAGAAACCCGCACGCGCGGACCGGAGCGTAGGACCGGACATGCCCGCGGCTCTGCCCGCCGGAGTACATCAGCGAGTGCCTGATGGCATGCACGCCCCACCCCTCCTGATACAGCATCAGGTTGTTGAGCACGCTGCGGATCGTCAGCTCGGGGTTCTCCTCGATCGGATAATCTTTGAGGTTTTCATCGCCGCCGTCGCCGTCGACGAGGTGCTTCCAGTCGGGATAGCGCTGCCGAATCCCCTCGCACAACGCCAGCACCATCGCCGCGGCCTGCACGTCCAACGGCTTGTAGTCTTCCAGCACGCGGATGGCGGCGTCCACGTCGATCGCATCCGCAGCAACCGTGATCCGCTCCAGAAAGAAGCCGAGATCGAGCGCGTCCAGAAACTGCTGCGCCTGCCCGGCGTCGGCGGAGCGACCGGCGACGTCGAGCGTGAACGCCTTCAACCGGGCCGGCGATTCCCCGCGGGACAACAGCGCGTGATACAGCACGAGGAACACCGAGCCGCTGTCGATGCCGCCGGAGAACAGCACGCCGATCGGCTCCTGCTTCCCAATGACGTCCAGCCAGCGATGCAGCTCGGTGGACAGCGCTCCGATGTACCGCCGGCCGATGTCGTCGAGATCGGTGGACCACTTGTTCCGCTCCGGCGTGAAGAACCGGGCGTACTGCGGATTCGGATCGGGACAGCCGACGAGCGCCAGCTCCATCACGTGATGGGCGGGGACCATCCGCGTGTAGCTCGGATGGAACTGGTCGGCGAGCCCCTCGTCCTTTAGATACCGGGCGATGTCCGCGATGCGGTCGGCGACCACCAGCACCGGCCCCGCGTGCCGCTTGGCGATGAAGTACCGCAACGGCCGCCCGAGCGAGCGGGCCATCCGCACGGTCTTGCCGGCCTTGTGAACCAGCGCGAACTGCCCGTCGATGCCGCGGACCTGCTCCGGGTCGCCGCTGGCCAGCCGGGCAAGGGCTTCGTCAGCGGTCATGTTGAGGAACACATTCGCCGCCGGGTTGGTGAGGTCGACGAGGCGTTCGAGGACTTGGGGTGGGTTCATGGCGGTTCTCGCGAGGACCACGGGATGCAAATTGGGACTTGCCCGGCAAGACGTCAAGCGGGAGCAAGGATTACATGGTCGAATACTCTAATTGGCACTCTCAAGTACCTCGACTGTCCATCCGTGTTGCCGAAGGAAAGCAATGACCGATGATTGACATTCTTCGTCTGGCATTGATCCAGCAACAACAGCCAGTTCGTTGCCACTGTTCGTCAGCATGGCGTTACCAGTTTCAAGTACGAGTGCATCCTTCTTGCTAATAAGGTGCTGTTTGCCATAGTAATGAAAGGTCCACACGATCTCTTTTGTGGATTTCAAGCTGAATCCTGCCACAGGATCAAAACGGATCAGACCAAGCGCATCCAAGCGAACAAGGTCTGTAAACTTCAGATTGATATTGGGAAATGAAGTCAATTTGTCGAGGGTTGGAATAATCGGCCACAAACCGATGGGGGTTTGCCACATCGTCGAACAAAACCGAGTGAATAAGTTTGCATCGTCTTTACTCATCACCTTGACAATGCCGAGAGTTCGAAGTGAAAAGGATCCCGGCTTAGCAACTTCGCCCGCGAGCAACCGAGCCCATAACGTCTGCATTTGCTGATTGCTGACATCTTGACTGTGGTTGAAAAACTGAGTAGTCCAATCATCGTCCACAGGTGTATCTGAGACGGCCTCCGGCAATTCTCGCGCGGCTTGCGACGTGATTGCTTCCAAGTTTGCTTGCCGCTTTTCTTCGCGCTTACGCACTCGTTCCGCTGCTCGGTCTTGAATGCTTTGAATTGCTAACTTGCTTTCCATCTTCAGGGCGGAAATCTCTGCTTTCGCCTTTGCTTCATAGACGAGAACTTCGGCTTCTGCTTGGCCTTTTTTGCGAATGTGTGTTGGCTCAAGGAACAGGCCGATTTGGTCTCCAATGGTGTCGATGAGCTTTGCGACCGCTTTCGGAACAGCCGTACCACCCTGAATCAATGCCATATACCAAGACGCGGCTGGGACTGGCAGTTGATCCATTTCTAGGTTCTCCGATCGGGCTATGATGGGCATAGCCCACCCTACGAAAGGCGACGTGGTAACATTCCGCCAACATCGTAAACGATCCTCCCTACGCCGGGGAGTCTGCGAGTGCTGGAGGAAATTGATTACGAGGCGACCGACGCCGGAATTCTGCTGGCCGTGCAGGCTCAGCCGGGGGCGCGGCGGAACGGGATTGTCGGCGTGCATGGGGGGCGGCTGAAGGTGGCCGTCACGCAGGTCGCCGAGAAGGGGAAGGCGAATGCGGCGCTGGTGGCGGCGCTCGCGGCCGGCCTCGGCGTGAAGCGGTCGCAGGTGCGGCTGGCGTCCGGCCCGACGAATTCGCAGAAGCGGTTTCTGGTGACGGGGCTGACGGTGGATGAGTTGCGCGGGCGGATTGCGGCGGCGCTGTCTCGGTAGGCACTCTTCGGCTCGGTCCCCTCGCCCCCGCTTCGGGGGAGAGGGTTAGGGTGAGGGGGCGGACGCTTCCCAGCGTGAACCGAACTGATGCGAATGCTGATCCCGCAAACGGACCGCGAAGACGATGCTGTCGATGAGCATCGTTGGGAGCGCTCGCCCCCTCACCCCGACCCTCTCCCCCGAAGACGGGGGCGAGGGGGCCGGAGTAGGAGACGATCATTTCTCCCCCATCCAAACACAAGAAGCCCAGGGATCGCAATCCCTGGGCTTCCGTGCGGCCCGGTTCCCCCCACTCCACTTACGCGGCTTCGAGTTCGTACGATTCTTCCAGCACCTCGGCGTCGTTGTCGACGGGCGCGGTCTGTTCCACATCGGTGTTGAACGGCAGCAGGTCGTCGACGAAGCCTTTGAGGTGCTCCGACCGTGTGGCGTGCTGCAGTTTCCGCAGCGCTTTCGACTCGATCTGCCGGATGCGTTCGCGGGTCACCTTGAAGATGCGGCCGGTTTCTTCCAGCGTGTAGCTGTAGCCGTCGCCGAGGCCGTAACGGAGCTTGATGATCTCGCGCTCGCGGTAGGTCAGGCTGCGGAGAACCACGTCGATCTTCTTCCGCAGCATCTGCTGCATCGCGTTTTCGGCGGGGTCGAGCTCGTTGTTGTCTTCGAGGAAGTCGCCGAAGCTGCTGTCCTCGCTCTCGCCCACCGGCGTGTCCAGGCTCACCGGGTGCCGCCACGTCTTCATGATCCGTTCGGTTTCCTCGACGGTCATGCCGACGGCTTCGGCGAGCTCCTCCATGCTCGGTTCGCGGCCGGTCTCCTGGCGGATCTGCTCCGACTTCCCCTTCAATTGCGAGATGCACTGGAACATGTGGACGGGGATGCGGATCGTCCGGGCGTGGTCGGCGACGGCCCGCGTGATCGCCTGCCGAATCCACCACGTGGCGTAGGTGCTGAACTTGTAGCCGCGGCGGAACTCGTACTTCTCGACGCCGCGCATCAGGCCGGCGTTTCCTTCCTGGATGAGGTCGAGGAAACTGAGGCCGCGGTTGCGGTACTTCTTGGCGATGGAGACCACCAGCCGCAGATTGCCGCCGGAGAGTTGCTGCTTGGCCTTCGTCCACTGCTCGAACTTGCCCATGATGACGTCGACGCGGGCGATGAACTCGTCGGGCGATTCCAGCGTGTCTTGCTCCATTAAGGCGAGATCCTGCCGGGCCGTGGCCGCCTCGTGCAGCGCGCCGGGGGTGCCGCGGGCGGTGAGGTCGCGGATGCTGGCTTGCAGGAACTTCATGCGGGTCGCCATCTGCTGCATGCGGCGCATGATGGGCTGCATCCGCTGCGTCCGCACGCTCAACTCTTCGCACAGCGACGCCAGCTTGCGGCGGCGGCGGGCCAGCCGCGTGCGGGCCGTGGCGAGTTCGGCCTTGGTCGAATCGACATTTTGCAGAATCGCGAAGTCGGTGACGTTCTCGTCGAGCAGCCGCAGGATCGTGGGCAGATTGTGCGGCATCCGGCCGAGAATCTGCTCCTTCTGCAGGTTCTCGGTCTCCGACGTCCGCAGCGTCCGCTCGAACGGCAGCTCGCCGGCGTTGACCTTCTGGACGATGTCGACGGCGATGCGCAGCGCGAAGTCCGATTCCAGCATCTTCCGGCGGAACCACTTGCGGCAGACTTCGATCTGCTTGGCGAGATAGATCTCCCGCTCGCGCGACAACAACGGAATGTGCCCCATCTGGCTCAGATACATGCGGATCGGATCGCGCGACGACGACATCGGCTCGGGCTCGACCATCGTCACCGGAATGACGGGATGCACTTCGACGCTGTCGGCGGCCGCCACTTCGACGACGTCCAGCCCGGCGTCTTCGAGCGCGTGGATCAAGTCCTCGACCATCGACGCGTCGCCGGCTTCATCGGGCAGATAGTCGTCGACGTCCTGAAACGTGGCGAAGCCGCGGGCTTTGGCCGCGTCGAGCAGCGGAGCGAGTTCCTCGAAGAATCGAAACATGCCAAACCTCCCTGTTTGGTGTGAGTGCAGACGCAGAAGCGCCGCGGCGGCTGCCCGACCGTCGGGTCGGGCGTTCCCCCCTGAGAGAGCCATCCGCGGGCGTGTGGGCTGTCAGCCCGAGACCGGCCGCGGGGCGTGTGGAACTGGCCGACGAATGGTCGGCGGCGAAGTGTGCGGGCGCGCGGGTTGACGATCGTCTCGCATCGACAGCATCCTTTCTCTCGTGCGATTCGCAGGTCGTCGAGTCTTCCTGACACGACGGGGCAGGAATGCTATCAAGAACCGTCTTCGGGCGCGCCACGAGTTTTGAGGGAACGAACGATTTTCGGGAAAAAGTTTTTCGCGTTGTTTTCGTCCCCTCACAGCCCGGAGCGCCAGCGACGGCGTCATTCTTCAGCCCCGATAGGGGCGACAGATCGTAGCCCCAGGCGTGAGCCTGGGGGATGGCACGGCGGATTTGATCAAGCCCCGGAGGGGCGGCAGACATCGAACGACCTCCGAGCTTCTGTCGCCCCTCCGGGGCTGGTGTTCACAAACTCGACTGAACCCCAGGCTCACGCCTGGGGCTACGATCTGCCGACCCTTCGAGTCTTAAGATTTCTCATCGACGCGCCGGAACCATTCGACGAAGCCGCCATCTAACGTCATGCAGTAGCGATCCTCCTCGAACTGAATGAAGTAGAGACGATCTTCCTCGAACAGGTGATTCCTCATTCGCACAACCACACTTTGGGAATCGCTGGCGACCAGTTCATAGGGTTGCGCATCGAGGGATGTTTCGTCGTATTCGCTGTGGACTTTCGTCCTTTCCCAGCGCACGACCAACTTGCCGAACAACGCCTTGAGTTTGCGGAAACTCTTCGGCGAGCACTTGGGCAGCGGCTTCCAATGCCGAAATGTCTGAAGACGATCGGACTTCCAGGTGCCGAGCAGGCGTTTGTCGAATTTGGCGGAGGGTTTGGTCATTGAAGAATCTCCTCATCAACAACGTAACCCTGTATGCGGGGGTTCACCACCTTGCAGAAGATCCACGGGGGTGGAACCGCGCGGCTTCAAGCCGGTATGCTCGCGGTAGACACAACCATTCCTCGGAGACGCCATGTCCCGCATTCCTGTGATGGGCGATGACCTGCCGGCGACGATGCGGGCGATGCTCGGCGAAGAGTTCGAGCTGCTGCCGTGGGATGACGCTCTCGGCAGTGCGGCTCTCGCACGCGCGGAGGGCCTCATCACCTACGGCCATCCGCGGGTCGATGGGCCATTGCTCGAACGGGCCCCGCACGTGCGCGTCGTCAGCAACCACGGCGTGGGGGTCGATCACATCGACGTCGCCGCGTGTGCGGCGCGGAACGTGGTCGTCGGCAACACGCCGGGCGTGCTCGACGCCGCCACCGCCGACATGACGTTCGCGCTGCTCTTGGCGATCGCACGGAATGTCGTCGTCGGCGACAAGTTCGCGCGCAGTCCGCAGTTCACGCATTACGATCCGTCGAACCTGATCGGCCGCGAAGTCACTGGCAGCACGCTGGGAATCATCGGCCTGGGCCGCGTCGGCCGGCAGGTCGCCCGGCGGGCGCGCGGGTTCGACATGCGGGTGCTGTATCACGGCCGGCATCGGCAGCTCGCCGCGGAACAGACGTTGAATGTGGAGTACGTCCCGCTCGACGAACTGCTGGCCCGCAGCGACTTCGTCACGCTGAACTGCCCGCTCACGGCGGACACGCGGAACCTCATCGGCGCGGCACAACTGAAGCGGATGCAGCCCACGGCGTTCCTCATCAACATGGCCCGCGGGGGCGTGGTCGATCACGACGCGCTGGTACACGCTTTGACGGCTGGCACGATTGCCGGGGCCGCGGTGGATGTGACGGAGCCGGAGCCGTTGCCGCGGAATCATCCGTTGCTGACGCTGCCGAACGTGGTGATTGCGCCCCATTTGGGGAGTGCGTCGGACAAGACGCGCAGGCGGATGCAGGAGATGACCGTCGACAACCTGCGCGCCGGGTTACGCGGAGAACCGCTGCCGTATCAGGTGCGCCCGGCGAAATGAAATCTGTGGCGTCGCAACGACGGTCGCGACGATGACCGAATGTCGGGTGTCCCCGTTAGCCGCGACCCGGAGGCTTTGCGCAGGGGAGCGCTGGGGTGGAGCGCACAACGCGGATCGCGCGCTCCACGAGAGCGCTCCCCTGCGCAAAGCCTCCGGGTCGCGGCTAACGAAGCGGAGATCACATCGTCGTGGAGACCTCGTTCATGGCGCGTCGTCTGGGATTGGGGATCGTCATCATCACTGGGCTGACGGGGTTGTTCGCCCCGGTGCGCGGAGCGGACATTCATGTCGACAATGCCAACGGCGTCGACAGCAACGACGGCCTCGCCGCGGTGGCGATGACCGTCATCAACGGCCCGGTCCGCACGCTCAAGCGGGCCACGCAACTGGTGCAGGCCGGCGACACCATCGTCCTCAACGGCAGCGGCCGTCCGTTTTACGAGCCGCTGTGCCTGGTCGGCGGATCGCACAGCGGGTTCCTGTCGAAGCCATTCACGATTCAGGGCAACGGGGCGGTGATCAGCGGGCTGCGCGAACTCCCGTCGGACGGCTGGCGGCAACAATCGGCCGGCGTGTGGCGGTTGTCGCTGACCCGCAAGGGGTATTACCGTTTCTTCCGCGGGGACCAGTCCATCCCGGAGTTCCTGCCGACCACGGCCGACGCCGTCCTCGATGATCTGCCGCTCGATCATTACCTCAGCCGCCGGGGCGACGTGATCTTTCGGTTCGACGAACGCAACACGCCGTTCACGCAGTCGTGGTCGTATGCCGCGGACGACACCGGCGTGTCGCTGGTGAGCGTCCGCAACGTCCGCATCGTCAACCTGCATGTCGTCGGCTTCCGCGTCGACGGCATCAACATTGACGGCAACTGCCGCGGCGTCACGCTCGACAACGTCGCCAGCGAGCACAACGGCCGGGCCGGCGTCTCGGCGAACGGCACGTCGCAGGTGTTCCTCGAGAACAGCCGCATCACCGGCAACGGCCGGCACTCGGTGTTCGTGTCCGAGTTCGCCCGCGTCAACGTCGCCGGCAGTGACCTCGGGGGCGTCGAACCAACCGTCGCGGAGTGACCAGCTCCCCTCGCCCGCCGCTTCGGTGGGAGAGGGGCCGGGGGTGAGGGTGCTTTTCTCTTTGGGAGAAAAGACCGCGAAACCGCAAGCGTGGGTACGAACGTCGCTTGCGGTTTCGCGGTCTTTTTTCGACTTCAGCGCCCAGGGATGGCTATCCCTGGGCGTCTTCCACGTCGCGGATCTTCAGCCCCGTCTTGTAGAAGAAGTACAGCCCGATCAGCGTCACCGGAATGTACTGTGACATGTGGTAATACACCGACGCCGCGAACACGTCCGCCTGGTTGACGGGAAACAGCTTCAGCACCGACATGAAGCAGAGCTGGATCACGCCGAAGTATCCGGGCGACGAGGGCACCGTGACGCCGAAGGCCACGACGCCGAGCACGATGCACGCCACCAGCGGGCTGACGTGGACGCCGAAGCTCCACAGCGACAGATAGACCAGCACGCCGTTGAGCGCCCATTGAGCCCACGACGTGAGCATGATGCCGACAATCAGCCGCGGATTCTTGAGCGACGCCAGCCCGTCCGCCCCGGCTTCCAGCATCCCGGTGAGCTTGCGCCGCAGCCCGGCGGGCACGAACGGCAGCCGGGCCAGCACCCATTCCACGAGCGCCACGAACGGCCGCGTCCAGATGACGTAGATCAACCCCCCCAGCACGCAACACCCGGCGGCGGCGGCGAAGACCAGGGCGGTCTGCTTGACGCTGGGGTCGAGGCCGGGCACGAACACGAGGCCCAGGCCGAGATAAAATAGAATTGCGACGATGTCGAACACGCGCTCGAGGACGACGCTCGACAGCACCGCGGTCTTGTTGAGCTGCCGCTGCTGCGCGAACAGGAACACGCGGACGAAATCGCCCAGATGCGCCGGCAGCAGGTTGTTGAACGCGAAGCCGATCATCGTCGGCGGCAGAAGATCGCGCACGGGCCGGAAGTCGCCGACCGGTTTCAGCAGCAGCCGCCAGCGCCACGCTTTCAGCCAGTAAAAGATGGCGAGCACAAACCAGATCACCGGCAGCGACAGATAGTTCGCCCGCGCGAACGCCTGCCCGATCTGCTGCAACGCATTCGGATCTTTCAGCAACCCGACGGCATACCACAGACAAACGACCGAGACCGCGATCCCCACCGCCAGATGCACCCACTTGTTCTTGTGCAACGCGGTCCTCGTCTTCGTCACCTGTGGCTGGCTGGGGGCAATCGTCATGCGAGGCTTCCTCACCCGTCTCGATCAGAACGGCGAAGAATAGCCGCCGGGCGGGTGGCGTGA
>JAWXBB010000532.1:0-5140 GCA_034439795.1 Planctomycetaceae bacterium | reverse complement strand
GCACAAGCCGGGGTGCAGGCCATTGCGGCCGGAGCACACGGAGCGGCACAGGCCGGAGCACAGGCAGCCGGACCGCAAGCGGCCGGAGCAGCACAAGCCGGAGCGCAAGCCGCGGGAGCGGCACACGCCGGGGCACAGGCAGCCGGAGCACAGGCGGCCGGAGCACACGCCGCGGGAGCGGCACAGGCCGGACCAGCAGCCGGAGCGCAACCGTGGTTGCAGGCGTTCGCAGCCGGCGCACAGCAAGTGGCCGGCGGGCAGCAGGTGTCACAGCAAGGCGGCTTGATGTCCGAGCAGTGCCGCTGATACGTATACACGTTCGCGCAGCAAGGCTTGACGATCACCGGCTTGCAACATGCGGGCTGGCACGTCGAGGCACAGCCACAACCCTTTTCGGCACCGAAGCCGCCACGAAGCGAGCCGAGCAATCCGGCGTCAGCCAGATTGACCATACTCATCGCAGCGAGCAGCGCGCCACTCAGCTTGATCCACATAGAGCAACGTCTCCTTCCCTTGGGAATCTCGAACCTGGGTCGTCCCGACCCGCGAGAATCGTGTCGTTCCACAACAGAAACATCCGGCGGCAACGTTCCAGCCCCGGTTCGTCGCCTCCAGCGACGCGCGTCGTGTTTCTCCTGCGGGAATCCCTTCACGTCCTCCGCCGCGGTTTCGACCGACAAAAACGTACGTCCGTCTCTCGGCGAGCCAGCCCGTCGGACACGGCAGTCCCGGCGTGGCTCGCACCGTGTTCACAATTCGGTTTCGAGGCACCATGCACTCGGCGGGACTAAGCCCATTGATCGGACTCCCAGGCAAGACGCCTTGAACCTCGCAAGTCGTTAAATTGCAACCGTTTGTCACATCGAACACCCCCGACTTTCCCGTCCGTAACGCTTAGTCAAGCTGCCCCGACTTTGATGGCTGCCCGCGCCGTCAAAGCCCGCAAAGTCATGGCTCGCGCCGAGCGTCCGCGAAGTCTGGGGGAAACAGCGGCGACCCTGCCGTCTATGACGAAAGTGCGTCGCACCGACCGCTTCGCGGCCCCGCGATAGTGGTCGCGATCGCGCTGACACGTCGGCAGTGGTACACTGAGCCTCCGGTGTGATGACGCGGGGTGCCACTGGCGGCGGGCTTCGGCCGCCAGTGCTTCTGCACGGGATTGGGACCAAGACACTGGCGGCTCAAAGCCTGCCGCCAGTGGCACCCCCAGCGCAGGTCTCCGACGGGAGAGGTTTTGACGTGCGATCCCAGCCGTTTGCGACGCCGTCGGAAGTCATGCAGCACGCGCTCGCGCTGGCCGCCAGGGGCGTCGGTGCGGTGGAACCGAACCCGCCCGTGGGCGCGGTCGTTGTCGACGACCAGTTGCGCGTGCTCGGCGAAGGCTGGCATCAGCGTTACGGCGGCCCGCATGCCGAGGTGTTCGCCTTGGAGCAAGCTTCCGCGGCCGCTCGCGGGGCGACACTATTTGTCACGCTCGAACCGTGCTGCCACTTCGGCAAGACCCCGCCGTGCAGCCGGGCCGTCATCGCCGCGGGCCTCCAGCGCGTCGTCGTGGCGATGACCGATCCGAATCCGCAAGTGGCGAGCGGAGGGATCGCTGAACTGCGAGCCGCCGGAATCGAAGTCGAAGTCGGATTGCTCGAACCGCAGGCCCGCTGGTTGACTGCGCCGTTTGTGCGGCTGGTGACGCAGGGACTGCCCTGGGTCCACGCCAAGTGGGCGATGACGCTCGACGGCAAGATCGCGAGCCGCGCGGGGCATTCCCAATGGATCAGCGGTGAAGCCTCGCGTGCCGTGGTCCATCAGTTGCGCGGACGGATGGACGCCATCGTCGTGGGCATCGGAACGGCGATCGCCGATGATCCGCAGTTGACCGCCCGTCCACCCGGTGTCCGAACATCCATGCGTGTCGTGATAGACCCGCAAGCGCGGTTGCCGCTGTCGTCCAAACTGGTACAGACCGCCGGCGAAGTCCCGGTGCTGTGCGTGGCCGCGACTTCGGCTGAACCGGCGCGGATCGCCGCCCTGCAATCCGCCGGGGTCGAGGTCTGGACAACAGCCTCCGATGCCAATGGCCGCATACCGCCGGCCGCGTGGTTGACGGAACTCGGTCGGAGGCGAATGACGCACGTCCTCGTCGAGGGAGGCGGTCAACTGCTCGGCAGCCTGTTCGATGCCGGTCTCATCGACGAATGGCACGTGTTCGTCGCGCCCAAGTTCGTGGGTGGACAGACCGCGGTGTCGCCCCTCGCCGGTCACGGTCTCGACCGCATCCCGGAGATTTCGCAACTCGTCGGGACGACCATCGACGTGCTCGACGGCGACGTCCTCATTCGCGGCCGCACACGTCGCGATACAGGGCCGCATACGCCGCCGTCATCCGGGCCACGCTGAATTCCGTCTGCATCCGTTCGCGGGCGGCGTCACCCAGCCGCCGGGCCAGATCCGGTTCGTCGATCAGCCGTCGCGTGAACTGCATGAACGCGACGCTGTCCCCGACGTTGACCAGGAACCCGGTTTGATTGGGCGCGACCAGCTCCCGATTCGCGGGAATGTCCGACGCCACCACCGGCCGGCCCGCGGCCATCGCCTCCATCAGACTGTTCGACTGCCCCTCGAAGCTGCTCGCCAGCCAGAAGGCGTCGAACGCCGACATCCACGCGGCGGCATCCGGCCGGTGGCCGAGAAAGTGGACGTGCCGATCCGTATGGACATCCCGGGCGACGCGTTCCAACCGTTCCCGTTCGGGACCGTCGCCGATCAGCACGAGATGAATCTGCGGCCGGATCTGCCGCAGCGTCTCCGTGGCCCAGACGAGATCGCGGACCCGCTTCTGCTCGGCGAGCCGGCCGACATAGCCGATGAGGAATGTGTCATCGGGCAGCTTCAGCTCCGCGAGCAAATCTGATCGCGACCGTTGCGGACCGAGTTCGACGCCGTTCGGAATGCAGGCCAGCTTGTCGCGCGGCAGCCCTTGTTGAGCATAGAACTCGACGACGCTCTGTGAGTTCCCCACCAACCGATCGGTCCGGCCGATCAGCTTGCGGTCGAGCCAAAGTTGCCAGCCGGACTTCCACGAATCGACGCAGCGCTCGGAGACGATCACCTTCGGCTTGGGACGCCGCGGCAACGCCAGCCGGCCGTAAGTGTTCGCCGCGAACAGCCAGGTGTGGACGATGTCGGGTTTCAATCGTCGCAGCGCCTGACTCAGACGCCGCCACGCGAGCGGATCGCATTTCCACCGCTTGTCGAGCACCGTCACCGGCACGCCCGCGTCGGCCAGCCGCTCGGCATACGGACCGCCGCGCGTGAGGGCAATGACGTGCGGATCGAATTCGTCGCGCGGCAACCCCGTCGCCAGCAGCATCAACTGCTTCTCCGCACCGGACTGGTCCAGCGTGGGGATGACGAAAGCGATGCGGAGGGGCACGGGTGGTCCGTTGTCAGTGGCATCAGAAGCCGCGGGGTTGCACCCCCGCGGTTGGCGACCAACAGACTCTCATCCGCGGGGGTGCAACTCCGCGGCTTCCGAAATCCTCTTGTTATGATCGTTGTGATGAAGGTACGCGACATCCGCCCGGAGTGAAAGACCACGATGAACGTCCAATTCGGCCCCCATCGCGTGCAACTCGTGCAGGGGGACATTACGCGGCAGGTGGCGGACGCCATCGTCAACGCGGCGAACTCGGCACTCGCAGGTGGCGGAGGCGTCGATGGCGCCATTCACCGTGCGGGAGGTCCAACGCTGATGGAAGAGACTCGGCGGCGGTATCCGCTCGGTTGTCCGACGGGTGACGCCGTCGCGACGGGCGCCGGCCAACTGTCGGCGAAGTTCGTGTTCCACGCCGTGGGACCGGTCTGGCGCGGCGGGCATCAGGGGGAACCGGCGCTGCTCCGCTCTGCCTATCGCCGCTGTCTGGAACTGGCGGCGGAACATCGCTGCGGCTCGATCGCGTTTCCCGCCATCAGCACGGGGGTGTACGGCTATCCGATCGACCTCGCTGCAGAGCATTCGCTGGACGAAGTCACCCGGTTTCTGACCGCCGACACGTTACGGTCCCCGCTGGAGACCCGCTTCGTGTTGTTCGACGCCGGAGCGTATGCGGCGTATTCCCGCGTGCTGGAAACGCTGCTGGCGTAGATTCGCGACCGATCGCCGTCTTGTCGGAGTGTTCATCTTAATTCTGGGTTGCGAGTACGGTGGTTTTCTGGATTTCAGCCGCGAAGCGGCGACAGATCGTAGCCCCAGGCGTGAGCCTGGGGGAACATCGTTGAGAAGTCGCGCAGCCCCAGCGGGGCGACAGAAGCTCGATCGCGCGACGAATCTCTGTCGCCGCTTCGCGGCTGGCGTGTCGCCATCGGGCAGATCCCCAGGCTTACGCCTGGGGCTACGATCTGTCGCCCCGCTGGGGCTGAAGAGGGATCACAGGGCGTTGCCTGCCGTGCGAGCGCTCAACCCGTGTGAGAATCCGCACGGCCGACACGGCCGTGGCACGCGAGAAACGTCTACGCCACGCGGCCGAGGACCAGGCAGGCGTTGTGGCCGCCGAAGCCGAAGCTGTTCGTTAACACGTGGTTGACCTTGAGCGGCCGGGCCTGATGCGGCACGTAATCCAGATCGCACTCGGGGTCTTGATTTTCGAGGTTGATCGTCGGCGGGACGACCTGATTCAACAGCGTCAGGATCGAGACGACAAATTCGACGCCGCCGGATGCGCCGAGCAGGTGGCCGAGCTGGCTCTTGGTGCTGGAGACGCAGAACTTCTTCGCATGCGCCTCGAAGACCCGCTTGAGGGCGACCGTTTCGGCCTTGTCGCCCAACGGGGTGCTGGTGCCGTGGACGTTGACGTAATCGATTTGCGCGGGGTTCAGTTTGGCGTCGCGGATGGCGTTGACCATCGCGCGGGCCGCTCCCGCGCCGTTGGGGTCGGGGGCCGTCATGTGCGTGCCGTCGGACGACATGCCGTAGCCCAGCAGTTCGGCGAGAATCGGCGCTCCGCGATTCCTGGCGTGCTCGTACTCTTCGAGGATCACGATGCCGGCCCCTTCGGACAGCACGAAGCCGTCGCGGTCTCTGTCGAACGGGCGGCTGGCGGTCTCGGGGGATTCGTTGCGGGTGGACAGCGCGTTCATGCGGGCG